>JAWBKW010000004.1:0-110742 GCA_038831135.1 Sulfolobales archaeon | reverse complement strand
TTATTCTAGTCACTTAATTTTTCAAACATTATTTATATGATGGTTAAATTTAAATATTTGATTTCGGTAATAATATTGTGAATTTAGATGCTACACTCAGAACCTAAAAAATACTCAAACCTTCCTGAGAAATATCCGGAAAGACCTGAAGTGAAGGAACTTGATTCAGATAAGCTAGTTAAAATGCTACTCTCAGCTTTCGCTGATGAAATATTAGCATATTATATGTATTTAATAGCTGGTTATGCGTTACGAGGTCACGTGTCTAAAGACCTTGAAGGAGTTTTTAATGAGATAGGTAAGGATGAGTTGGAAGACCATGCTAAGAAATTAGCGGATAGGTTGCAGGACTTTGATGTTGATCCGCCGGATTTCAGGGAGATTTGGGAATTATCAAAGTGTAAATATCCTCAATTACCGGATGATGCCTTCGATATAGATAGTTGGTTGTTGGCTAGCGTTAAGGCTGAAAAATGCGCCTTAAGCCATTATAGGGAGATATATGATTATGTTGCTGGGAAAGACCCCGTAACTGAGGAAATAATTGAAGATATAATGGAAGATGAAGCCGAGCATGAAACTACTTTCCGAATGTTACTTTCTAAGGAAGGAATCAAAAAATTGTAATAGGTTTAAGGAAACTTTTTTTAATTTTTGTCTAAACTGCTTAACCGCAGAGAGTGTTTCAACATATTTGTTACCAATGGTAGAGGTTCAGTCATTTAAGTAGTGCTTATTTCAATTAAGATATTAAAGTTGGTTTATGTTAATGTATAGTTGGTCGGGTATGCCATTATTTCCAGTAGACTTTATGGATAAAAAGCCTATAGGTAACTCAAGGGAATACGTATCGGCGATAGGAGTTGGTACTTGGGGAATCCGTAACTATATTAATGCTGAGAAGGCCTTAAAGCACGCACTGAGTTTAGGTCTTAATCTAATAGATACTGCAGAAATTTATGGTTCAGGGAAAGCAGAAGAGCTTGTCGGCAAGGTTGTTAAAGAATTCGGCGTTGATGCATTTATAACTACTAAGTTACCTCCTGAACGCTTCACTAGTAAGGACGAAGTTATTAATGCGGCGAAGGCCAGCCTTCGTAGGTTGGGACTAAAGAGTGTCGACTTAATACTTATTCATTGGCCTAATCCTCGGTTACCGGTCAGTAAGCAAATCAAGTTATTAGAAGGATTAGTGGATGAAGGTTTATGCAGGTATATTGGGGTCTCAAACTTTAAGGTAAACGAGTTATTAGAAGCTTTGGAAGCAACTAGTAAGTACGACATTGTTGTTAATCAGGTTAAGTATAGTGTTTACGATAAGTCCGTTGAGAAGGGACTTCTACCTCTATGTATACGTGAGGGGGTTACAATACAGGCATACACTCCACTCGAAGGTGGTTTAGTAGCTAATGATAAAGCATTAACTGATATAGGTTCTAGGTATGGAAAAACTGCAGTTCAAGTAGCTCTTAATTACCTGATATCAAGACCGAATGTTGTTGCAATACCTAAGTCTGAAAGGGTGGAGAGGATTAACGAGTTTAAGGGTGCTATGGGTTGGAGATTAAACGATAAGGATATAGATATTATTGAAATGTTATCCAGGTGAGTTGGTTGAGGAAAGCACTGATATTAAATCCTAAGGATAATGTTGCAGTAGCCTTGAGTAACCTTAAGGAGAATGAAGAGGTAGAGATTCAAGCCGAGGATAAAGTAATTATAGTTAAATTAGTTAATGAGATCCCTTTTGGACATAAATTCTCTATTAAGGCTATTAGAAGTGGCGAACCGATCCTTAAATATGGTGAGGTAATCGGTATAGCGATTAAAGACATAATCGCTGGAGAACATGTACATATACATAATGTAAAGGGTTTAAGGGGTAGACCTCAGGATGAGTAGGGGTCGCTTTGATAGGGGTTAACTTAAAATACCTTATTTTCATTGTAGTGATTATTGCGTTTTTACTTCCTCAAGTAAATAATATAACCTTTAATGAACGGGTTATAAGGATTTCAACAACTACTTCGTTATATCAGTTAGGTTTAGTAGATACCTTAATGAATGGTTTCTTAGCAAGATATGATGCTGGAGTTAGATATGAGGTTATCGTAGCTGGCTCGGGTGAAGCCTTAAGACTTCTTGCAGATGGTACGACATGCGTAGCATTCACTCACGCTCCATCACTCGAACATGAGCTAATAGTTAAAGGGTATATACGTAGGCTGGGGTTCGTCGGATTTAACGAGTTCGTAATCGTAGGGCCTAAGGAAGACCCAGCTAATGTTTCAAAAGCATTAAACACTATCGAAGCGTTTTCGATGATTTATAGTGCAGGTGAGTTAGGGTTAACTAAATTCGTAAGTAGGGGTGATTACTCAGGAACACACGTACGTGAAGTCCTGATATGGAATTTAAGTGGTTTAAACCCTAAAGGCAGAAGCTGGTATTTGGAAATCGGGCAAGGAATGCAACAAGCTCTTATAATGACAGATGATATAAGGGGATACACTATAAGCGATTCAGGAACGTACGCTAAACTAATTACTTCTGGAAAGCTCCGCAATACTATAGCATTACTGAACGATACTAAGAACTTAATTAACATTTACTCACTATACGCATCCAACAGTAATGCATGTAATAGTTATAATGATATTATCACCATGATTGCAAACTATGTTATGAGTGACGGTCAAGACTTAATAAGTGAAAGATTTAAAGGACTAGTAACTCCTGTTGTGGGATATGAAGATATAGTTAGTGAGTCTTGGGAGTATCTCGCAGTCGGTGGGCGTTCATGATCGATGGAATATTAGATATAGTAGTGAGGTCTATTTATGTATCAGGCATTGCATCGTTTACAGCATTTCTCGCTGGTTTCTCAATAGTTCTTAGGGTTGTTGAGCTAAAATCAAAAACATTAATATTGAGTATATTCGAAGCGTTGATAGGTGTTCCAACAACCGTCATAGGTTTATTGATTTATTTACTAATATTTCCCCAAGGACCTTTAGGCTTCCTAAACCTTCTTTACACACAATATGCCATAATTTTAGGAGAGTTCCTAGTAGCTCTTCCCGTAATAGTTTCAACGTTATTTAAACCCGTGGAAACAGCTGTAAAGGATTTAAAAGAATTAGTCATTAGCCTAGGGGGAAGCGATAAAGAGGCGACTCGGTTTATTTTAAGGGAACTACTCCCGTCTTTAATGTCCTCATTCCTTATGGGATTTTCCAGAGCCGTCGGTGAGTTAGGTGTTGCGTTAATAGTAGGTGGGAACATAGCAGGTAGTACTAGAGTGTTGACAACAGCTATAGCTCTCATGACATCTATGGGTGAATACGAGACCGCTCTCATGTTAGGATTTATGTTAATATCCATCGTTCTAATAACATCTATTATTTTGAAGTTTTTAGGTGAGTTTAGGTGGAGATCGAGCTAAAAAATGTGTGGTACACTTACGATAACGTAAATTACGTATTTAAGGGTTTAACACTTAGGTTTAGTAACGGTTTCCACCTAATCATAGGTCCTAACGGTTCAGGAAAAACTACTTTACTTAAGATAGCATCACTTATTTATAGACCGACTAAAGGGGAGGTATTTATCGATACTCATAATTTCTGGAATTTAGATTATGGAGAAATGTTACTCATAAAGAGAAACATAGTCTACGTCCATGAGAAAGCTTTAATGATTAGAGGAAGCGTGAAGACGAACTTAGAGTTAGGTCTTAAGCTACGTAACATTAATGAAGATGATGTATTGAGATACTTTATAGATAGGTATGAAATAGCAGGAATTCTTCACAAGGATGCTAGAAGGCTTAGCGCTGGGCAGGCTAAGTTGATCTCGTTAATAAGAGCTTTAGCGGTGAAACCTAAGGTACTATTACTTGACGAGCCTCTAAATCATATAGATTTTAATAAAGTCTTACTATTACTTGAGGACCTAATTGGGCTTGTTAAGAAGGGTTCAACAGTAATAATAGCTACGCATTATCTAATTCCTGAACTAGAGAAAGTAATCACTAATATTTATGAAATAGTTAACGGTTCTTTACGCACTAAGCTATAATAAACACCCTATTTATAATAAATCAAAGATGGTAGTTCTAAAGCATTTATTTAAACCAGTAACTCCTTAACACCTCCTAATAACATCTCAACAGCGAATGATGCAATAATTAAAGACATGAATCTACCTAACCCGTTTACGAAGGTGGCTCCAACCAACTTAAGGATCTGTGAAGACAGCCTAAGCGTTAAATGAACAGCTATGAAGGCTATATATGCGGAAACTAAAGTACTTGCCATGCCGTAAACACCTGTAGATACTATAAGTAAAGTCATCGTACCGGGTCCAACAATTAATGGTGTTGCTAATGGAACTATTACATATTCACCTACTTCTATCTTAGATGGTTTATGACCTGTGATTAAGGTATCTAAAGCCACGGCCATTAGGATTATTCCACCAGCGATCTTAAGTGAGGTTATACTTATTCCAAATAACATTAAAATGTAATTACCGCAAAGCGTGAAGATAGTGAGTAGCGCGAATATAGCTATGGATGTTTTACTAATCACGTTTTTTACGTCACTAGTACTTAATGACTCTAAAATCCTCATGAACTGTGGCAAAGCAGCTATGGGGTCCATTATAGCGTAGAGTTGAACTGAAAGTCCTAAAATTACGTTAACGTCAAACATTAAATCACCAAATATATTGTATGAATTAATGTGTTAGGGTTTTTCTCCCTTAATAGAGAATTTAAAACCCGAATGAATCTTATAATAATTATCGTTAAATTCATCGCTGAACATCTTCTCAGCTCTAAATCCTGTACAATGTCCTGTATAGATCTGCTCAACACCTAATTCTCTTAAAGTATTCATTGCCTCAACTATGTCGTTGCTGTCGTACTTCAACATATGGAAACCCCCTACGACTGCGTAAACATTTTCTTTTAAGGTCTCTGACGCATGCTTAACAATATTCACGACACCGCTGTGGCTACATCCACTGACCACTACTAAACCAAGACCCTCTACCTTAATGGCTATGCCTGTATCGTCAGGTAAGTCATCTGGAATTAACTCACCGTCATCCAGGATAGTATGGAAATCTTTCTTATATCTAGACAAGTCGTAGTAATTCCCTATTTCCCCTAGGTAATAGGTTGAAGCGGCTATCTGTATAGGGCTCTTCGTGAGGATCAAGTTTGTTTTAAACCTCATAAAATCCTCGCGGGTGTAGGGCATACCTTTATCGAATTCTTGCTTACTTTCTGTTAAAATTATTGATGGTCTGAAAATCCAGGGGTGCGCTATTATTGTTAATTTTTTATCGAATCTGTTGAAGGTCTTCATTAAGTATTTGAGGCCGCCTGTATGGTCATAATGTCTATGACTTAGTATAACGGATTTAATGTTGCTTAAATCCATGTTTAAAGACTCAGAGTTGTACTTCAGTATATAGTTGCTAGGACCTACATCAAGTAATAAGTTTTCAATACCTATATCTGAATAGATCTTAAGGTATATTGAGAGTCCATGTGAAGATAGGAGTTTAGTAAATCCTGAGTAATCATCATTTAGGACACAGACATCAACTCTGTATACTCCCAAATAAACACCAATATTACTAACGATGAGAACGTTAAATATGTTTACTCCTTTAAACTTAATAACTAGTCTATGGAATTACTTATTGTGAGATTATGGCAGAGTATGTTAAGGTATTACCTGATGACTTACGAAAATTTACGGCACTATGCTTTATGAGATACGGTGTATCACCTGATGACGCTGAACTTATTGCTGATCATTTAGTTTTAGCTAATTTGAGAGGTGTTGATTCTCACGGAGTTATTAGGATACCGTATTATACTGAGGGTATTAAGAAGGGCCTCGTTAAAGAGAAGGCTGAAATCAAGATCGTTAATGAATCTGAAACCACTGCAGTTATTGATGGAGGGAATTACTTAGGGATACCAGTAGCTACTAGAGCTACTGAAATAGCTATAAAGAAAGCTAAATCATCTGGCTTAGCTGCTGTCGGGGCAAGGAACTTAGGTCATGTTGGTATGCTTGCTTACTATACATTAAAGATCGCGAAGAACGCTCTTATAGGATTAGTAACTGTTAACGCACCAGCTCGAGTAGCTCCATGGGGAGGGGCTCAGGCACTATTTGGAACTAACCCCATAAGTTTCTCGTTTCCAACTAGTGGTAAGCCAATAGTAGTGGATATGGCTACGAGTGCTATTGCAGCATTTAAAATTAGATTAGCCGCTTTGAAAGGGGAGAAAATACCTGAGGGAATAGCACTAACTAGGGATGGCAGACCAACTACAGACCCTAAAGAAGCTTACGAAGGTATATTACTCCCATTTGGCACCTATAAAGGATATGCTGTATCATTAGTTGTTGAGGTGCTTTCGGCAGTACTCTCGGGAGGTATTTTAAGTAAGTACGTATTCAACCATCCATCTACTCAGGGGGGATTCTTCGTACTTGCTATTGATCCGGCAAGATTTAGAGGATTCGATGAATATTTGAGGGACATCGATTCATTAGTTAAGCTTATAAAGGCATGTCCACCCACGCAGGGATTCGATGAAGTCTTAGTGCCTGGGGAGCCCGAAGATAGAAAATATGAAGATAGAATTAAAATTGGGATTCCTATTGATATGAGTACATGGAAACTACTCGTAGATGTAGCTAAGGAATTGAACGTAGAACTCCCTAAGACACTCTAAATAAAATGTATATATTATATAATATATTATATTATTAAAATCATTTATTTAATTAAAATTTTTAAGTATTAAATATTTACCTTGTAGAGGCGTTAAATGTCAATAAAGTTTGGGATTACCGAAGTAGAAGTAGTTGATGAATTACCTACTCCTGAAGAGGTTTTCAACGTCCCTAAGATAGGTAATAGAGAGTTAATTCTCAAGGTCTTAGGTCCTAGTGTTATAGCTGTAGGTGTTGCTATTGGTGGTGGTGAATGGTTGTTAGGTCCGGCAACAGCTGTACGCTATGGCTTAGGTATGATATGGATTACTTTAGTTTCAGCTTTTCTGCAGACAATCTACAATGTTTGTTTAGTGAGGATCTCAATGTATTGTGGGGAGCCTCCTATAGTTTACCTTAAGAGGGTCCCGCCAGGACCTAAATTCTGGAACATATTTCTACCTTCTATAATTGTAGCTTGGGGTGCTTGGGGTCTTGCTGGGATAGCAGGGTCAGGTGCAACCGCATTAGGTTCTATGATACTTGGTAGGTTGCCAACAGCTAATGACTCTGATTTAATTAGGTTGTTGACTTTGGTCATTATTTCTGTATGTGTTGTTACGGTTTTATTAGGTTCTAAAATAGAGAGGACTTTAGAAATAGTTAACTGGTTCTTTGCAGTGTTCATATTGCTAACATTATTATTTATTGTTGCACCACTAACAATTAAAGCTCAGGTAATTCATGAGGCTGTAGTAGGTACTTTCAACCTAGGTTATATACCACCTGGAGCTGATATGAGTTTAATAACTGCTTGGTGGGCTTATACCGCCTTAGCTGCGGGACTTAACTTCATCTTCATGAATTGGTATAGAGACAAGGGTTATGGGATGGGTTCCATAGTCGGTTATATTCCAGCATTAATAGGAGGTAAGAAAGTTTCCCTATCACCTACAGGTAAAGTATTCAGGCTCAATAATGATAATTTAAGTAGATTTAGAAGGTGGATGAGGCTGCTTAGCTACGATCAATGGCTTATATTCTTCCCAGGGGCGCTACTTGGGATGTATCTACCGTCGTTGATAGCTGTTTCCCTATTGCAAAGAGGTCAGCAATTACCTCCGTGGGGTGTTGCAGCGCATATAGCCAATGAATTTGCTAGCATAGTGGGAGTCTGGGGTTACTACATGATATGTTTAATAGGTTTTATAGTGATGCTTAGCTCCGCGTTAGGAGCTTATGTGGATTCTGTGCCTAGGAACTTAACAGACCTCCTATGGGGCTCATCAGTTGTGAGAAGTTGGTCTAAGGGCGATGTTAGGAGACTTTATTACACAATACTTCTTATATATATAGCCTTCACGATATGGGCACTTTATCAAACCCAACCGCTTATATTAGTTATTATAGCTGCTAATGCTGCGAATTTCGTCGGGATATTTGTGGTTCCCGCCATAATTTACCTTAATTATAAGTTACCTCGAGAAATAAGGGCTAGGCCCTGGGAGAATGTGGTACTTGTTATATTCATGGCACTATCGACATACTTCTTCATACTCTCATTAGCGGGGCAATTAGGGATTAAGATATAGTTGAGGTTGGTTTAAAAATACTTCCACTTTTCAGAATAGTCTCTAACCACTTGACATATTTCAGATCGAGCCCTAACGACATTAACTTCTTAATAGTGTTTTCAACATCGTACTCGACCCTATACCATTTAAGTTCTTTAGTATCTAAATCAAGGATTAGGGCAGAAGCCCTAGGGTCTCCATCTCTTGGTTGGCCGACACTTCCAGGATTTAGCACTTTCAAATTTTCGATTGATAATTCCATAGGGATATGCGTGTGTCCGACAATGACGTAGTCAGCATCAACTAAATCAGGTCTAACCGCATATATGTTGGGGGTTAAGGCTAATTTGATCTCATCTAGGGGGAGTGTAGGTTTTAAATAACCGTATAGATTATTCCTTGGAGATCCGTGGACCGCGTATACCTTTAATCCATCTAATGAGGTATTATGTCTCAGTGATAGGTTCTTAAGCCAATTTATCTGATCCTTAGTTAAGAGCTTTAGGGATATATTGACTCTAGTGTATTCGCTTAGCTCATGAAGTTCGGGGGCGCATCTACAGTCAGTATTGTAGGCAACTGCATAGTCATGGTTACCCATCAGAACTAAGTCAGGTTTTAAGTCCTTAACTAATTCTATCACTACATGTGGTTCAGGTCCGTAATCAACTAAATCACCTAAGAACCATATATAATCCCATCCTTCAACAACATCTAGTAAAGTCTTCAAAGCATCGGCATTTCCATGAATGTCAGATACTATTAATAACTTCACGTAAACACCAAATATGCCTTCATCTGTAATTTAAAAGTTTCTCTAAAATATAACTTAATGGTGTTTGATATGGTTAGAATTGTAACCACTAATAAGGCTCCCAAACCGGTAGGACCATACAGTCAAGGCGTTATAGCTGGTTGTTTACTCTTTATCTCAGGTCAAATACCTATAGACCCTAGTACTGGTGAGCTAGTTGAAGGTGATTTCAGGACCAAGGTGGTGAAGGTTTTAGAGAATATTAAAGCAATTATTGAAGCAGCTGGAGCTAGACTCGAAGATGTAGTTAAAGTCACTGTATTCTTAAAGGATATTAAATTATTTCACATATTTAATGAAGTATATTCGGGGTACTTCGGAGTTAACCCGCCTGCAAGGTCTTTGATCGAGGTATCTAATTTGCCGCGGGGTGTTGATGTAGAAGTGGAGGCTATTGCTTATATATGTCGTGAGGAGATGAAGTGACTACGGATTAAACTTGGAACTAATTGGGATTCCTTTTATAGTATTATTTAAGGGTTTAATTTCTGCGTCATGTTCGATTTTTTGAAGTTTAGGTACTGCAATTATTAACACCTTAATAACTTCAGGAATTCTCACTACTACTTCCTTAGCGATTCTAGAAATTACGTACTGGGCTGAAACTAATGTAAGGTTGCTAGGAAAGGCAACCCATAGCTCGACCTCAACGAAACTGCCTAAATTTCGTATCAATACTTTCCTCATTTGAATTCCGTCGTATTTCCTCACTATATCATTTACTCTATATTTTAGGTCTTTAGGATAGTTTACGTCTAGTAGATTAAGGATTGACTTCCAAACCATGGATAGGGAGCAGTTAATAGCGTATATTGAGACTGCTATGAATGCTAAGTTTTCGAGTAATGCCGTACCTAGAGCGTAAGATATTAGTATGGTTGTAGCACTTACTAATTCTATTATGGTATCTATCCATGTCTTCAAAGCGGTCGCGCTAATTATGATCTTACCGTAAAGGTTGTTTCGTTGGACATGTTTGCTGAAGATGTATGAAAGTGATGCGCTACCAACTAAGTAGAGTGTAAAGGGAGGTGGTGTAATTTCCGTATTAGAGATAGCACTAGGTATTAAGCTTACGGTAATCGCTATCGTTATTATCGAAATAATTAGAGATAAGATATCTTCAACTCTTAATAGTTCATACCTATAACTATTTACGGTCTTTATACTAATTATTTTCAAAATTATGGAGAGGGTTAAGTATAATATTGAGTCTACGACCCATAATATTGAGTCAATTAAGATTATATTAGATCTAGCGAAAGCGATATATAATAATATACCTATAACTCCGTATATGAATGAGTAAATGGCTAAGGACCTGAATATCCTGGCGACGTTATGTAGTTTAGTTATTTTCTTTACTACGATCTCGCGTAACATAGGATTCACCTCTAAATCGGAAATGTCAATAACTCTAAGTTATTATGCTGGTTTATCAGTGAAGAGGGTTCCAAGATATTTAATTTTTAATAAATTAAAAATTTTTTATTTATGTAGTTATTTTATAGTAGGTACGGTCTTTTGGATGGGTACATTTTAAATTTTTAGTATATTATTTAGAGTAGGTGGTTTCGGATCCCGTTACATGATTTATTAATTAATGATCTCTCTTTAGCTATGGATAGTTTACTTAATAGAGTTAACTCTATAGATGTTTTGACTAGGTACTTACGTGATATTGATGTTTATCCTCTCAGGACCTCCGGATTGGATGAGCCTGTGGATGTTATTGCATGCGATTCGAGTAGGGTTGTGAAGAAGTTATCTCTGGCAACTATCTATGCTGTGCAAGCCACTTCGCTTAGAGCATCCCTGAAATCACCTTCAATGACTAAGTTGATTATTAAGTCATTGGCAGGTTATCACATACCAACTTCTGAGGTTGTGCCTTATGAATTACTTGATCGAATTCTGCAATTAATATCTAAGGCTTTGGAGGTACGCTCAGTTATTGAACTAGTTGGTGATGGCGATATTATTCTCTTTGATGGTTCCCTTATTTCATTTCTTTGGGGGTATAGTGAGAGACCAATCCCTGGAGGTTTTTACCCAGACTCTTATAAAAGTATTAAGGATATATGGAATGATGTTTTCCTAGGTATTACGGGCATTCTAAATAAGGCCAAGCCTTTATTTATAGCTAAAACCCTCATGAGGAGTTATTACGTAGATACGTTGCTATCTGGTGATGTTCCTAAAAGAATTAAGTCAAACGTAAACGACTTAATACTTATTAACGCTCTTAGGAGGTATGGTAGGCTCCCAAGAACTCCTTACATGCTTAAACCTATTTATGTTGAACGTGAGAATTTGCCGAAACCGCTTACGGAGTTAAAAGCGGATTTTAGTGGTATAACACCTATTACAATTACTTACGTCGGGTTTAACCCGATTACTCAACCGTATCAGATATCAATACCGGGTAAGATAGATGAAGATGAATTAATAGAACTCATGAGTAACGTATATCCGTATTCCCTTAGCGGCTACCCTGACCCACTTAAAGTAACACACAACAAATGCAAGATAAGTGGTACAGAGTTCAGGCTATTACTTTATAAATTAGGTCTTTCGTCTATTCCTACAGGACGTGAGTTATTGGGGGAGTTCTTATGAATCAACCCATAGGTATAGTAGGTGAGCATTCAACACCTACCGAGGTCGACGTCAAAGCATTGACTCCTATACCTTCAGGGACCTATATATACTTAAGGTTTAAGGTTAGGAGTCCTCCAACATATGAGGAAAGGGAAAGGGAAATCATAGGTATTATAGGTTCATGTATATATAGGTCTGTTGTTCCGATAGTAACAACCCCGAATCTCCTAGCATACGAGAGGGTCTCTACATCCCTTGGAGATTTAAAGAGCGAGAGCTATATGAGGGCAATAATTATAGCTGATATAAGTAATGGACGTGCTGAAGCCCCGAGATATCCACCACCTCCTGAAACGCCTGTGTACCTAGCAGAACTTGAACATTTGAAGATGTTATATGGTTGTGACTTAGAATCAGGTGTAGAAGTAGGTTCCCTAGTAGGTTTTGAGGACTTGAGGGTTAGGGTTAATGTTAATTCATTAGCTAAGCACTTATTAATCACAGGTACTACAGGTTCAGGAAAGAGTAATCTTGTGGCGGTATTAGCTGATAGAATAGCGCAAATAGGGGGTTCAGTAATTATATTTGATGTTCATGGTGAATACAGTAATTTAGAAAGTATGGATCCAAAAGCTGTAAATGTTATTGTTTATGATGCTGCAATAAACCCTATAGAAATTCCGATAGGTTTACTTGTTAACTTCGTGATTCCGGAGGCAACAGCATCAAAGCAAAAAAGACTCCTTAGAAACGCGCTAAAGGAATTAAATGACGAAATTCGTGAAGCAACATCCATGTCTAGGAAACCTTATGTATTAGTCGTTAAAGAGATTTATAAGGAAAGGAAAAATGTAGATAGCGCTGACCCTATAGAGGCTTATAAGGAACTTCTTAAGGATTACTTGATTAGGGAAGGTACTAAGGGTAAAGAAAAGGTAGTGCCCGACGTTGAGGATAAAGTTGATGATTTCTTTGAATGGCATAGGATTAGCTTAGAGGCACGTAAGGTTAGTGAGTTATTAGGTAATGGTAAGATAATAATTGTTGATGTATCTACTTTTACTGATGAGGAGAAGGACTATATGCTTAAAGTGATTGTTGAGGACCTCCTCTGGTATCTTAAAGAAGGTAGTAAAAGCGGTAGCAATTTTACTGCGATACCAACTTTATTGGTTGTTGAGGAATCTCATTTATTCTTGGGTAGTGGAGTAACTAAATCTAAAGAAGCTCTTCAGAGGTTCATCAGAGAGGGCAGGAAGTTCGGCGGTATGTTAGCAATTGTTAGTCAGAGGCCTAGAGCTTTAGATGTTAATGTGGTGTCTCAGGTGCAGAGCTATGCCTTCTTAAAACTTGTTCAGAGCGGTGATAAATTAACCGTCATGGAATTAACTGATGTGTTAAGTGATGAATACGTCGCTATACTTCCAACACTTCCTCCCGGGCATGCTGTATTAATGGGTGAATGGGTAGGTAAGTACCCTGCATACGTTAAGGTCGATAAACACTACGGTAAGAAAGTTGGTACCACACCGGATATAGTGAGGATTTGGAGGGAGAATAGAGACAGAGTTATTAAATCTTTAGAAAGACAGAACATTGTTAGTGATTGGGAGGGTAGTTAATAATGCGTTTATTACATGTGGCTGATACCCACATAGGTTATAATAAACCAGGTAAATTACGGGAAAGGGAATTAGATTTCTATGAAGTCTTTGATGAGGTTATCGAGATCGCTATTAGAGAAAGAATTGACGCAGTCATGCATTGCGGGGATCTATTCAATGAACCTGATCCTGATCCCCAAACATATTTTTACGCGTTTAAATCCCTAAAGAAATTACGTAATGCCGATATAGAATTCCTGGTTATTGCTGGGCAACATGATCAACCTAAGACGTCATCGCTCTCACCTTTAAGAGTATTAGAAGAGGCAGGATTGGTTAAGGTTTTAGCTATTCGCGAGCCTGCAACAGTAGTTGTAAACTTACGTAGCGGTGATTTAGGGGTGACAGCCATTCCTTACGCTGATCCTTTATCAATGCAGGAACACATAAAGTACATTAAAAAACCAGATACTAAGAAGAAAGTTTTAATGGCTCACCTACTACTTAAGGAATTAAACATACCTGGGGCTCATCTTTCAATACCCGAGTTAAGGTGTGACGGTTACGATTACGTAGCACTAGGTGATTACCATATTAGATACGTAAGTGAGTATAGTGGTGTTCCAGTAGTTTACCCTGGGTCTACTGAGGCGGTAGATTATCTAGAAAGTAGTGATGAGAGGTTTGTAGCTTTAATTGATTTAAGTAAGGAAGATGTAGAAGTAAGTTGGATTAAGTTAAGTAAGTTTAGGAAGTGGTTAGTGGTTAAATCAAGTACTTATGGTGAGTTGATAAGGTTTCTAAGTAAGGTGGATTTCAGTAGTTTTTCTAAGCCACCAATACTTTACGCTAAGGTAAGTAATGCAGACCTACTTGATATGAGTGCTAGGTCTGTAATTGATTATCTTAGAAATCTAAGGGAGGGCGGTAAGATACTCACATATAAACTAGAGACTCCTAGCATCTTTGAAGAATATGAAGAAACAGAGCATGAGGAAATAACGCCTGCACCAACACTTGAGTCAGTCGTACGTAACTTATTGAAAGACCCTAAAATCTCTGAATACGTCTTAACCGTAATTAAGGGCTGCGAGGATGAAGGTTTTATCGACGCACTTATTACATCATTACTGAATGATCAGGAATTAATAAGTAAATTAGAAAAATTGGTGAGGTCTAAATGATAATCAGACACGTTAAACTAACTAATATCCTCTCACATGAGAACTCTGAAGCCGTATTTCCTGACGGTATAGTGGCAATCGTAGGACCTAATGGTGCTGGTAAATCCTCAATAATTGATTCTATATATACAGCATTATTTACGGATGCAACTATAGATATCAGGGGGCGTAAGAAGGAGTTCTTAGTCATGAGGGGCAAGAAGAGAGGCGAGATTGAGGTATCCTTAGAAGTTGGCGGTACTAGGTATCAGGTTACTAAGGAGATAAATGTCGACGCTCCAGCTCAGGCAACTCTGTACATGGTAGAGAAAGGTGTTAGAAAAGCAAAAAGTGTAGGGGTCTCTAATGTTGTTAGTGAATTAGGTAAAATTTTAGGTCTCTCAGTAGTAAGTGTTAGGGACCTAAGGAACGTTGTGAGGAGTACTATAATATCGCTTCAGGACGAACTTACTAAAATCGTAGATATAACAGATTCTGAAAGAAGAGAATGGATACTCTCCCTACTAGGCTTAAGCTACTTGGAAAAATCCCTAGAAGTTGTAAAGAAATTCACCAATAAGAAAGATAAATTAGAAGGTAGGCTTGAAAGCGAAAGAGATGAACTAAATACTAAGAGACGTGAATTAAATGAACTCGAATCTAGAAAGGTTAC
The DNA here is from genome assembly GCA_038831135.1 of Sulfolobales archaeon. GTDB lineage: Archaea > Thermoproteota > Thermoprotei_A > Sulfolobales > NBVN01 > DTCV01. Next base: position 95,567 of record JAWBKW010000004.1, on the reverse strand, counting down.
CCTAACCTCAAAACTATCCGAACTTAATCTAATATTAAATGAGTTAAGGAAGAAACACGAAATTATTTATGAGAAAGTAGGGTTAGCCAACGAGGCTATGGAATTAGTGGATAAGTTAAGGGCATTAATCATCGCTAAAAGGATTAAAGAGTTGCAGGACTTAATGGTTAGGCTTGAGGTTTTAGAAGGTTTTGACATCAATGAATACTTACGAGTAAGGGTAGAGTACGAAAAGAGAATAAAGGAACTATTAAATTATAAAAATCAGTTCGATACTTTACTACAAAACATATCAAGTAAGTTAGGTGTGCACGTAAGCAACTATGAATCCCTCAATACATTACTTAAGGAGCTTATGTTAAGAAATGATGAGTTGAACGAGTCTATTAGTCGTGGTAAGGCCCTTAAGGATTTGTATACCTTGTATATTGAGAAGTTCGAATCAACGAAGGAATGCCCTATATGTGGTTCTCTAATAAAGGAGCCAGCAGTTATAAAGGGGAATCTGTCCCGCGAATTAAGTAAATTGATCGAGAAAATTAAAGAATTAAGTAATGAGTCTTCAAGCATTAAGACGAAAATAGAGTATCTTCAAAGCTATTTAGATAGGCTTGGTAAATTAGCTAATACCATCGAGGTTCTAGAGAAGTTAATTTCTGAGATGCGTGAAAAGCTTAATAGTTTAAGCGATAAAGCGATTCAGATATGTAGGAATCTCTCAGACAGTTTTGAAAATACTTCTAATGATTTAATTGATAAATGCGCTGATTACCTTAGTTCCCAGAAAGATAAATTAAATAAGATCAAGGGTGAGTTAGAGTTGCTCAGTAACTTAAGAAACGAATTAATGAGTGATGTATCTCTTCAAGATATTGAGGTCTTACAAGGCAGGTTAGGAGGTATTTTCATGGAATTAGATTTAAATATTAAGGTTCTCGAGAAGTTGGAAGATGCGGATTCTTCGAGGAGGGAATTAATGAAGAAAATTAGGGAGTTAAACCAAGAGTTAGAAAGTGTTAGGGGGAAAATTTCTGATGCTGAGAGAGGGCTCGCAGAACTTGAGGCGGTACTTAAGGAATTAGACGGAAGGGCTAAAATTTTAAGAGAGGAAGTTAAGGAGTCTGAGAAGAGAATTGCTGAATTAGAGAACCAGATTAAGGCATATACTTTGATTCATGAATTCTTCAATAGGTACTTAGGCAAGAATGGTTTGATAGCTAGGGAATTAACTAAGATGGCTAGGGATGAGTTAGAGAGAAGGACTAATAGAATACTGGTTAAACTAGGTTTAAGACCTATAGAGATTAATGAGGAGTTTCAGATTCGTATTAGAGTATTAGGCGGTGAGTTACCCATAAATAACGCAAGCGGTGGGGAGAAGGTCGGTATTTCAATAGCTTTGAGGTTAGCACTTGCTGAACTAATCATGGGGAGATCCCCTACAACTTTAATCCTTGATGAACCTACAGTCTATTTAGATGATGAAAGGCGTAGGCAGATATTTGATATAATTAGAGAATTGAGTAAATCACTAAAGCAGATCATAGTTGTGACCCATGACGAGAGTGTAATAGATATAGCGAATAATACAATTAGAGTGGAGAATGTTGGGGAAGTCAGTCGTGTTACTCAGGACTCTTTACAATAATCCTTTCAGGATGTTTTAACGAGGGATATAAGTCAGTAATTCCTCTAAACTATTAAATATTGCGGCTGCTCCTACATCGCAAAGTTCGTATAAGGTATATCCATCGGTGTCCAGTCCTATAAAGTACGAATTTATGTTCTTGGCTAAGTAGCCGTCTGTAAGTGAGTCCCCTATAACTACGGCATTTCCGCCGTTTAAACTTCTTAGCTGGTCTGGATAAGGTTTTGGTCTACCGCCTACATCTCTACCGCAAACTTTAATTAAGTTCGTGGGTATCCCTATCCTTCTAAGGATCTGATTGATTACTAAAGTTGATTGTAGTGATGAGATATATATCGTCTTACCTTTGTCTATTAAGAACTGAAGTAATTCATTCGCGTAAAGATCCGCAACTACTTTAGGAATTGCATGTAATTCGTAACGTTCTAAAATCTTTGAAAATAATTCAAATTTTTTATGAATTCCCCAATCACCGTAGCATAATTTAAGTAATTCGTAGGGATCGGTAAATCTCTTAATAATATCGATTTCAAATCCGTTCTCAATCATAGCTTTTGCTAAATCTTTCCTAGCACCTAAGAAGTCCATTACTTGAGTGAATCTATGAACTATGACGCCGTCGAAGTCAATGATGTATATACTTCTCCCCAAAATAGCCTGTAGCTGATCATAAGTATAGTTGCCGCAAATTAGCATTACGTCACCCAATTATAGACCTTAGTAACATATATAACTATTTTTCAGCTGAATAGTTGTTATAATATTCTCCTTCTTGACTGGATCCACATCTGCGGTATAAAAACAGCTATAGCTGGCAGTAATTCTAATCTACCTAACCACATATGAATTATTAGTAGCGTCTTCGGTAGTTCACCCATATCCAGGAGCGATACGTAAGCAGGGCCTATATTGCCCTGCGCTGAAGCTACAGCTGAAAGAGCGGCGAAAGGTTCATATCCGAAGGATGTGAAGATAAGGGTGCCAAAACCTAGTAGTGCGAAGTATATGGTGAGGAAAGTGAAGATCCTAGTTATGTCCTCGTTTTCTAGCATATGCGTGTCGACTTTTACGGGTTTTACCGTAGAAGGTGAGAGATATAGGTGCTCTAATTGATTTACTACTACCTTTAAAGCTATGATTATCCTACCTAACTTAATAGCACCTCCGGTAGAGCATAGATTACCACCTATAAGCATAAGCACAACTATTAGAAACTTAGAGAGTGGGGGCCAGAGATTAATGTCTGATGTTAAATAGCCTGTGGTCGTAACCATAGAGACTACTTGGAAAGTAGAAATCCTAAAAGCATTTAAAATATCCATGCCTCTATTAAGGATGTGGTCAGCCATAATAACTAAAGATGATGTGGATAAGAGAAATAGGTAGTAACGTACTTCGTAGTACTTAAAGAACGCTCGAGGACCAAACTTAAAGAGTGAGTAATGTGCTACGAAACTCGTAGCACCTAGGAACTCAAATATTGTAAGAATTAACTCTATAGTAGGATTATTATAAGTAGCTATGCTGTTATCCTTGGTTGAGAATCCCCCAGTTGCTATTGCCGTAAATGAATGTGTTAAAGCATCAAATAGATTCATCCCAAACATCCATAGTAGCAAAAAACATACCGCCGTGTAAAATAGATAAATAATCCATAGATCTCTAACTGTAACCCAAGTTGAAGCTCTGAGCTTCAATTCCCTAGCTTCTGCAGTATATAGCCTAAGTAAGTCTATACCACTCAGAGGTCCTGCAATTATTATAAATAGTAGTATGATACCGAGACCTCCAACCCATTGCGTAAGGGACCTCCAAAAGAGGATGGTCTTAGGGAGAGATTCAATGTTACTGAATATAGTCATGCCCGTTGTTGTGAATCCTGACATGCTTTCGAAGTACGCATTAATTAATGATGTATTACATATAAAGTAATATGGTAAGGCACCAATTAAGGGAACTATTAACCAACTAATGCCAGCTATCAATAAAGCACTACTTAAGTTTATTTGTGTCGGCGGACCGAGTATGCGTGATATTATGTATGAAGGTGTAAGCAGGAGGATACCTAATAGAAGCATTACCCTAACCGCGTAGATTTCACCATAAATCATACCCACTACTGCCGGGATGAGTATAATGAGACTTAAGACAAACAGTATTCTAGTCAATGAACTAATTATATGTTGAAATCCTATGAAAATGTCGATCCTTCTCAAAACGATCACTTAATTATTTATTATGTTATTAAGTTGATGTTAAGAGCTGAAAAGGATGTATCACTGGCTTTTCGAAACAACCTTATTCCTTATACATCCTATTTTGTCAACGCATACTTCAACTACATCGCCAGGACTTAGGAACTCGCCCTTAACGTATCCGACACCACTTGGGGTTCCTGTAGATATAATATCACCAGGTTCTAAGGTCATGACCTCGCTAATATCTTGTATTAGATCAGGTACTTTAAATATCATATTCCATGTTCCTGAATCCTGCTTCACTACATCGTTGACTTTAGTAGTAATTTTGACTGTATGGGGGTCAGGAATCTCATCTGCTGTCACTATCCAAGGACCGCATGGTGCGAAAGTATCGAAACCTTTGCCCTTATCCCACTGACTTATAGCTTTTTGGACATCTCTAGCTGTTACGTCATTCATGACCATATAGCCTAAGACGTAATTTAGGGCTTCCTCCTTGCTGACGTCTTTAGCATGCCTACCTATTATTACTGCTAATTCGCCTTCGTAGTCTACTTTTTTAGAGCGTCTCGGAAGTACTATATCGTCGTAGGGACCTATGAGTGCTGAAGGAGGCTTCAAGAATATTACAGGCTCTTTAGGTATTTCCATACCGACCTCCTTTGCATGGTCTAAGTAGTTCAGACCTATGAACACCATCTTAGATGGTTTAGGTATTGGTTGAAGTAGTTTAACACTGCTTAAGTTGATGCAATTCTCTAGTTTAACTTTATTTAATATATTAGAAACTTTAGTAAGTGACTCCTTATCTGTTAGGAAAGATATAGCATCTTTAGGAAGTTCTAATCCAGATAAGTTACTTAAATATATTCTATCACATATGTATTCGTTTATAACTATGCCCCAATCCACATAGCTTCCTACTCTAAATCGAACTAATTTCAAATACTACACCGTAAGTTTATGGTATAAAGTCTTAAAAAATTAATGATTACAACCTTATCTGATTAAGTTCCTTTATAGGTAAAATCCTTAACTTTAATAAAGTTCTTAAATATCGGTTCTTCACCACCTGGCGGAGAGTAGACGAACAAGAACTCAAGTGACTGGCATGTTGAGGTATTTTCGAATCCGTGTTCTTCGCCAGCTTCTGCATATATTACTGTATATGGCGTTACATTGTATTCCTTATCCTTCGTAAACCATTTACCCTCTCCATGAAGTATGAACATCATTTCGTCGCATTCATGCTTATGGAGAGGAACCCTTACGCCAGGACCCATGACACCCATACCAATACTCATATTCTTAATGCCCAGTAATGCTGGATTACCAAAGATTTTAACTCTACGTAATGGGTTTTCTGGGTGATGAAATTCAGCTGCTTCTGAAAACTTAACAACTTTCAATTTATAATCACCAATGAAATTTTCGTATCCAGTAATTAAAAATTTATATATTATTGGTTAGCTTGGGGTAGGTTCTATCTTCCCGTAGTTAGTTATAATTTCTGTTAGCTTGGATAAGTTTTTAGTGTAAAGAAGGAACCTAATATTATACCCTTTAAATTTCTTGGACAGTTCCACACATTTCCTCTTATTGAATTCTTTAACAACGTACTCCTTACTTAAAGGAAATTTAATTACTATATATTGACTAGCGGAAACTATTCCTGTGTCGTAAACCTCATAACCTCTCAAGACGTAGGTTACAGGTCTTCCAGCTCTCCGAGGGATTAGATCTAACCCCACATATCCGATATACGGGATTAGGTAACCCAGGAGGTACACAAAAAATCTTACTAAGTCTTCCGCACCTACGAACCTAGGTAATATAAGGTAGAAGAACACGAAATACCAAGCAAATACCAAAAGAATTCCAGAAGACTCTATTAGACTCCTATAGCTATACTTCCGTATCTCATCCATTAATATAAAATCCTTCTCCAGAAGTTTCGATACTTCATCATTATCCACTTCTAATAAGATATTACCGCGTTTTACTTCATCTGCAACAACATCAAATATTTTAGGGGGTTTTCTAGAAGCTCTATAGCCGCTATATACTACTATGGTAATAAAACCCATAAAAACTAATAAAGTTATGAACGTGAACTGCGGATAGTAAACATTAGTAATTGCTAGTACTGTAAGGAGTATTAATACAATTACATGCGTCAATATTTCAGTACCTCTCAAAACATCACCCTAACTTATAGGAAGTTAAAGATATTTTAAGTTATGCTGAAGTATTAACTCGGTTCATAATATGAGACTATCTAAGGATACTTTAAGCGGGGTGATTACTGCTATCGTAACCCCTTTTAAGGATGATTACGAACTTGATGTCAATGGTTTAAAAACATTAACTGATTACTTAGTTGTTAATGGCGTTCATGGCATCATGACTACGGGTGGGAATGGTGAGTTCCCACATTTACTACCTGAGGAGAGATTTAAGGTGCTTGAGGTAGTTAGGGAAAATACTCCCTCCAACATATCTGTAATTGCATGTGTCTCATCCTGCAATCTTAAAGAGGCTTTAACCTATGTTAGGCATGCAGTTGATGTAGGTGCTGATGGGGTAATATCCACTCCACCATATTATTATAAATTACCTCAGGAGTCATTATTTGAGTTCTATAAGATCTTATCGGAGAATTCCGAAATACCGGTAATAGTTTATAATAATCCAGAATATACCGGTCATAATATAACTCCACAGTTAATGGTTAGAATAGCATCACTTGATAATGTCATAGGTATGAAGCAAAGTAATAGTGATATAGGTCAAACATCCGAGATTATAAGACTTGTAGGGCATAAGATATCGGTCCTAACTGGTATTGATAGTCAGTTCTACCCAACGTTATGCATTGGCGGGCGCGGAATATTCTCCACGGCAGCATGTGTAGTTCCTAAACATATGGTGAAGCTTTATGAGGAATTCATTAATGGGAATTACGCAAAAGCTTTCGAAATCCATGTTAAGTTGCAGGAAATCTTTAAATTCTTTGAATACGAGCCTGGTTATGTTGCACCATGTAAGGAGGCTCTCCGTATGTTAGGTCTTCCTGCAGGACCGGTACGTAAGCCTCTACCTACTCTTACAGATAAGGAGAAAGAGGAACTCAAGCGTGCATTAATTAATCTCGGACTCGCCCTTATTTAATAAATTTTGACGTGTTTGTTATGAGGCTTAGATATAATCCGTTTTTAATTCTTTTATTTTGTGTGTCAATTAATTTCCTGTTAGGGTTCAAGCATGTATGGTCGGTCCTTGTACCATATATAGAGCAGGATTTTAATATTTCAAGGTCTTTATCAGTATTGCCATTTAGCATTATGTCACTTACGAATATAATTGGCTTTTTAGGTATAGACTACATCAAGTGTAAAATAGGGCTCCGCTTAACGTTAATCTTAATCACCTCCGCCTCAAGTTTTGGTTTAATCCTAACTTCGTTATCTCAAGACATATTAATGCTTACGATCTCGTACGCCGGTATATATGGGATAGGCCACGCATTAGGTTATGTACTAGCAGTTACATTAAGCGTTAAATGGTTTTATAATTCTCGTAGAGGTCTGGCTGCTGGCCTAACGTCGGGCGGTTATAGCTTAGGAACACTATTATTAGCCCCCATCACATCATTTTTGACTAGCTATTATGGATGGAGGTTCACTTTACTATTATTAGGTTTTATATCTTTGGTGGTTATGGGTTTAGCTACCTTAATCATTGATGAACCTTCAAGGAACTCTTATGAGGAAACTAAATCGTTTAGTCCTTTAGACTTACTAAGGAGTAAGGTCTTTTATGTTGCTTGGTTTATGATATTCTTTACAAGCTTAATAGATGGTTTCGCAGTATCTCATTTAACCCCATTTATGGTTCAATATGTTGGGGTTTCACCTTTAGTGGCTTCTATTGGAGTAAGTATTTACTCAGCCGTTAATTTCTTTAGTAGAATTTTAATGGGTGGTTTATCTGAACGTGTTGGCATCCATAAAATTTTACTCGCTATTTATTTATTATCGACTTTAAATACTATTCTATTCCCGTCGTATAGGAATGTTATATCTGCTTATTTAGGGGCTTCCGTAGTAGGACTCATTCATGGAACTAACGTAGCTTTCACTCCATTGATAGCCATAATTATGTGGGGGTCGAAGTATCTCGGGAGTAATTATGGCTTACTGCTAACGGCATCTACCGTCTCAATGTTCGTTGGTCCAATGATTGGTGGGTTATCATACGATACAACGGGCGGCTACGAAGCGGGTCTATGGATTCTCTCACTTTTTTCTGCCCTAGGTATACCTTTACTTCTTATCATGTGGAAAAACATGAAGCGAGCGTAGCTTTGTTTTATTTAGAAAAATTGTAGGAAAACTACTTAAATGTCAAACTCTTTGAGTAGTTTTATATTGTTTAACTCTGAAGGATCAGGTTCTCTTACCGAAAACCACGCGTCAATTATTTCCTTAGCTACTTCTTCTGAAAGTAATCTAGCACTTAAAGCTAGTACGTTAGCATCGTTCCACAATCTAGCTCCTTGAGCTGTTCTGGCATCGAAGCATAAGGCGGCCCTGGCACCCTTAACTTTATTAGCGGCTATTGAGACTCCCGTCCCCGTATAACATATCACAATCCCAGTATCGACTGCATTCGATGCTACTAGCTTACCAACTTCATAACCTACAAGCGGCCAAGGTTCTGGCTTTCCGCTTTTAAGGCTACCAACTAACACTATATTAAAACTTTTAGATTTCACGTAGTTGGCCACATAATTTGCTATGTAGTAATTGTCATCAGAACCTATAGCTACCCTAAAATTACTCATTACAGCTACACCTCACTTAAATATTTAATTATCGATTCATAAGTAATGAAATCCATTCCAAACATGTAGGCTACGTCTCTGATTTTATTCCTTAAGTCTCCGGTTATTAATACATGGTGATTATTTAGAGCTATGTTAGCAAAGTTGCTTAGATCGACTTCCGTTTCTAATATTGCTTGAGTCCTACACATAGTCTTAAATAGGGAGCCGCTACCTATCAATTTAGCTTTAAGGGTTGCTATTGTTGTGAACTCCCTATCAATGCTTGCTAAGGTGTAATGTCCTGGGGGTATATTACATGTTAATGAGTACGGATAACTGGATTCGAAGTGTGGTACTAAGCTACAATTGTATCCTAATTTAGTTGCTATTGTGCAATGGGCTAATATTATTCGGTTATTACTTATTGATGATATATTAGCAATCCATACAGGCCAGCTACCTAATGACTTGACTATAAGCATAATTAGAAGAGATCTTAAGTCAGCTTCACAAGCTGTCGGTACTCCATCATCATTGAGTAAGGAAACAGCTAGACATGGTGTGAGTTTATACTTAGTTAAGAATGGGAAGCAATCAATCGCTAATGCATTAAACCTCCCTACATCAATTAACTTCTTAATTGCGAGATATACCCTCACAGCATTGATTAGTTGGGCATCACCAACATCACTAAGCCTTAGTTTAGGTATTAAGTTACTTAAGTAATCCCTGGCTTCATCTTCTTTAACCTCCTTAAGTAATCCCTCCAATTCTTCATAATTAATTAGAGATAACTTAATACCGTAGATACTCTCAAAGAGGCTGTAGTAATCCTCAACGGAATCGCTTACTACTGCAATACGGGCGTTTGATATATTTGTAATGACGCTACTTAGTTCTACTACTTCTTCTAATGTTTTAATGCACTCACTGCTTGTTAAGTCTTTGCAGTATCTTACGCTTGTAGGGATCCCTTCAGCATCTGCTCTACTCCTTATTGATATAGCTGACGGTAGGCTATTATGCTCACTATGTGAGATTATAATAGCTTTCCTAACATTGCTTTGAGTCATTAACTTCCACGCTAACCTACTTGTCCCTCCAGTAAGTATGAGAAATATAGGTGTTGAGTTCTTTATAATATTTAAGATATCGTCCCTTATTAGTTCCTCCGAATCCAACACTTCCAGGACTTTAATGTTGCGGGATTGGAAGAATTCTTCTATAGGTTTCAGTAGCTGCCTATAGTAGTTGGGACCATGAATTCTTGTTGCTAGAGGAACAACAACATTCATTCTAACCCCATAGAATTCTTAGGCAATACATTAATAAGTCTGCGACTTTTTATTAGTGGTTGGGGAGATGTTTTGGGCAGGATTACTTGGTACGGCCACGCATGTACATTAGTAGAGTTGGATAACGTTAAAGTATTAATAGATCCTTGGGTGACTAACCCTCTATCACCTTTTAAGTCTATTAACGAGTTTATAAGAGCTACAAGTGATATAGACTTCATAGTGGTTACTCACGATCATGGTGACCATGTTGGTGAAGCGGTTGAATTATTAAGGCATTATAGAAATGCTAAATTACTTTCAATCTTTGAAATAGCTAATCACTTAGGAAGTGAGGCAGGTGCATCAGAACGTGTAGTAGGTGCAAATATCGGAGGTCCTATAAGATTAGGTACTCTTACAGCAGTATTAACTCCATCCATCCACTCATCAATCAGGGGCAATCCTACCGGTGTAGTTCTAATAGGTAATGAAGGTAGTATTTACCACGCAGGGGATACGGGATTATTTGCTGAGATGTCTATGATTGGAGAACTATATAAGATAAAGGTTGCTTTACTTCCTATCGGCGGTCATTACACGATGGGGGTTAAAGAAGCTACTAAGGCCGTAGAATTGCTAAAGCCTAGGTACGTAATACCAATACATTACAATACGTTTGACTTAATTAAGGCTGACCCTAAGGAGTTAAGCAATAACATCGAAGAATTAAGGCTTCAGGCTTCAGTAATTGTATTAAGTCCGGGAAGCTCTTTCGAATTTTAAAATTAATTAACTTTTTAATAAAATACATGTCTTATTGTTAAGTTTATTCTGGGTAAACCTTACGACCATCTACGTAAGTTGCTAATACTTTAATCTTCTTAATTTCTTTAGCATCGATTTCCAACGGGTCTTTATCAACTACGATGAAGTCTGCTTTCTTCCCCATCTCTAAGGTACCTGTTAAATCTTCAAGGAATAACACGTATGCAGAACCTAAGGTATGGGCATGTAAAGCATTCAATATATCTACAGACTCGTTATCCTTAATATAGCTTAGAGGTATTCCATCATACTCACCCCTAGTTATGGCTGCGTATATAGCTTCCCAAGGATTAGGGGGTTCCACCGGTGCGTCACTTGAGAATCCGGTTGGTAATGAATTACATATCTTCTTGAATGGATAAACGTATTTCACTCTCTTCAGTCCTACTCTCTCGATTACCCACCAATCACTTAATAAGAATCTCGGTTGCACTACCGCCGTTACGCCTAGACTCTTTGCTAAGTTTATTTGTTCATCTCTCACTATAGACATGTGTTCGATCCTATGTCTAGATTCTTTAACGTTATCTAGAAGCGCATATGACTTGAGTACCAAATCAATTGCTCTATCACCTATGGCGTGTGATGCTACCTGAAGCTTGTACTTAGATGCGGTATGTAGAATCTTATTAAGCGTTTCTTCAGAAGTTACTTGAACACCAAAGTTATTAGGGTCATCATCATATGGTTCATTAAGCAAAGCCGTTCGCGCTCCTAACGAACCATCTATAAAAACCTTAACACCAAGTATCCTTAATTTATCGTCGCCTAACCCTCTTATGATCCTTAATTTCTCTATTAATTCAATGTATTCACTACTTAAGTATAAGCCGATCCTAATGTGGAGACGGTCCTCAAGTCTTATTAATTGCAGTGCTTGGAACTCGCTTAAACTGCAGTTCACTGAGCCTATAGATGTTACACCATTAGCTAGTAAGTGCTTAATACCCGTAGTTACTTCATTTACAACTAGATTAATGTCATCTCTTAATTCCATAATCACCCTACCTAATACATCTTCTCTAATAACACCGGTTGGTAATCCATTACCGTCCCTTAGTACGTTTGGTGAAGTAGGAAATCTTTCGTTAATTCTCAAGAGTTCTAAAGCTTTACTATTAAGGGTTGCTAGATGGAGACATATCCTAGTAAGTAATACAGGTCTATCATTGATTATTTCATCTACGTCGTATCTATTTATAAGCCTTTTCTCTTTGAAGAGTTCATGATCCCATCCATGACCTAGCAACCAATACTCGTTACTCCTTAATGAGTAATCCTTAAGTAATCTTTTAACTTCTTCTATAGAGGTACATCTCCTTAGATCAAGTGATCTTAAACTTTCACCTAAGCTGAGTAGGTGTAAATGACTATCGACAAATCCAGGCATTACTGTCGAGCCTTTAAGATCGATTAATTCCCCACCCAAATTATTAATTATTGACTCAACCTCTTTCTCTTTCCCTAAATACGCGACCCTATCATTAATAACCAGAAACCCTTCATACGTTTCTATAGGTTTAAACTTAGAGTAAATCTTACAGTTAGTAAATCCTTTAACTATCAAGCATTACCCCACATTTAAGATATTAAAATCTTTAAAACCTTAGCTTGAATGATTAATAGGTGACACCATTGCCTGCAAGATTTAAGTACGCTGTGGGGTCTCAAGGAAGGGTTGTAATTGCGAGACTTCAACCAGGTACGGATATTATAGAAGGTATTGAGAAGTTATGCGATGAGCTAAACATAGATTACGCCTACGTTGACGTAGGTACTGGTACGCTAACTAAGGCAACCATAATGTACTTCATTCCAAATCCGAATGTGAAGTTAGGAGCTAGTTATAGCCCTCCTAAAGAGATAGTAGGACCTCTCTCATTCTTAGGCGGTTCAGGAGTAGTGGGAAGGGATGAGAAAGGCAATAGGCTTACACACATACATGGGGCGGTATGCGATCAATGGGGCCACGTCCATGGCGGCCATATAGTTAAGGGAGGCAACCCGATACTTGTAACCTCAGATGTAGTGATTGTTGAGTTGAAGGGAGTTAAAATAATTAAGAAATACGATCCAGAGATAGATTTCTCACCCTTAGAACCTGAGCAGGGCTGAAATAAATTATACAGAAATAAAAAATTATTTTTTAAGTAAATCCTCGCGGGGCGGTGAGAAAGCCTCAATAACTACTAATTTATCAGGTCCTGGATTACGGGTTTCATGGGGTTCGTTAGGCTTGAAGTTATATGACGTGCCCTCCTGGAATACGTAAAGGCCTTCCGACGTTCTAACTTCCGCTCTACCCTTCAACACAAAGCTAACTTGTTCTTGTGGATGGGAGTGCCAAGGAACACTAGCACCTGGATCTAACTCAACCATTATTAACATAAGTTTCTCACCGACCATGAGGATCCATCTTCTTCTATCCTTTGTTTCAGTTTCTTGATAAGGTGCGGTTTCTTTGATTGTGAATTGCATAAGGTACACCAGTACATTTTACCTATTTAAGTATATAAATTGATAATTTCTGAATATTAGTAATTGTTAAGGGATGTTTAATGAATTCGATTTAATTAATGAAGTATGATGTGGTAGGATGTCCGCAGCAGTAATTAGGGAAGCAAAGATTGAGGATATTAGGTATATAGTTGATATAGAGAAAAGGTCTTTCAAGTATCCATATCCAGCATTAGCTTTCATCACCTTAATGAAATTATATCCAAAGTACTTCCTAGTGTGTGAGTATCGCGGTAATGTCATCGGTTACGTTTCTGCAGCTATTGATAGAGACGGCTCAGGACACATAATATCTATCGCAGTAGACCCTGAGTATAGAGGGCGTGGTGTGGGAAGATTATTAATGGAGGCCGTGGAATCTAAGTGTTCTAAGGATGGAATTAATAGGTTTAAATTAGAAGTAGCTGTGAGTAACTTAGTAGCTATTAAGATGTATAGTAGTCTAGGTTATAGAGTCTCTGGCGTCATGAAGAATTACTACCCTGATGGTGAGGATGCTTACTTAATGATTAAAGATTTAATTAGGTCTTAATGATGAACGACTCTAGCTATTTTTGAGAAAGTATTAGAAGTCATGTTCTACTTTCTTATAAAGTCTTTAACCTTGTCAAGTATGTAGGGATGAACATATAATCTAGTTATTGATATGTACCTAGGTATAGAGTTAATTATTGATGATTCGAATTCTGTAATCCTAGTCGTAGTTTCATTATCTAATATCTTAACACACAGATCTTCATCAACTAAGTTAAGCTCTTCAACATACGGTATTGCCATGAAATCCTTATAGCCTAAGCCATTTATTATTAAGTCTCTTAAATTACTCAAAGATGTAGCTTCCTCATCACCTCTTAGTGCGATTGGTTCTTGAGATAGTTTAATTTTATCGTATACCGCTTTATAGCCCACTCTGTTAAATAAAAGTCTGATAAGATCTCTTAACTCTTCACTACCTAAGTTCTTTACTAGGGCTAGGTTCATAAGACCTGCAATGTAATTATCATCCCATAAATAGAATGTTCCCTTCCGAATAGTTGAAAGAATGTTTGATATTGAAGTGAAAGGCTCTAGATAACCTCTCAACTCGTTAAGCATCATTTCGTATATGGTTTTCATCATTACCTGGAATGCGGCAATAGTCTTATGGTGATATACAGCCCTATACATATGCATCCTAGCGATGTAGAAGTTTTCAATTGCTTGTACCGATTTAGCTGGAACAGCTAGCTCACCGTCTTTATCCACCATTACGGTATGTAGGATTCTATCTATGTCTATCATTCCATAAGCAACTCCGGTGTGCAGGGAATCCCGTAGTAAGTAATCAATTCTATCAGCGTCTAAATCGCTAGATAGCAACATATTATATAGGGGTTCTTTATGAGTGCCTCTAATTATTGATGAAACCTCCTTCGGATTAATACCGTATTTTGAGAATACCTCGTTAAGGTAAGGGTCATTCTCGATAACATATGTAGCCATCTCTTCATGTCTTATCTTAAATGCTTGGGTCATGTAAAGCTCTATGGCATGACTGTATGGTGTATGACCTACGTCATGTAGGGCTCCTGCAATTCTAAGGAGCTCATAATCATCCCTTCTTATGTATCCTTCATCAATAAATTTATTAGCGATAATTCCAATTACGTGCATCACGCCTAACGAATGAGAAAATCTTGTGTGGACCGCGCCTGGGTATACATACCATGCAAGAGCTAATTGCTTAACCCTCCTTAACCTCTGGAGAGTTGGGGTCTCAATAACTTTAAGCTCTAGCTCTGATACTGGTATATAACCGTAAATTTCGTCATAAATGCTTTTAACACCTTTGCCAACACTTGAGGTACTTCTTAATCTAACCATAAATTCCGCCTGCTAATACATCAATGCTTTATAGCTTATATTTTTAATCATCATATATGCTGTAGTTAAATATTTAAATCTCAGAGAAATACCTATCCGGTGGTTAATATACTCCAAACCAATTAATTTGCGATAAATGCGGAAAGACGTATGATATCTTAAGTTATAAAGTGATTTGCGAGTGCGGTGGATTGCTTAAGGTTAAGTTGAATGAAATTCCTCAAAATATTAGCTGGGAGTTCTTCAGGAAGAGAAAATTCAACATGTGGAGGTATAGGGAGTTAATACCTTTACCAAAGGATGCTGAGATAGTAACTCTTCATGAAGGTGGGACACCCTTAATCCGTGCAAATAATTTAGGAAAAAAGCTTAGGATTAAGGAACTCTACATGAAGTTTGAAGGTAGTAACCCTACGGGAAGTTTTAAGGACAGAGGTATGTCGGTAGGTATCTCAATCGCGAAACATTTAGGAGTTAAGGCTGTTGTGTGTGCATCGACAGGAAACACTTCATCAAGTATGGCTGCCTATGCGAGGAGAGCCGGTATAAAACCCATATTAGTAGTTCCCAAGAATGGTATTGCCAAAGGCAAGATGAGTCAGGCAGTACTCTATGGTGGGACGGTTATTGAAGTACAGGGGAACTTTGATCTAGCTATGAAGGTGATTATGAATTTAGCTAAGGACTTAAAGGTTTATCCTCTTAATTCCATAAATCCTTGGAGGATTGAGGGGCAGAAGACTGTTGCTTTTGAAATAGTTGATGAGTTAGGGGTCCCAGACTGGGTCTCGATACCTGTGGGAAACGCTGGAAATATAACCTCCCTGTGGAAGGGTCTTAAGGAACTTATAGCCCTAGGACTTATCAATAAATTACCTAGGATATTGGCTGTTCAGGCTGAGGGGGCATCACCAATAGTTAATGCTTTTCGTAACGGAAGCTATAGCCCTCAAAGAGGTGTTGAAACAATAGCATCAGCAATTAGGATAGGTAATCCAGTACATTGGGAGAGAGCTCTGAATGTCCTGAAGGAAAGCAGCGGCGTTGCGTTAACCGTAAGTGACTCTGAGATACTTGAGGCTCAGAAATCGCTTGCTAGAATGGAAGGATTAGGAGTCGAACCTGCTAGTGCAGCATCTATTGCTGGAGTACGTAAAGCTATAGAAATGGGAATAATCGATGGAGACGAATCAGTGGTATCCATTCTCACTGGTACAGCCTTAAAGGATCCAGATACTGCTTCGAGTCATGATGTTGAGTACTTGGAATCAGAAAATGAGGAGAAAACTTTAGAGATTATCAATAAGATAGTGAATAACATGTAAAACGATTTAGCTGAAGAGCTATAGGTACTTACTAATTACGCTTAAGGCTGTTTTAATATTTTCACCACTTATATAAGGTTTTCTAATCATTAACTCCTTCACAGGATCTTCAGGCTTCGGAAAGACATCTCTTAAAAGCATCAAATAACTAGCAATTATTTCCAAGGCTAGACTAATATCTATGTTTAAACCTTTCAGCTCGTTTAATAATGACTTTAATCTCAATAAAGCGTTATTTTCCACTTCTAAACAACTACACTCATCATAGACTTCAGGAGTTCTCAAGTCCCGGCTTAGTGATTTTGAGTAAGGCCCTCTGATATGCCATATAAATCTATAGCCGAAATTAATACCGAATATTGTTTGCGCCAGATAAACTATCTTCTGCGCCAATAATCTATCCTTAAATGATTTAAAGTCCGAACGTACACCTAAGTCTCTTAATAATTTAGCTACGCAACAGCTTCTAGACATTTCAACACCTGATTAATATGGTATAAGGTGGGTTATAAGAAGTGTCATCTAAGAATTTATATAAACAGTTATATCAGTTAGGTAATATCTAGGTAATACCTCAATGATATAAAGTATTTAAGCCTACATTTACTTAAATTCAAATGAAGCCGGGTCGTCTAGCGGTCAAGGATGCGGGGCAGGCGGTCTGTGTTGCGGGCTGCCCCCGAGTTTGGTCCCTAGGGGAGATCCCCCGCGACCGGGGTTCGAATCCCCGCCCGGCTACCATCTATAAGTATTTAACGTCGTATACATCATTTCTTATGGTGGATCAATGATGAGTGGTAAACATGTTGTAGCCTTATTATCAACTAAGGATGCACCTATTCATGATGATGCTGTAAAACTACTTAAAGAGAAATTTATCCTTAAATTCGTTACCACTAAGGGATGGGTATCTGATGAAGAAGTTTTGAAGGAGGTTAAGGGCTCCGAAGCTATACTAGTTAGAATTGGTCGCATTGATAAGGCTGTTATGGATGTATGCCCTAATCTAAGAATTATAGCAGTTCATGGTGTAGGTTTCGATAGGGTTGATGTTGAAGAGGCTACAAGAAGAGGTATTCTAGTAACCTACACTCCTGGGGCTAACGCTCAGTCAGTTGCTGAGTTAACTATAGGATTAATGTTAACTTTACTAAGGAAGTTGCAGTTGGTCATTAGTAAAATGATTGAAGGTGGTTGGGATGAGGCCAGAATCTATGGTACTGGCAACGAGATATATGGAAAAATCGTAGGTTTGATTGGTATAGGTAACATTGGGGGGAGGGTAGCTAAAATAGTTAAAGCTATGGAAGCTTCTGAGGTATTAGCTTATGATCCCTACGTCACAGAGTCCAAGGCTTCATCAATAGGAGTTAAGCTAGTAGATCTAGAGACGTTACTCACTAGATCGGATATAGTGTCTATTCACGCACCACTAACTAAAGAGACTTATCACCTAATTAATGAAGAAAGGCTTAAGCTCATGAAACCAACAGCAGTCATAATTAATACGGCACGTGGCGGATTAATAGATACCGACGCTCTCTACAAGGCTTTGAAGGAAGGCTGGATCGCTGGTGCAGCATTAGATGTTACCGACCCAGAACCGTTGCCCAGAGAACACCCACTCTATAAATTACCTAATGTGGTGATAACGCCGCATATCGGTGGTTCCACATACGAGTGTTGGAGGAGGGTATCACTCACAGCAGCTGAGGAAATAATCCGAAGGTTTGAGGGATTACCTCCATTATACCCTGTCAATCCTCAAGTACTTAAGTAATTTACAGATAATCCCTAACGTATATCGCTAGAAACTTAGTTAAAGGGTTCGACCTAACAAAAGCGTATAATTTATTAATGAAATTCTTAATATCCTCCTCACTTACATCATTTCTTCCAAGGAACTCCTCAATCATTTGTAAAACAGTATCTAATGCATCATAGAAGTCATCATCAACAGCGTTATCCCTAAAGAACAAAACAATACCGTAGAGGTCCTTAATCTGTTCCACAACATCAATCCCAGAGTTCATCACTAACGCCTGAACTACTACTATCTATAATGGTAATAAATTTTATTAAATATGTCCATATCATTTCGAGGAGTAACTAAGATGTTAGTAGCCGTAGGAAGTAAGAATAAATCTAAACTGAGTGGTGTTAATAAAGCCTATAAGTTATTTATGAAGGATTGTGAGGTATTAGGTGTTGAAGTAGCTAAGGAGCTTCCCCCACAACCAATGGATCTGAGCTCAACTTTTAATGGAGCATTGTTTAGAGCATTAAGGTCTCTCGAATTAGTTGATGAAGCAGAACACGGTGTTGGAGTTGAGGCAGGCTTATTCGTTATTAACGATATTTGGTTTGACGTTCATGTAGCAGCAATTGTTGATAGAAATGAAAGGGTAACCTACGGATTAAGTCCCGCGTTTGAGGTTCCTCCAAGATTTGTTAAGGAGTTACTTGAGAAAAGAGTTAATGAATTAGAGGTTTTAGTTGATAAGCACTTTAAGACTAAAGATGTGGGGGAACATGGAGGATTCATTAAATTCTTAACGAACGGTCAAGTACTTAGGGATGATTTAACGTATTATTCAGTTATGATGGCTTTAATCCCAAGAATTAATAAAGAATTATATTCTTCATAAGAGTCTTTAAATGCTTAAAAACTCGCGTAAACCGTAAATATGGTGGTTAGTATGCCTATCGAGATTAAGGATGAGGAACATGCTATAAAGTTAGGTGAAGTGGCTATAGAGTGTAGGGTTAAGAAATTAGAAAAAGATAAGGTAGCTAAAGTTAAGTTCAGAACTAAGAAGTACTTATTCACTTATAAAGTACCTCTTGAAAAGCTTGATGAGTTCTTAAGTAAGCTTAAATGTAAAGTCATCGAAGTTTAGGTTTCAGGTAAACCCTGCCATCATCATTATACTCAGCGATCGAAGACATCATCATACCAAATAAAATTATGGTTTATTAAGGTTATAAGGATTTAATATTCTGGTAATCACATTGCCTGAATTCGACGTTGATGAATTTCGTAAACTCTTCCCTAAATTATCTAAAGAAATTATAGATGAAAAGAGTTCTTCCGGCACCATTAGTGAGCTCTCTAAAGATCCTTTAGAGAATTATACCCCAAACGTATATGATTTCTTAGGCAGAATCAAGAACGTTGAAGAAGGTTTGAAAGTCATTGATTACTTAGAAAAAAGAGGTGAGTTAAGTAAGGATTTAGCGGATAAATTAAGGAATGAATTAATTACTAATGGTGTAAACGCCTTCGGCGAAAGAAGGGAATTCGGGTATTACTATAGGCTTTCCTCAGATAAGAGAAGGAATAATAAACCTACCAAATAACTATTTTAGTACCTCTGACAATAAACAAATTATAAGGGCTACTTCTCAATCGACACTAAGATAAGTGCTAGAGTAATCAATATATAAGCTAGTAGCAGGGGCTGTGTAGGAATTTTATTGAATATGATGTAGTCCCATATAGATGCGAATACAGGTTCTACCGATGCAATTACTGATGTTGTTGATGCTTTTAGGTATCTAGTTCCTTTAGCAAATAACCTATAAGGTATGAGGGTGCAGAAGATGGCTAGATATGATCCAGCAATTACGGAATTCTGTGTACTCGCTGGGTAATTATAATTAGGACTTAAGTACAGAAAGGTTAAAGGTAATACCACAATTAATGTGTACGGCATAGATCCCCACGAGACCTCCCTATCAAGACCTTGCGACGAGAAATACCTTACTATGGATATATATGAGCCGTAGATGAAGCCTGCGAAAAGTCCTAGTAATAACCCATAAACACTTATAGTATGAAATAATATACTTTCTAAACCCATTAGAAACACGGAAATCAATATGAGTATCATACCACATAATGTGGTTTTATTAATTCTCTCCCCGTACCTAAGGGCTAGTAAAGAACTCCATAACGGTGCAGTATATAGTAAATATGCAGCAGGTCCTATACCGGTTAAGAGCACTGAAGCTACATATGATATAAAGAGAATTCCTAGAATAACTCCGCATAATATTGATGCTTTAGATCTTGACCTACAAATAAGTAGACCAGCAAATGAGATCAGTATAGACCTCGTAAGGAGCATTAAGACCGTATCGTCACTAAACATTGTTGCAACACCTATTGTGGACCATAGCATTGATGCTATGAGTATATATGTTCCAGCCCACATTACGGACACTGAATCTATAATATTACATTAAGTATTTAAGGAATTAATCATCTACTATTCAATGGTCTGGAATGGTAGCATGAGGTTTAACCTGGCCTGCATGCCTGAGAAGAAATTAAGTGGTAAGAAGGTAGCGGTAATAGGTTCGGGACCTGCTGGGTTGGTTGCTGCAGGATTTCTGGGATGTAGTGGAGCTTATGTAGATATTTATGATAAACTGCCTGAGCCGGGTGGACTACTTTTATTTGCTATACCCAGTAATAGAATAGATGTTGAAGGGGTTAGAGATGGAGTTAAAGAGTTGCTTGAATCCTACAACATCAATTTCATAGGGCGTACTAAGGTAGTAAGTTCTAAGAGGGATGTTGATGAGGGTGATGAATTCGTAAAGTCTGAGATAGGAATTGATGACATAATTGATAGGTATCATGCGGTGTTAATTTCTACCGGCGCTTGGAGATCTAGGTCTTTAGGTATTTCAGGTGAGGAATATAGAGGCGTGTTTAAGGCTTTGGACTTCCTTTTTAGGGTTAAATCCGGTGAATTAGGTTACCTGGTTTCAGATAAGGTTCCAGTACTTAGTGGTAAGAAGGTAGCGGTAGTAGGTGCCGGCCTTTCAGCAGTCGACGCAGCGTCAGAAACTGTAAAAATGAATGCCTCAAAGGTCTATATGCTTTATAGAAGGACTATTAAGGAAGCACCTGCTGGTGAGAAAGAAATAAGAAGATTAATAAATACTGGCGTCTCTTGGATTGAGTTAGTCATTCCAACGAAGATAGTGGCATCTGGAGGAATAGTAAAATCTGTGAAGTTAATGAGATGTAAGTTAGGGGAGCCTGACGAAAGTGGTAGACCCAAACCTATTCCGGTAGAGGGTAGCGAATTCGAATTAGATGTTGATGTTGTTATTAATTGTGTTGGTGAATTACCCACGCCACCAATAGTTGATGGTGAGTTAGGGATTAAATTAAGTAAAGATGGAAGGATATTAGTTAATGAGTTGAGGGAGACAACTAGGAAAGGTGTTTATGCTGCTGGTGATGTAGTTTTGGGACCTTCGAGAATAGGTTTGGCTGTTAAGGAAGGTCTTACCGCTGGAAGATCAATAGCTACCTACTTAAGCACACAATAAACTTAGGATTATCGATAAGTATTCCCTTATCAGCTTAAGTGATTAAATCTCCAGTAAGTTTTAATTAGTAGGTTCTAATTAGGATTGGAATAATGATGATTAGGGAATTATTGACTATAGAGTTAACGGCACCTATGGTTGCTGCGTTGATATCACTTATTGTAAAAAGTAATGCGTTTTTAGGAATTATTTCAGTAATTTCTGTCTGCATCTCCCTTTCCGTCTCCCTAGTCTTATTATTTAACGTTATTAATGGTACGGTTATTAATGTTGAATTATTTAATGGTTGGCTGAATTTACCCGGTATAAAGCCTATTGGTATGTCTTTTGCTTTAGATTTTCTAAGCATTATACTTAACATACTTGTTTGCGGATTATCTATCCTAATTCTTACTTACTCAATCAGTTATATGGGTAAGGATGAGAACTATAGTGACACTAGAAGATTTTGGTTCCTAATGCTTATATTTGTGTCAAGCATGTTAGTTGTAATTAATTCTAATAATTTCATCTTAATGTTCATCGGCTGGGAGGGTATGAGCTTAAGCAGTTATTTATTGATTGGCTATTACTATGGTGATGAAAAGGAGCATTGGATTGGGGGACCTCCGTCTAAGACACCTATGTATAAGCCGAGTTATTGTTCCTATATTACGTTTTTGATCGTTGGTTCGGCAGACACCCTTATGTTACTAGGTATCTTACTGCTTATGTCAATTACAGGCTCTCCTTACTACGAAGATTTACATGTAATTAGAGAATTAATTTATGGTGGTACCCCTAGCTGGATAGTGGTCTTGTCTTTAATTCTATTTATTGTAGGGCCGATCGCTAAATCGGCACAATTTCCTCTGCATGTATGGTTGCCCTACGCGATGGCTGGACCTACACCGGTGTCAGCACTCCTACATTCAGCAACTATGGTGAAAGGTGGTGTTTACATTATACTGCGTTTACTTCCGTATTTTGTGGAGATAGCTAATGCGATAGATACGGCTTCATTACTTTTTTACATATTAATTGCTTCAGGGATAGGCTCTATGATTATCGGTGCTATATATGCGGGTAGGACTGTAGAGTTGAAGGGGGTTTTAGCGTATTCAACAATTAGTCAAATAGGCTATATGTTCATTCTTTTAGGTTTATCACGATTTTTAGAGGTACCTTTATTAGCGGGTGCAGCTACATTGTATCATTTAATTAATCATGCATTATTTAAGTCAGCTCTTTTCCTCATAGCCGGAATTCTAATACATGTAACTAGCACCATTTACCTCGATGAAATGAAGTTGCATATAAAGGGATTTAAGTCTTTATTCATGATTACTTTAATATCATCCCTTAGTCTTATAGGGGTTCCTCCACTTATGGGGTTCTGGAGCAAGGAGTTTATAATAGAGACTATAGTTGGTGGAGGACATAATGCGTTATTCCTAATTACGGTGTTAGGTACGTTCCTCACAGCTTTTTACGCAACCCGTATGATTGTAATTATATTTAGCGGGTCTGATAAAGCTATTCATACGTATCGCGAAATTAACGAATTAATGTATTACCCACCACTCATCTTGGCATTTGCTACGTTTCTAGCAGGAATTTTAGGTTTAGATATTAAAGGCAACATCTTGAAGATGGTAACCTTAATCGAGGAGATAGAACACGTGCATCTGGATCTCTCCTTTATGGTAATATCCCTCAGTGCTATTTTCTTAGGTGTTTTATTAGCGATATATGTCAATCAACCTTACCTATCACGTCCATTAACATACTATGGATTTTTAGTGAAACTTAAAATGATTTATAGATTGAGAGTCTTTCTCTCATCCATTAAAGGCATTCCCAAACATTACAAAACTTTAAAATACATACATACCTTTAAAAACCGCGTTAGATCACTTATCTGCTATGAAAGCTTTTGCCCAAATACTAGGTTAGTGACGATAGTTGCTAAGGATTTATTCAACGCGTTAAATAATTTCCTCAATTTAGTTGTTACATACGTAGGGATTTATTCTTATAAAAGCTTGAGGAAGTTGTTTGACGCGTTAAGCTATGCTGATATTGATACATTCTTAACTACTTATATGATTGCCTTGTCTATCTTTTTAACTGGGGTTTTATTACTTATAAGGTGATGCGCAATAGTGATAGAGCTTATAGTAGTACCAGCGACAGTTGCAGCAATAGTGTTTAACATACGTAATGATAGAGTAGCATACATACTAAGTACTTCATCGTTGGGTTTCTCAGTAATTTACTTAATTTTAATTTTGTTATTTAGAAACCTACCCATTGTTGAAAATTACGTTGAAGTCGTTATACATGGACATCTAGAATATTCCTTCTCTCTAGGTATCGATTATTTAAATATAATAATTTTAATAGCTGCCTTAACGTTGCTACCACTAATATATTTGTATTCATATAACTATATGATTCATAGAGTTGAAGAGTTGGGGGGGATTCCGCTTAACCTTTTTTATGGATTATTATTACTTAATACCTCAGGTATTGTTGGAGTAATAATTTCCTACAATATGATTGCTTTTATAATATTTTATGAGCTTATAGTTTTAACATCTTGGGGGCTAATATACTTCTACGGCTATGGTAATCGTGTGAGTATATCCTTTACTTACTTAGTTTGGTCTTTAATAGGTTCATTAATTATATTCATAGGTCTTTCTACGGTTTATGTATATGTAGGTAGTTTTCAATTCAGTACTTTAACATCGAGTTCTATACCTCCATGGGTGTCTTATATTCTTCTAATAGGTTTCGGCATAAAGATGGGGTTATTCGGGGTTCATTTATGGTTACCCCTCGTACATGCGGAGGCACCTACACCATTTAGTGCTATACTTAGTCCGTTAATAGTTGGTTTAGGTGGTTACGGGGTCTTAAGAATTTTGGGGTCTTTAATAGAGTCTTACGAATTCGCTCTTGCTGTGTTAATTTGGGGGCTCTCATCCATAGTTTATGGAGGGTTAGGTGCTTTACTAGAGGACGACATTAAGAGGATCTTAGCTTATTCAACCATAAGCCATATGGGCTATTTAGCATTAGCATTATCTGTTCAAGACCCGCTCTATAGCAGTATGGCTTTTTCATATCATTATCTTTCACACGCTTATGCGAAAGCTCTACTCTTCCTCTCTTCAGGTGTTTTGGTTTACTCGCTAGGTATAAGAGATATTAATCTTATTGGTGGGATTTTAAGGAGATGCAGATTATGTGGTATAGGATTCATTGTCGGATTTTTTAGCCTAGCCGGCTTACCACCATTTGCTGGATTCGTATCAAAGTTCTTAATAATTTCATCAGTGCTAAGAACTGCTGCTGAAGCGTCTATAGAATTTTATATACTCTCATTAGCAGCTATCACATCTATGATATTTACGATAGCTTATGGTTTAAGAATTATTAAGAATGTGGTCTTTGGTTCGTTAAAGCCTGCTGATATAGGATATGTAGAGTTACCGAAATCCATGAATGCAACTTTAATATTAATTATAGTGTTGTTAGTCATTACTTGGTTTATACCTCATATATTATTAAACCTTATGTTGGGTTCTCTTAGGATGTGAAAATTGAGTAGTGCTGAGATGGTTAACGAAGTCAATATAGCTTAATTAGCTAGTAATTCGTAGGTAATATTGGTGTAGAATAAGTATAATGCTAGTACCTACATATGCGAAAGTCTTGAGTTTTATGGTATATGTACTCATGGTTATGAATTTAGCTAATGTTATGGTAGTTCAGAAGGATGTAGTGTTATCAAATATAAATGATGGGATCCTCATAAATTATCAGGGAAAGGATCAAATCTATGTATTAACGTCGGATTTGTCTGATGCTTTCTTGGTTGACGTCGTTAACACTTCTAGTGAGGGCAAGTATTCCGGTTCCATCTACATGAAGTTAGTTAAGCAGGTATATAATTTAAGTGATTCGTATTTTTTAGTTGTGCTTTATTCCTCAAGTCCTTATACAATCAATATATCCGTCATTAATTCAAAGAATTCCTTAGTGGATATACTTAATAGTCCCGGTAATGTTAGTCTACAACTAACTTTTAGGCTTGTAAATAATTTATCAGGGAGTTACGGAGTACCTTCTATTCAAATACCTTTCTATCTGAGGGCACCTACTTGGAACGTAGCTATAATCTTGATTATCCTGTCATTATTTATAACTACTGCAGTTCTTGATGTTAGAAGTTATTCTGTGTTAAGGAGGGATAGGTGGGGTATTGAGGAATCCATAGCATTAGTTATTAGGTACTTATTGTATGGTTCTTTAGTCGCGTTCTTGGCATGCGCCATAACTACGGTTGGGTTAGCTATATATAATAATTTACTCTATAGGAGCTTTAATTTAGAGATTTCATGGTTATTAGTGCCGTTTCTCATACTCTTCGTGAATGGTGTGGCTTACTACATATGTAAATGGAAAGGGTGGTACGATGTCATCGATGAAGAATGAGGAAAACGTGTACTGGTGGTTAAAGAATTCTGCATTAAGGAGGATTCTATACCTACCTCTGTCTCTCGTTAATAAGGACTTTAGGAAATGGAGGAATGCTAGGCTAACACCTACAAAGATTAAGAAAAAATTAAGGGAGGTCGATAAACTATTCCCTAAGAAGAGGGAGGACTTAGTTGGTAGGGATAAGGAATTTGAAATGATTATGTCTGCAATAGCTTATCACGTTATTAAGGATGATGCAATTATTAATTTGCTTAAGGGGATGCAACCCCCTAAGTTCTTTCTACTTAAAGGTAATACAGGAACCGGCAAGTCTTTACTGGCCGAGGTATGTTTAAGGGAGGCAATAATTTACGGTTTAAAGCGCGGAGTTAATGTACAGCCTATGGTCATTCAATGTGATGAGATATTTCATCCGCTTTATGGTCAGTCATTGAAGAATTTAACAGCTATCTTCAGGCGTGCTGAGGAAACACCAACCGTGATCTTCCTAGACGAGTTTCACTCTATCGGTATGAAGGTTGAGAAGCCTATGTATGGTGCTGAACGTGAGGATGTTAAGGTTCAGGATCTGTTTATTGAACACATAAATAAGATTGTTGATGGTAATAAGAGAGTCGTAATAATAGCTGCTACCAATAAGTTTGAAAGCATTAGGGAGGACATTAGGAGGAGAGCATATGTAATAGACCTTGATCAGAATATTACTTGGGAAATGTTATTAGCTGTTTTAGACTCCCAGTTAAAACGGTTTGGTTGGACGCATCTTAAGACTGAAGAAGTTATGAAGGTTCTTGAAAAGTCTGTAAGTGCTTACAGGCAAACACAGTTAACTCCCTTCGACATAATTGATGCATGTACTAAGGTCTATCTTAAGAAGGTTGAACCGTTAAGGAGTAAGTTACTTAGTAGGTTCTTTGGTTCGGATAAAATCGAGGATATTATCAAAAGCAACGTAACCTTAGAGGATTTTAAATTAGTTTCGAGGGAGTTAAGGGGCTATGTAGAGCAGGAGAAGAGTGTAGAAGTTTTAGGTACTATACTTCAGATAAAGCCAGCAGTAAATTATTCAGATATAGGTGGTTTATTCAGCATTAAGGACAAATTATTTAAGTTGGTCATGCTGAGTTTAAGGCCTGAGCTTTCAGGTAAGCTCGGTTGGGTCCCACCTAAAGGTATCCTACTATATGGTGAGCCGGGGTGCGGTAAGACATACTTAACTAAGGCGATCGCTAAGGAAGCAAATGCTACATTCTTTTACGTGCCTGCCTCACAGTTACTCATTAACGCTAAGTGGGTTGGTGAACCTGAAAAGAACATTAAAGATTTATTCTCGTTGGCTAGGAAACACTCACCGAGTATCGTTTTCTTCGATGAATTTGATGTCATAGCTACTAAGAGGAGAGGGGATCCTGTTGGTGATAGATTAACAGCTCAAATACTTACTGAGCTAGACGGTCTTCAACCACTTGAAGGAGTCTTAATTATTGCAGCAACTAATAGGATCGAAGCTATTGATGAAGCAGTAATTAATAGGTTCGAGCCTTACGTAATTGAAATACCTCTACCTAGAAATGATTCTGAGCGTTTAGACATAATTAGGGTGCATCTTAGGCAATACATCCAACATATACATCCCGAAGTAACTCCTGAGAGAGTTTTAAGTATATTGAAGAGGTTTAGGACCGTATCGCCTAGGGTTATTGCTGAAGTCATCAGAGAGGCTAATAGATTGAGGGCTCAGGAAATTACGGCTATCACTGATGTTAAGAGTTCGTTAAACACTACCAGGTATGAGGAGTTGATTAAGTTCTACTCTGATGAGTTAAAAAGAGTGAAAGAGGTTTTAAATGCTTCGAGCATAGATGAAGTTCTGAAAGTTAGGACTGAAGATTATAAGTTAAGATTATATCATTTCGAAAAAGCAGCCGAGTCATTAGAGCAAGATATAGATAAGGAACTACTTGATGTGCAAGAAAGTTTAATCACTATTGAACCTCGCCCAGGCATCGCTATAGGGTTGGGAACAGATACCCAAGGTAGGAGAGGCATTCCATTAATTGTTGAATGCTCTGTTAATCCCTTCGGTAGTGGAAAAGTAAGTATTACAGGAGTAGCGAAATCAATCGTACTAGGACCTGGGGCCTCTGTAGAAGATCTAAGTGTGGTGGAGAGCGCGTCTAACGTGGTTGATTTTATAAAGCATTATATAATGACTAAAGCTGGTTACGACTTAAAGAATTTCGACTTCAGATATCAAGTCATAAGTCCTATGGAGGGTGTTCCTGGGGCAGGTGTTAGTGGACCTAGTTTAGGTCTAGCATTAAGTGTTGCTACTATTTCGGAACTTGCTAGAATTCCTGTAAGCCCGGATATAGTTATGACGGGTAAATGTGATATTAAAGGTGGTGTAGGCCCTGTTGGGGGCTTAGATTGGAGAGGTTCTGGGAAAATCTTGGCAGCCATCAGGACTAAGAAGGTTAAGATAAGGAAGTTCTTAATGCCTAAATGGAATTATATAAGATCTCCTGACGAAATTAAAGTACTTGAGGAAAACGAAATTACTGCAATACCGGTAGAGAAGCAGGTTGATGCTTGGATAATAGCATTAAACATAAGTAACGAGGATGAGCTAATCCTTAGACTATCTAGCAACATAAAGGAAATTATTAACTCAATCAACTCTAGAAATAACTATCTTAATAGTTGATAATCTCTTTCTTAGTCCCCCTAACTCGAGGTATGAAGAACCTAAAACGATTGAGCGATAATTAAGGTTCTTAATCAATTGCTTTGACGACTCAGCTATTAGTACTGCTTTAGAGACGTTGCTTCCACGAGCCTTAAGCACTACTTCACTACAATTAAATTTATTAAATTTCACCAAAACAGCTACTACATATCTCATAAAGAATTTCTTACCGATATATATGACGTTATCGCTACAGAAACTGTCATCAACCACTACAACACATCCCCGGTAAAAGGGAAGTCCTATGAAATAATAAGTTTTATTTATATCTCATATGATATATATATGGGTTGACTTAATGGTGAAGACTTTAAATCTCTATTCGCTAACTATAGCCGTGATTATATTTTCAGTAATTATCGCATCATCGTTTACATCAATACTACATGCGCAGGGAAAACCTTCAGTATTTGAGATCGTGCTAGACCGCGATATAAGCGACGAAGATATTAAAGTAATCTCTAACTTAGGAGGAAGAATAATATATAGGTTTGATGAGTTTAGGGGCTTAGCAATATACTTAAGTAATGAAAGAATTAACAACTTAAAAACATCCTTAAAAGGTATTAAATCAATTAGTGAAGCAGGTATTGTGAAACCATTAGGTGAGGCGCTGCCAAGCAAATGTTTAGAACATGGGGCTAATTTTACTTGGAACTTAGATATGATTAACGTATCTGTAGTTCATGAAGAGTTAGGTTATAATGGTTCGGGGGTTTACATAGCGATCCTTGACACAGGACTTGAACCTCATTGGAGGAACTACTTCAGCGAAGATAGTATAGATACGGAACATGCTGCGGCTTTCTTAGGAGCTATGGCGACTTCATATTTAGTAACTAATAAGGAGTTAAATAGGAATGCTTGGGAAGCTGATAAAGACGGTCACGGTATGGCGGTCACGTCAGTGATATTGGGTTATAAGGTCTACAATCTCTACGTAATTGATGGAGTGGCTCCAAACGCTAAGATCATCCCAGTTAAGGTAATAGGTAATCAGGGATGGGGATTCACTTCAGATGTTGTAGCAGGAATATATTACATTACTAAATTATATGAAGATGAGATTGCTAGTGAGGGGAACACCCTTTACCCACCAGGCATTGTTAACCCGATAATCATAAGCTTAAGCTTAGGAGGACCTCCATCACCACTTATGAAAGAAGTTATAGATTACTCAATAAGTAAAGGTGTTTTCGTCGTAGCGGCTGCTGGGAATGAGGGAGATAAAGGGATGTCGTATCCAGGGGCATATGAGGAGGTGATATCTGTTGGTGCAGTAGGTTGGGTAGATCAATTCAAGATGAGTGGTTGGTGGCGTCTTTCAGACGTCCCTGAAAATCCTGATGAACTTAGGGGTCAGGTCTACATACCTAACTTCAGTAGTAGGGCTTTAGAAGGGCAGGATTTAGATGTTTTATCGCCTGGTGTTTGGGTCGTTGCACCATATACGGCTTATGGAACGGCTCACCCACCATTATGGGCTAACGGTAAGCCAGGGCAATACTATTACGTAAGTGGTACCTCTATGGCAGCACCTCATGTTAGCGGTATACTTGCATTAATTTTACAGGCCGATATCTTAAAGGATAATAAGTTAGATATTAATCAACCGATAGCAGAGCAATTACTTGAAAGTTCTACCATTAATATATCCGAAGGAAGTGCTGAAGTTAATGTGCCTACAGGAGGTACTGAAATTCATGTTTGGGGTTCAAATGCCGTTGGTAATGGTTTAGTTATAGCTGATAAGGCTGTCCGAGAGGTGCTTAATAATTCTGGTTAAATCACTAAATAAAAATAAGTATTTTAATCCACCCTATATATGAATCTATTATCATAGTACCTAATTTTTATGTTCCTCCTCCACTTACTATCTTCTTGTGGATAGTCTGTTCTGATATGGCTTCCTCTACTCTCAGTTCTTAGGAGTGCTGAATATGACACAGACATTGATGCTAGTAACAGGTTTTCTAGTTCGGAGTATTTAACCACATCTATGTGGTTGTCGATTACTACATCGTCGAGGTTCTCATGAACTTCATTTAGTATGTTGAGGGCTTCTTTAATCGATTCATCACTTCTTAATACTCCAACATTAGACCACATAATATGTCGTATTTTAGATTTAAGGTCATCAGATCTAAGGCTTCCTCCTCTTAAGGAGTACCTCTTAAATACCTCGTTTAGAGATTCATTCGAATCGCTTTTTAATCTTTCATGGAACTCATTGTTGATGTGTTTTAGGATGTTTTCAGCTACTTTATTTGACGTAACCACGCATGAGGTTAATGCATTACCCCCTAACCTATTAGCTCCATGTATACCTCCTACTAGCTCGCCGGCAACATATAATCCCTTAATAGAGGTGTTTACCTCGTCATCTACCTCCACACCACCCATGGAGAAATGCGCGGTTGGAAGTACCTTAATCGGCACCCCCAGTTTCAATTTTTTCATTAATTCATGAGCAAATGATGAGAGATCGTCCTGCACATCATCCGGATAAAGTAGTAATGCACCATCAACATCATTTCCTAAAGCAACTTCGGTCATGATACTCCTTGATAACGCGTCTCTATAGTAAATTATAGCCTTACCTAAACTTTCAAGTCCGTACTTCAGCACTATATCCTCACCTAATCTATTCACTAATTTCCCCCGTGAGAACGGTATCATGAAGCTAGGCTTCGAGTCTTCAGCAATACCCAATGGGAAGAATTGAGTGAACTCCATATCTACTAATGGTAGCCCGAGTCTAAGGGATATGCCATGCCCATCACATGTGAGTTGCTGAGGATTATCACTTCTTATGAATATATTTGAGACCCCTCCTGTAGCCAAACATACAACTTTACTATTAATGATTACGCGCTTACCGTCATGGGTTATACCGACCGTGTAGAAGCTTGAATCACTACCTCTCACTACATCAAGAACATGGGTATTCTCTAATATTATGGTATTCTTTCTACTAAACGCGTATTTCCTCAAAACCATAACCAACTCTTTACCTGGGAATAAAGGGTCATCGCTAACAACTCTTAAGGTCCCTCTAGATACTTTGAATTTAAGGCTTAATTCCTCTAATGCTGTTATAGAGTTAAAGGCCTCATTAGCGACTAATTCAACTAATGCTTTTCTATTAACATATCTACCGCTTTCTAGAACATCTTTAATATAATCTTCTCTTGAATAACCACCTACTGGGCATCTAAAGGCACCTGCTGAGTAGTATGTTGACGTTCCATAACCAAGTGATGACTTAGATATAACAGCTATGCTTAGTTCCCCGGGACCCGATTTACGGTCTAAGAAGAACATTGTTGATAAGCCTGATATCCCCCCACCAACGATAACAACATCAGGTGTGTAACACTTCATAATATTTAGGGACCTCCAACGAATATAACATAGTTATAAATCGATTTAAAAATTTTTGCTTATGTAGTAACGATATCATCTATGTAAGGAATTCCGTAATAATGCATTCAATTCATGAATTAAGTGTTAAATGCTTAATATCTTTGCATTGTATTCGATTTAGTGATACGATATGGTAGTCTTAGTTGATAATAGGTTGAAGGGTTTGGTAGCTTTACTACTTACTTCGTTGCTGTGGGGGACGTCTTTTCCAGCTATAAAGGATGTGACCTCCTTCGTTAATGAGTACACATATACGTGGGTAAGGAGTTTAATAGCGATTGCTGGTTTAGTCCCTTACCTCATATATCGTAGGGATAGGGTCTCAAAATCTTTAATTAAAGGAGGGATTATGGCGGGGTTAGCATATGCATTAGGTCTTTGGCTTCAGGGTTGGGGTACTAGATATACATCTGCTTCTAATTCAGCCTTCATCACTGGTCTAAGCGTTGTCTTTGTACACGTATATACTGGGGCAGTTAAAGGGGAGTACAGTTATAGGTTAGGTATCACATTAATCTTATCTCTTCTAGGTCTCTACATGTTGACGAATCCTTCATCAGGTTTTAATATTGGTGACTTCCTCGTTTTGTTAGGGTCTTTTATGTGGGCGGCTCAGATAATTTTAGTTGGTAAATATAGTGGTGGTGACCCTTTAATTTTTACATTATTTGAGATGGTACCGGCTTTAATGTTTGTAGTTCCGGATATTTTATTTAACGGTTACGGCGGTATAGACTTAAGGTCTTTTCTCATAATTAGTTACTTAGCGATAGTTTGTAGTAATATGGCGTTTGCTTTACAGGTCTACGGTCAAAGATATATAGTTCCTGCAGTTGCCGCAGTTATATTCTTAGTTGAGCCGGTTTCTGCATCGTTTTTCTCATATATATTCTTGGGTGAAGTCATGCTGCTTCATCAACTAATCGGTGCAGGAATGATATTAGTGGCTATGTTTGTGGCGTCAACAGATAAACCAGTAATGACGAAGTTGGAGGAAAAATAAGTTTTATAAAAAATTAGATAAATTTGACTGAAACAGAACCTAACCTATCGAAGCTAACCTTCACGTAATCCCCTGCCTTAACTGGTATTGCAGCCACTAATGAACCAGTTATAACTATTTGCCCAGCTCTTAAACACTCCCCAACTTCGGAAAGAGCATTAGCTAGGAATACCATGGAGTTTACGGGATTTCCAAGTACTGCGGCACCTGTAGCAGTAGCAACTACCTCACCTATCTCTACCACACATCCAACGAGCTTAAGGTCTAAACCATCAATACTCTTTATATTACCACCTAACACTACTCTAGAGGCTCCCGAACTATCAGCAACGAAGTCTTCTACCTTACGTTTACCTGCAATTCTGCTATCAACGATCTCAATTGCTGGTAAGACCCCGCTTGTTGCTTTAATTATATCTGCTGTTGTGATTCCCGGGCCTTTAACGTCCTCTTTTAGGAGGAAGGCTATCTCAGGCTCTATTCTAGGCTGAATAAGCTTCTTAAATTCTACCTCACCACCATCTGGTACAACCATTCCGCTGGTAAGGTATCCCCACTCAGGTTTATTTACACCCCAAGATTGTTGCATAGCCTTTGATGTAAAAGCTACCTTAAAACCTATTACTTTTTCACCCTTCTTAATTCTTTCATTAAGGATTCCGAAGTTAATTTTACGGGCGTCTTCTAAGGTAATTTCTGGGTAAGTAGAAGTTAATGATTCGATAGGTTTGCAGCTTAATTCAGCTTCTAATAACTTATTAATAATTTCTTTAATTGATTCCTCTGATAGAGGCATACAGTAAAACCTCCATTAATAGATTGTGGTAATTCTTAAATACTTTTAAGTATGTTTGATGATATTTTCCTGAGGTTTAGATTTATGGGTGAGAAAAAGGATTGGTATTCTGTTTCTGAAGAACTTCACCGAAAGTATAGGGGTAAGTTAGAAGTTGTTCCTAAGGTACCTATAAAGAGTTTTGAGGATTTCTCTATATGGTATACTCCTGGGGTTGCTGAGCCTTGTAGGAGGATTAAGTCCGGTGGAAAAGATCTTTCCTTAGAATATACTTTCAGGTGGAATTTAGTTGCTGTAGTCACTGATGGTACGAGGGTTCTCGGTTTAGGTAAGATAGGTCCTGAAGCAGGGCTCCCGGTTATGGAGGGTAAGTCATTACTATTTAAGTATCTTGGAGGTGTTGATGCTATACCGTTGGCTCTAGCAACTACTGACGCTGATAAGTTTATAGAAGTTGTTAAATTATTAGAGCCTAGCTTTGGAGGTATTAACTTAGAAGATATAGAGCAGCCTAAGTGTTTCTATATTTTGGAGAAGTTAAGGGAGTTGTTGGAGGTACCGGTATGGCATGATGATCAGCAAGGCACAGCAGTTGTAAATGTTGCAGCGGTAATTAATGCTTTGAAGATCGTTAATAAGAAATTAAGTGATGTTAAGGTTGCTATAATTGGCTCTGGCGCTGCTGGCATAGCTACTGCTAAGTACTTGATAGCTGCAGGTGTTAAGGCTGGAAACATTTACATGGTCGATACTAAAGGTATACTTCATAGGGATAGACCTGACTTAAAAACCGGTGACTTCGCTGTTAGGTGGAAGAAGGAAATGGCTGAGATAACTAATTCTGAGGGTAGGAGTGGAGGAATGGCAGAAGCTATTAAAGGGACTGATGTACTCATAGGGTTATCTACTCCTGGACCAGGTGTTATAAAACCGGAATGGATCAAGACCATGAACGACGATCCCGTAGTCTTCCCTGAGGCTAATCCTATTCCTGAGATATGGCCTTGGGAGGCTAAAGAAGCAGGGGCTAAGGTTGTAGGGACTGCAAGGTCTGATTTCCCGAATCAAGTTAATAATAGTTTAGCATTTCCTGCAGTATTTAGGGGCGCGTTAACTGTTAGGGCAAAGAAAATAACTGATGGGATGTGTTTAGCAGCTGCTCATGCTATAGCAGAATTTGCTGAGAAGGAGGGGATTTCAGAGGATAGGATATTACCGACAATGGATGAGATTGAATTATATGTTTATGAGGCAATTAAGGTTGCTGAGAAAGCCATGGAGGAGGGAGTTGCTAGGAAGTCAATGAATAGGACAGAATTAGAGGAAGAAATAAGAGAACTAATAACTAGGCCAAAGAAGTATCTTAAAGTAGCTTCGGAGAACCTACTAATTAAATAACTTAATAATTTAAGCCACATAAATTATTATTAAATAAATTTTTTATGTATTGCCTGAACTACTAACCTGTGGTGTGTATGGGTGATAGCGCTAAGCCGAAATCTTATGAAGAACTCAATAAGTTAATAGATAAGAGAATGCAGTCCATTAAGCATAAAATCGCAATCGTTAGTGGTAAGGGAGGTGTTGGTAAGAGTTTCTTAACGGCGTCATTGGCAGTTATAACTGCTTCTATGGGTAAGAGTGTCGGTGTTCTTGACGCAGATATTCACGGTCCATCCATACCTAAAGCCTTAGGCATCACCAACCCTCAAATAACTATGGGTTCTGAAGGATTGGAACCGGTTGCAGGTCCCTTAGGCATTAAGGTTATGTCTACTCAATTTTTCCTCCCCGAGGACGACTTGCCATTGATTTGGAGGGGCCCTCTGAAAGGGAGGCTCATCGGTGAATTCTTATCGAGTGTTAATTGGGGAAGCCTTGATTATTTATTTATAGATTTACCTCCTGGGACCGGTGATGAAGCATTAAGTGTGGCTCAATACATTAGGAAACTTACAGGAGCCTTAATAATTACCATACCTACGTCGCTTTCGAAATTAGTTGTTAGGAAGGCGATTAGGTTCTGCAGAGAACTTCAGGTACCTGTGTTAGGCATTGTTGAGAATATGAAGGAGTTCCTATGTCCTTCAAGTAATCAGACGTATTCCATATTCCCAGGAAGTGCAGGTAAGGAACTCGCTGAGGAATTAAATATTAAGTATTTAGGCTCTATACCATTAGACCCAAGAGTTAGTGAATGTATGGATAGTGGCACACCTTACGTCCTTAAGTATCCAGATAGTCCGGTAACTAATTCCTTAAAGAAAGTGGTATCGGAAATTATAGCTGGAATTGAGGGTGTTGATTGAGGGTATTGATTACAGGCGGGGCTGGCTTCATAGGGCATCATTTAGCTATATATTTAAATAGTCTTGGCTACGAAGTTATATGCATTGATAATTTAACTCGCTCAACTAACGATGCAGTGAAGGCCTTACAAGACAATAATATTAAGTTAGTTATCAGTGATGTTACTGACCTTAACTCATTAAGAGATAGTATGGGCTCTATCAGACCTGATGCGGTAGTACATGCTGCAGCCCTAATAAGTGTAGAAGAATCTTTGGAGAAACCTGAGGAGTATTTCAAGAATAACGTTATGGGAACGTTAAATGTTGTAAGGGTTGTGAAGGACTTCGGTGTTAGGAGAGTGATATACTTAAGTTCTGCTGCGGTTTACGGCGACCCGATCGAACTCCCAATTAAGGAGGAGCATCCCACTAATCCTAAATCACCTTACGGATTAAGTAAGTTATTTGGTGAGGGAATCGTTAAGTTATTCTCACAATTATACGGATACGGTTTTATAATCCTACGTCTGTTTAATGTGTATGGTCCGGGGCAGAAATTAACCCACTATTCGGGGGTAATCATAAAATTTATTGATATGGTTAAGAAAGACCTACCGCTTACGATATTTGGGAGCGGTGAGCAGTCAAGAGACTTCATACATGTAAGGGATGTATGTAAGGCTGTAGAATTATCGCTTACAACCAAATATGTTAATGAGGTATATAATGTCGGTAGTGGGGTGCCTTTAAGTATTAATGAATTAGCTAATCTCGTTCAATCCGTTAGAGGCTCTAAAGTAGGTGTTGTTTATATGCCTCCTAGAGTTGGTGATATACTTCACAGCTATGCGGATATATCGAAAATTACTAAATTATTAGGATTCAAACCTTCAGTAAGTATTATTGATGGGATTAAAGAGTTCCTAGAAATCAGGTAAAGACGAATATATAAGGGAAAGTATTAGTAGTGAGGGAAACATTATCACTGAAAGCATATAGTAATACCTTAATTGGTCCTCAGAAAATTCATACGTACAGACACCTGTAAAAATAGTTATAATTTTCGGCATTAGGTATGTTGAGATAGCTAGAGAAATAGCTATTATCATAGAAACAGCATCGTATATGGCTTTATTAATGGATTTAAATTTCTTCTTAAATAATCTCCATATATAGATGTATAGAGTAAGAAAACTAACTAACGTAGTGACTATAATTACCTTATTAAAAACGTAGATATTGTGAGGGGCCTTATGCTCTAAAATAATTAAAGTTAGTGAAAATAATACCATAATAATTTGTAAAATTATCAACATGGGATATTTTATTAATTTTTTATCATTTAGAGAATATCCTGAAAGCATAGCTCCTAGCGTAAAGAAAATCAAGCCTAGGAAGAAAGAATTAATTCTTAAAATATTTAAGAGCTCAGGGGGGAACGGTATGAAGGCTATGGATAATAGCGTTACTCCTATAACTAATGTATTTCTACTTAGTGCCACCAAATACCTAACCAACTGAAGTAAGTTACCTTAAGAAAATATTTATTTTATTATTACAAAATGGTATAACAATTATAAATTTTTAAATTTTATTTAATAATTATAATTGTGAGTGGTGTTATACATGGGTTTTAAGGTGAATGAAACCGCTATAGTTCTGATAGAATTTCAGAACGATTTTTGCAAGCAAGGATACCCACTGTATTCAGCTGTGGAAACCGTATTAAAGGGTTATAACGTAATAGAGAATACCGTAGAGCTGGTTAGGAGTGCTAGGAATAAGGGTGTCTTAATTATTGGGTGCCCCATAGTTTTCGAAAGCGACTATAAGGACCTAGGCCAGGAATTCGGTATTAAAGCTAATGTGAAGAAATTAGGGGTGTTCCGAAGAGGTACTAAGGGAGCGGAATTCATCGATGAATTAAAACCTTATATCGATATATATGTTGAAGGAAAGAGGGGTTTAGACGGCTTCCACGGAACTAATCTAGATGTTATATTAAGATATAGGGGGATTAAAAACGTAGCCATAGCTGGGTTCCTAACTAACGTATGTGTTGAGTCTACGGCTAGGACCGCTTTCGATTTGAACTATAAAGTAATTATAATAAAGGATTGTACAGCCGCCAGTTCTTGGGAGGAACAGAAATACGCTGAGGAGAAGTTATTTCCTTTAATTGCTGAAGTGATGACGCATAAAGAGTTTTTAGAAAAATTGGAGTAAATTAAACCTAATTAAGCGTTTTTATTACGCATATAAAGTTTTAAATCATTAATTATCTTTATTCCTAAGCCAGGTTCTTCAAATATTTTAGTAAGTCCTTCCTCAATCTTTATGCCTTTTATAGGGTTATCTTCAAGCAGTATCTCAGACCTACCTATTTCACTAACCGTGATGTTAGGTGTTGATATAAAGAGATGTATTCCTGCGGCGTCTAAGATACCTGTCTGCGCGACGTAAGTCCCTATATTGCAGTCTAGCCCTGCTTCATGAGCTATCAACGCGTATTTCTTAGTGATTAATATTCCACCATTTAATGGTTTTAGGGCAAGCATATCTGCAGCCTTCTCCGATACAAGCCTTATTATGAATTCAGGTTTGACGCTTTCGTCAGCAACTATTGTAATATCAGTATTTCGGGTGACTTCCTTTAATCCATCGATATCTTGAGCCAGCACAGGTTGTTCAATATATTCAACACCATACCTCTCTAACTGTCTAATTATCCTTAATGCATTCTTCGCTGTGATCCAGCTCTCACCTACATCTAAATTCAAGATTACTTTATCCCCAACGGCTTCTCTAATGCTCTTAACTCTTTCTATATCAAGAACAGGATCATCCCCAACCTTCATCTTAAGTACCTTAATTCCGTTCTTTAGATAATTATGGGCAACCATAGCTACTTCTTCAGGGGGTAGAAGAGGTATTAATGAAGATGCTGGAGCTGTCTTACCTTTAATTTTACCCCCCAGTAACTTATATAGCGGAACATTAAGATATTTCGCAATTAAGTCATGCAATGCTATATCTAGACCTGCAATTATCTGATCACTAACTTTGAATTTTTTAGTGATTTTAGTAATAATATCAATAAGGTTAAAGGGATCTTCATTAATTATTAAGTCCTTAAATCTACTGATAAAGAGGTCTTTAACTACTTCAGGTGTTTCAAACATTCTTGGGATAGACGGTATTTCACCATAACCTGTAATACCGTTATCCGTTTTAATCATTACGATATTAGTTTTTAGGTACTCTTGCGAGACTACTTCACTTTTCTTAGCGCTTTTATAGGGTATTTTCATTTTTATATCTAACGTTAAAACATCTATGTCCGTAATTCTCAACATTACACCTCTAAATTATTCAGGTTTCACAACAACCTTTATTGGGTCACCGATACGTTTCTCGAATACCTCAAAAGCCTCTATAACTTCACTCAACGGGAAGACGTTAGTTATTATTTTCTTTAAGTCTATCTTTCCATTAGAGGCTAACTTAATCACACGTTCCAGGGCATTACGAGCCTCACCCCTAGTACCCTTTATTGTTAATCCTTTAGTTACGATCTCACCTAGAATTAGAGGGGTTGGTTCCCAAGTGATACCGAGCATTAGTAGTCTACCACCTCTTCTTAACATCTTAACACTTTGAACTACTGACTCAGCCGAAGGTGTAGTATTTATAACTAAGTCAACGCCTAATCCATCAGATACGTCCATTGCTACTTTTACGGGGTCCTGTCCCTCCCTCACGTTTACTAGTACATCCGCACCTAGTTCTTTAGCTAGGTTCAGTCTAGCCCATCTAGTGCCGACCATCACTGTTGTTCCAGCACCTAACGCCTTAGCTATAGATAACGAGGTAAGTCCTATAGGTCCTGGACCTATTATGACTACAGTCTCACCCGGATCTAAACCAATTTCCATAATGCCAAACATTGAGGTACCAGCGGAGACTGCCATAGCCCCTTCTTCAAAGCTTATATTATCAGGTAGTTTGTGGGCATTCCTAGCGGGAGCAGCTACATATTCTGCGAATCCACCATTTACAGTGAAGCCTAAGGTTCTATGTCCAGGTTTTCCGTAATTAACACAATACGAATAATAACCTATTTTACAGTTTCTGCATTGACCGCAACCTCCGTGAGGTTCGACAGCTACCCTATCACCTACTTTGAAGCCAAGCACGTTAGAACCCACTTCCACTACAGTACCTGCAGTTTCATGCCCTGGTATGATAGGATAAGCAATATAATCCGGGTACGTACCGTTTTTGATTTCTATATCTGACCCACATATCCCTACAGAATTTACTTTAATTAGAACTTCATCCTCTTTTATTTTAGGGATAGGAACTTCCTCAACTATTAGTTCTTTAGGTTTACGTATAACTAACGCTTTCATTTTACCATTCAATTATCTCGCACCAAACATAACCTTGAGCTAGCATGTTTAAAAGTCTTCTTTTAATTAGAATTACGAACTAATTTTTTAAAATATTTAAATACGGTGCAGGCTACCTCGTAATCGTTGATGTTGCTGGCGATTTCCACTATTCCCACATACTTATTCACTTCTTTCTTAATTTTCTCTATAAATCTCATATCATCTTCTGGTTGGTATAGGGGACCTCCTTCCATATCTAGGACTGAAAAACCTTTCATGGGCAGTATAAGAACGGTCTTATTTTTAGCATCGGAGAGTTTTACGCTGAGGTGTTCAGCAACGGAAATCAATTCGTTTAAGAGAAGTCTTACGTTCGTGTTGTATGGGTTGTGGTAATGGGTTTTCCTCCCCAGATACTTACTTGGTATACTATCTGGCGGTCCAAAAACTAAGTAATTAATACTTCCAGGAGTTAATACTAGAGGTAATTCCATTTTAATGGCATTTATTAGTCGAGGTTTCATAGGCTTGTATATATCATCCGGAATAACTTCCCCAACTAATTCATGTAGGTTTAAATCTAGTACTGCATGGAAGAAGTTCCCCTCTATCAATTCCTCCATAGCAGAGCCGCCTGAACCTGAAGCATGGAAAACTATTGGCTCATAATTTAACTCCTTAAGCTTAGTAATGCAATACCTAGTCAACCTACCAGTAGAACCTAAGGTAGTTACCGCAACCCTCTTAATAGAGTCGTCAACATCCATATTTTTATACCCCATTACCAAACCAACCATAGCATTCACAGCATTCCTAAGTATAGTTTTTGAGATAGTATTGGGTCCGAACTCGAGATCAGCCACGGAGAACATCATCAATATATCTTTATACTCTACATACGGTCTAATATTGCCTGATGCAACAGTAGATACAAGTAACTTGGGAAAACCTATGGGTAGTGCTTTCATAGCTATTGAGGCAGCGGCTGTACCTTGATTCCCACCAATCCCTATAACACCATTTAATTCTTTCAGCATTTTGATGAGTAATTTAGCTGCGCCCAACCCCACGGTTCTGATAGCTTCGTCTCTTCTAATGTTTCCTGACTTAACACCTTCTGCAAATTTCTTAGGATCTACATCTAGTTCCTTCAGTACTTCCTCTCTAGATACGTCAGGTTTAACTATCGGTTCGTTAAGTATGCCAAGGTCGATTATGATGGAATCAATATTATGTTCGAAAAATAAATTTTTTATATAGAGAGCTTCCGTTCCTTTAGTATCTAAAGTAGCCAATATTGCTACTTTTTTACCCATATGTTAATACCTAACCCATGAATAATCTCTAGTGTTAAAATGCTCTTTCCTCGAAATCCCTAACCTTAGCTTTTATATCGACGTTTCTGAGTTCTTTGCAGAACTCAGCTAAGTGGGTTGAGATGCGTTCAACAAGTAATTTCCCGGTCTCTGGAGTAGCTATGAAGGGATTACCTATCGTGGCATTATCGCTATACTCATGATGTTCCAATGGTATCCATATATTCTCACTACCCATAAATTCGATCGTTGGTGTTCCATCGGTCTTTATGAATTTCTCTCCTAACCATTTAGGAGCGTGAATACTCCTAGCTTGAGCCCTCTCCATCTTAACTAATTCTGGTTTATAATACATTAAGATTGCCGTTTCCTCCTCACCTGAGTGCCATCCCGGTGCTTCTTCAGGCTTTGATCTAAGTAGATCCTTAATTAACTTGATATCTCGTTCTGTAGGTACTTTATACCATACCGGCAACGCGCCAGTCTTATAACGAATTGCTCTTAACACATCATCCATGACCTTAGTATTAGATCCGTGATGTGATACGAAGACTAATTTATTAAAGCCGTGATAGATTAAACTTAGAGCGATGTCGTAGAGGACGTATCTAAACGTTGTTCCCCTCAAAGTTATGGAACCGTAGCCCTTTCCAACCTCACCCATGTGATGTGGTGAGTAACCATAAGGCATTAGAGGGGTGTGCGGGACATTAGCTTTTTCGGATGCCTTCTCAACCACGGAGAGTGTTATGAAGCTATCGGTCCCCAAAGGTATATGTGGTCCATGTTTCTCGCAACTCCCGATAGGTATTAACACAACATCAGTTTCCTTAAGCCATTCCTGAGCTTCTACGAAACTACATTCGAGCAGATTATAAGGCCTTTTCAAACTCATACAGACCACCTAATACCTAAAGCACTAATCCACTTAAAAATATCTTACCCTCCTTGAAGTTCTCCATTAATTCTTCTTCACCTTCTTCACTATGAATATGTTTATAGTCATCATTACTAAGAGCATTGACACTCCTAAAATATCCGTTAAGTATGTAGTCTCCGGGAATATCATTAGAATGCCTGCAATTCCATATATTACTCTCTCAATAGTTGTAATTGATCGTAGCATATATCCAGTAAGTGCAGTTGTTATGCTGATGAGTCCGAGTAGTCCAGTAATAAATGAGGTAGCAGCTTCTGCGGGGGTACCCAGAGCTAAGAGTGATGGCCTTATAGTAAAAATGAATGGTACTATAAATGCCGGTAATGCGATCTTAATAGCATTATACCCAGTCTTCATAACGTCCGAGTTAAAGACCGCGCAGGCTGTGTAAAGCGCTAAAGCTACTGGAGGTGTTATGGTTGAGAACGTTGCAAAGTAGAATATGAACATATGTGCAGCGATTGGTGGTATCCCTAGTTTAACAACTGCAGATGCTATGGTGATTGCTACGATTAGGTAAGCTACGGTTGCTGGTAAACCCATACCTAGGATAATGCATGAAATCATAATCAATATTAAGGCGAGGAATAGATTTCCCGCCGATAACGATTCTATAGTTAGAGATAATTTAAGTCCTAACCCAGTCATCATAACGGATG
The DNA here is from genome assembly GCA_038831135.1 of Sulfolobales archaeon. GTDB lineage: Archaea > Thermoproteota > Thermoprotei_A > Sulfolobales > NBVN01 > DTCV01. Next base: position 51,669 of record JAWBKW010000004.1, on the reverse strand, counting down.
AATATATTAGACATGCAGCAGATATCGCTATCCCTAACATTACCACCCTATCAAGTGCCTCATGAATTGATTCAATAAAGCCCTTCAAGTTTAGTCTAGTATCCTTCTTGATTAAGGACACGAGAACCGCTGATATTATTGCATACATAGCTGCCCTAGTTGGTGAGTAACCCACTAATATGAAGTAAGTCACAACCACTAGGGGGATTAACGTATGACCGAATCCCTTTATTAAGTTAAAGCTACTGCTACGGTCTACTGCTACGGTTCCCTTCAAATTCCCGCGAGCCATCAATGATGAAGTATCTAAATATATGTGAATTATTAATGATGTAAAGTAGAGAAATCCTGGTAGGAATGCAGCAATAACTATGTCTCTGTATGTAATGCCGAGTAGGTCAGCCATCAAGAATGCTGCAGCACCCATGACAGGTGGCATTATTAGAGCACCAGCTGCTGCAGCTGCTATTATAGCTGCAGATTTCTCGGCAGAAAATCCGTAAGATCTCAGGAGTGGTTGGAAGGTAGTTCCAGTTAAGGCCGCGTTCTCCGGAGCACTCCCTGATACCATCCCTAAGAACATATTGCTTAAAACCGCTACTATACCTGGACCTCCCTTCAACCTTGATAACGGTGAGAGCCCATCCATTATTAGTTTAGCTGTCTTAATTCTATACAGCAGTGAGCCCATGATATTGAAAGCTACTACGTAAGTAGCTGCTATACTCATTGGGGTGCTCCATAGACCCTCTCTAGTCATATACAAGTAACCAACAAGCATGTTTAACGGGTACCCGCCATGCCCCCACATACCGGGAATATAATTGCCTAAGTACGAATATACTATAAATACTGCAGCAATGATGGTTAGCACTTTCCCTACGAAGACCCACGTAAGGGCCAGTATGGCGGTGATGGTGATAATACCAAATACGAATTCGAGCTGTGTCGGTATACCAGCTCTATAAGCAACATCTACGTAATTTATAGATATGTAGATGGAAGGTATTACGGAAGTTATGGCTAATGGAATTAAGGCAATTTTTATGATGTTCGATTTGCTTTTCTTATAGAGTTTTAGAAACGCAAGAATCAGAACCATCTGAAGAAATAAGCTATTTTGAAGGAAGGGGTCGAACGTGTATGTTAAGAAACTATAGAGAAATATAGAACCGTATACTACGGCAACAACCCTACTGATTAACCATGTGAGATCCACTTCACCACCTCAGACCTCATAAAGCTAGAACCAGGAGGAAAAATATTTTTAGTTTTTAACAAGTTCGAAGCTATGATTTGAAGTTATTTTTTAGGCAGTAACTGCTCTGGTATTTGTATACCTTTCTCGTTGTAGTATTTAACTACGCCGGGGTGTAGTGGTACAGGAGCCTTAAGCAGGAGCTCAGGTTTTAGATCCTTGGATTGAGGGTATGACTCCGTTAGCGCCCCGATGTTTTCATAAATTACTTTAACAGAGTTATATACGAAGGCTTCCGGTATATCGGAACGCGCTACTACTAAAGTCCAGTCTACAGGAACTAGTGCGGGGTTAGTACCCTCATATTGGGAACTGAAGTTGAAGGTTTCGAATCCTAGATGAGGTAACGCATTTTTGATCTTGTTTACTTCTTCAGTAGTTAAGGAAAGGATCCTTAACTTCCTGCTAAGAGCTAACTCCTTATACTGAGACGCGAACGTCGTAGATGCTGCTGCATCGATCTCACCCTTCGATAATGCTATAGCTGCATCAGTATGTGTGAGGTACGTAGGTACTATATTAATTCCTAAGATACTGAAGATTTGAGTTGCGAGTTGCTCGGTTAATGATCCTCTTGTAAGGATGTTAACTCTTTTACCGTTGAGGTCTGAGAACGAGTTAATCTTGGAGTCAGCTGGAACTATTACGTGGAAATATGTAGGTGGGAGTAGCGGGAATACAGCATATACTTTAGAAGTGCAGTTGGTGTATGGGGACTCACTACGTATGATTTTAAGGGCTTCACCAGCACTTACTACTCCGAACTCACCAACACCTCCACACATCTTCTTCGCATTATCAACGAATCCTTGAGTAGCTTCTAGAGTGTATGTTACTCCTGATACCTTGCTTTGCCACACCTTAATTAATGCGGTCCCAAACTGATATCCACCACCGCCTGAGACCCCAGCCATGAACCGAACATGCGATATTTGAGGTGCTGATGGTGTTGATGTCATATAATATGCTACTACCCCAACAATCACTATTACTAAGATCGCAGCTAATGCGATATACTTACTTCTAGAGCTGCTCAAAATATATCCCCTTATAGAACTTGATAGACATTTATAAGCTTTATAGTTGAATCATTGTCTCTAATTCCTGGATTCAACATTCTTCGCTGTTAATTCGACACGTAGTGAGTAATGAAGAGTCTTAAAGACTTATTTATGAGGGGTTACATACTTAACTCTTTCCTTATGTATAAGTCTATATCATTACCTATTTCAAACGATCTCTTATACGCCGCTTCAATGGTTTCAATCAATGCAGATTTAATACCTCTAGATTCCATAACTGCTAGCCCTTTAATCGTTGTACCGCCTGGTGTGGTTACTTCATCTCTAACCTCTGCAGGATGTACGTCTTTATTCTTAAGAAGTATTGCTGTTCCTTCAAGAACATCCAATATTGCTTTATACGCTATATCTCTAGGCATTCCAGACGCTACCGCACCGAGAACCAACGCATCAACAATTTCTGATATGAATGCGGGTCCGCTACCAGCTAACGCAGTCCATATGTCTATATACTCTTCAGGAACCCAGTACACCGTTCCTAAACACTTAAACAGATCTTCCACTACTTCCTTCTCACGGTCACCGCTATTCAGCGTTGCTATAGCTGTAGATGCTTTTTTGACTGACGCGTTAATGTTCGTCATAGCCCTAAAGATCTTAGCACCAACTAATACCGAGCTTAACGTATTGAGCTTCACACCGGCCATTACCGATATAACTGTCTTCCCATCCCATACATCACGCCCAACACCCTTAATAACTACTGGGAAGTGATGCGGCTTAACACTAAGTATGACTAGATCGGCCCTGATAACTGCTTCCTTATTACTTCTAGTTACTTCCGCACCTAAAGACCTAGCGTTCTCTAAAGTAGTATCCCTACGACCTGTAGCTATGATGTGGACATCACTGTAGCACTCTTTAATACCTTTAATTATGGCTGAGCCTATCTTACCGGCCCCTATTACAGCAATTACTTTAATCTCCTCGGATATGCCCACATCCGATACCTACAGTAGTAGGTAATTAAGACTTAAAAATATGATTTCTGGGCTTGCGGTAAGTCTTAACAGTATTTAAATATCTATAGATATATCTTTAGATTAGTGGTAGGTATGCTACGTAGGAGGGCTGTATTTAAGACGTATATGAAGTTAGTAGTTCTTAGTATGCTGGAGGGTGGGCCCCGCCACGCCTACGGAGTGATTAAGGGGTTGGAGGAGTTAACCGGTGTTAGGCCGAGTACCGGTGCTGTTTACCCAGTACTTAATAAGTTAATTCGTGAGGGGTTGGTCTCAGTTGATGTGGTGGTGCTTCGGGACGGTAAGGACGTTAAGACTTATAGGTTAACTGATAAGGGGCTTAACTACTTAAAAGTTCATGAGGGGGAGCTTAAAGAGGCTTTAAGGACTGCTGAATCTCTTAGAAAACTTAAGGTTGCTGGATGTGATAGGTTGTTATTGGTTTTAAGGGAGTTGGTTGCCATTGCTGATGAGCTGTCTGAGGAGGATTTGATGGAGTTGAAGAAGGCGGTAGCTGATTTTGAGGCTAGAGCTATTAACGTTATGTCTAGGTGTAGGGGGTGAGTTAGTATGGTCGTAGATGTCGTTAGGGTTGAAGGACTTACTAAGAGGTTTAAAGATGTTTTAGCGGTTGATGGAGTGTCATTCGTTGTTAGGGAGGGTGAGGTCTACGGTTTGTTAGGCCCTAACGGTGCCGGTAAGACTACAACCATCCACATACTAACTACGTTGTTGAGGCCTACTTCAGGCAGCGCCTACGTCGCTGGGTACGACGTGGTTAGGGAGCGTGATAGGGTTAGGGAGGAGGTCGGCATAGTCTTCCAGGACCCCTCACTAGATGATCAGTTAACAGCCTATGATAACATGTACATTCATGGGAGGCTTTACGGTATTAGAGGTGATGTGCTGAGGCGTAAGATTTTAGAACTATTAGACTTCGTAGGTTTGAAGGAATTCGCTAATAAGCAGGTGAAGTACTTCTCAGGGGGTATGCGTAGGAGGTTGGAGATTGCTAGGTCATTACTGCATGAGCCCCACGTACTATTCCTTGATGAGCCCACCATCGGGTTAGACCCTCAGACAAGGGTTAAGATATGGGACTACATAATGAGGATTAAGAAGGAGAATAACATCACACTGACCTCCTCCCCGCCCTAAAGTGTGAGGGTTCTGGGGAGGTTTGGAGCTACATTCTCGGCTTTCGCCGGGTTTAGCTCTGCGCCCGGTCTCAGGCGCATTACCCCTACCCCGTGTAGGACGGGGCTTGGGGGTATGGTTTTTGTTTTGAGTAGTATGTTGTACGCACCCACTAGGTCTGTGTTGAATAATTTGCTGTGCTTGTAGCACTTGAATAATCCTCTGTATACTCTTCTGTGGTTCTGGTTCTTCGCTTTGCATAGTGGGCAGGTAGTGGATGTATTTTCTTCGCTGACAAACTCTACTCTGATACCGTACTCTTCTCCAACTTCGGCAATCCTCATCAGCAGATACCCATACGTCCATATGTGAACCACCTCGAAGTTTACCTTAGAGTCTTTATTGTTGTTTTGAGCAATGTACTTTGGATAGCCAACTACTACTCTTGATACTCTTCTCCAGTACAACCACTCCACGGTGTTCCTCACAACCCAGTTTACGTAGTTCTTCACCTGCCTCCTCCACTTCTCGTACATTCTCCTAAGCCTCCTGGAGGTCTTTAATCCGTACCTGTTCAAAGTGGACTGGTAGTCCGCTATCTTCTTCCTCCAGTAGAAGCTAGTGCTCTTCAAAGGTCTACCCGAAACGAGTAGAGCAGAACCATCCTCTACATATACTGCTAACAGGTTGTTTATACCAATATCTACTCCAGCAACTTTATCTCCCAAGGGGTTCATTGGTACCTCAACCCATTTTTCCTTAACCAGCTTCTCAGAGACCTCGAACACTACATGTATGTACCACTTCCTTTCATCACTGTCGTAGCGTATCTCAGCCCTACCCTGCTTACCTCTAACGTTTACTCTACCGATGTACCTCACTCTGATGCTCCTGATCGCGCCCAACCCCTTGAATACAATGTATTCTCCATCGAACCTGTACTGGTCTTTCCTGAGAACACACCACAGCTCCCTCGACCCGCCTCTCTTCCTATACCCCGGCGAATTCACCTTCTTTACGAACGGTGGTAGCTTTCCTTCCTTCTTCGCTTTCAGTAGTGAGAAGAAGCTTCTCCAAGCTTCATCATTCTTGTTCAGGACCTGTTGAGCTGTAGCTGAACCTATTAAAGCTTTGTACTTCTCGTAGAACTCCCTATACGTTGTCTTCAGATCTACTCTCTTCTCCTCAAAGAACATTCTCCTCCTAGTGTAGTTGACTTCGTTCCATAGCTTAGCTGATAGTGAGCAAAGTAGCTTGAGCTTATTCTCCGATTCTCTATCTGGTGCTAATCTCAGTACTACTGTTCTCCTCACTCCTCCTTCACCCACTGCTCCTCCACATACCTCTTAACAACATCTGCTGATACATTGCCAACTGTTGCTACAAAGTAGCTTCTAGACCATAGCCTACCTCTGCTAGCATCGGTTTTCAGCTCAGGGAACCTCTGCAGTATCCTCCTAGCGCTCTTACCTTTGAGGTAGTTCACCACGTAGGCTGGGGATAGCCGTGGGGGGCATGAGCAGAACACGTGGACATGGTCTGGCAGAACCTCGATAGCTATAGGTTCGCATCCGAGCTCAAGCAGTATCTGCTTCAGCACCTCTCTAGCGTATTCAGCAACACCGCCCACCAAAATATCCCTACGGTACTTAGGAATCCACACGAAGTGGTAGCCACACCAGTACCTAGCATACCTAGTGCTCCTAAACTCAAACCACGTCTGGGAGTCGCCCTCCACGGCTATCCCAAGAATACATTAGAGAATACAGAACTTATAAACCTTACCACACCATCCCCGCCCTAAAGGGCGAGGCTTTCGAAATTGTAATGAGGTAATATACGTGAGGTTTAAAAGCGGCTTGAAAGACCTTAAGCAGTGTTTAGAGGCTGACTTCATAATTAGGTGTAAGGTGGTTAGGGAGGACTTAATGGAGGTTGTTGTGAGGGATGCTTCAACCTCAATACCTAAACTCCTCGAATTAACTGCTGAGTTAGGGGTTGAGGTTTCTGAGGTCAGCTATAAACGCCCAACACTAAACGAGGTCTTCATACACTTAACTGGGAGGGAGTTGAGGGACTCGTTAGAGGATTTCGTAATCCCCCATAGATTTATTAGGAGGTGGTAGTTGTGGACGGCTTCATAACGATGACTTACAGGCAGGTTAAGAGGTTCATAGCTGCTAGGTCTAGGTTAGTTATGGCGTTAGTAAACCCCATCCTGTGGACAGTCTTCTTCGGACTGGGTTGGGGCAACATATTCAACTTCCCTCAAGCTAGGGCAGTCTTCGGAGGCCTCGACTACATAACCTACCTAGCGTCGGGTATGGTTGCAGTGACAATAATAATGAACTCCTTCATGAGTGGGATGTCGGTAATATGGGATAAGAGGTTCGGGTTCTTGAAGGAGACCTTAGTAGCACCTACGTCGAGGGCTGAAGTCATACTGGGTAGGGCCTTCGGCGACTCATTAGTCAGTATCTCCCAAGGCCTCATAATCCTAACTTTCATGTACTTCATAACGCCTCAAATGAAACTCCCAGGCATCCTACCAGCAACGCTATACGGTCTAATACTCTCAATGTGCTTCACATCATTAGGCCTAATCATATCTCTAAAGCTATCCAGTATGGAGGGCTTCCAAATGTTTATAAACCTGATAACGATGCCCCTCATATTCCTAGGCGGGGTTTTCTATCCGATTGACAACCTACCAGACTGGGTAAGATTAATAGCTTATGTAAACCCAGTAACCTACGCCGTAGACGGGATGAGGTACAGCCTGACAGGGACGTCGAGATTCGAACCAGCAGTTGACGTCGGCCTACTATGTATATTCGCAGTATTGAGCACTGCAGTAGCGGTAAGGACCTACACCAACACAACCATTGAGGACTAAGAACGCCAGCCAATACAAACACTGCTAAAAGTGAGTAAACCCCACACTTTCATGGGGGTGAGGTTTAGGTGTTCCTATCCCTACTAAGGGACTACTTAGCTAAGGTGGGTGTTCGTTTGTGATGTTTATTGTTGATACACGCTATCATCATGGTGTGGAGGTTTTTAAGTGGCTTTGAGTTAGGTGATGGGTTTACGAGGTCTGATTGGGTGAGGATGCTGACCTACACCGATTTTAATTGGTAGTTTTATGAGGTGTGAAGGGTAATAAGGCTACGCGACCTACATTATGTGGTGGTAGTAATTTACTTAGGGATTAACGGAGTTAGGGTTGGTGAGCTCGGTAGGCTGTTCTCCTTTATGGCTACTGGTTTGGAGGTGGATATGTTTTTAGATGTTGATTTCTACCCGCCTGCTAGTGCTGATAGGAGGACTGTAACTGCTTACTTCTTAGTGATGGTTGCTATGGACCATAGGCTTAGCGGTTCGGGGATACCTTACGAGGCAGTAATTGATGGTAAGACCCACCATGGGGCAGACCTCCTATACAGGCTTGGCAGTATGAAGTTTGAGGAGGATTTAAGTTTCTTCGAGGCTGGGAGGCTGGCTAAGATAACTACTAGGGAGGTCGTGGATTGGCTCACATTAGGCAGTAAGTTGAAGGTCAGAGTCCCCGACCCCGACATTAGAGCAGAACTCCTAAGAGACCTAGGCTTAAAGCTACTTAAATTATTTGACGGCGACCCATACAACGTGGTCTTAGAGTCTAGGGGCAGGCTTAGAGACGTTGCTGGAGGATTTCTAAACATTGTTAAGGTGTTTAAAGCCTACCAAGACCCTGTGGAGAAGAAAGCCTTCCTACTAGCAAAGTTCCTCGAGAGGAGGAAGGTATTAGAAATAGTGGACCAGCATAATAAGGAAGTCCCAGTAGACAACCACCTAAGTAGGATAGCATTAAGGACAGGCCTAATCGAAGTTGACGACAGAACCCTCACAGCCATAGCCTCTGGGGAGGAATTCAGTGAAGAAATGGACGTAATCTTAAGACTCACAGCTAGGAAGGCATATAAGGAAGTATCAACCACCTCATCCCTAAACCCATTCATATTAGACGACATGCTATGGAGCTTCGGCAGGAAATGCTGCACCAGAGATAAACCCGCATGTAGATACTCATGCAGTACTGGGCGTGCGGAGCTAAGAGGACGCGACGGAGGCTGCACCCTATCCCCCACCTGCAAAGCATTTAAAGACCCTAAGTACATGGTCCCCGAACACACCTTCACAACATTCTGGTACTAACCTAAAGACCCCCACTTCCAAAACATCCTAACCTCAAACGTTAAATACCTTAAAATTACCTAACACCTCCTATAGAACTATCCCTATAAGGAAAACTTCTCTCAAACTTCCTCACTACCTTCTTTGACAGGGTTATAGATTTCGCGGAGGTCGCTGCAGTCGAAGTAAAGAGAACTGCCTGGCATTGTGGTTGCAACGGAGATATTCGTTCTTCCCGTCATGCCGTAGTTCTAAGAGGTCCTACACCTCTACTCACAAAATCAAATAGAGGAGGGAGTGGCTGAGGCTCCAGCCTCAGTCTCAACTATCATGCCAGCTAGTGAGTGCCTGCTAGCTGAAGCCGTGCTCTTTTGTTAGGTCTTCTCTACTGCTTCCGTCCATTATCTTTGCCTCCCTCTTCACCAACTTTTCGTAGAGTTCGCAGTAGTTCCCTCCTAGCTCTCTGCATATTTTGCTGAGGTGTCCGGCGTAGTCTGAGGCCTTTACTATGTTGTTAGGGGTTGTGAATACTAGGTCGAGTACATACCAAGTACCGTTGATTTCGGCTTCAGGCATTGCATGGTCCCACACATCGAAGACTACAACCCTGGTCTTAAGACCGTAGATATCCTCTATAAGTTTTGTCAGTCCTAACGAGTAGTCCTCACACGCACCTGTCTTAAGAATTACTGCAAGCTTTTTAACGAATTCAGCATTCAGCGCGTCGATAAGGAACTGTCTCGGCTTCGGATACGGATATTTGTAAGTGCCTATAAAGCGGTTCGTATATTCCTTCACCGCTTCAAATAAGCATTGTGGGGAGGTATTTGCAAAGCAATAACCTAATACAGCCTCATAACCCCTCAACTCATTCTTATACGCATCCTCAATCCAAGGCACGAAGCTGACCATCAGAGGTGCTACCGGTATGCTGAGTACCGTAGCTATCATGAAAACTCCGATAATAAAGTGTGACCTAGTAGGATGTTTAAATACGAGCATTAAGCCTATCGCAGAAATTACTGACGCTATTATAAGGAATGTAACGAATATGTTATAATCGATCAGTCCGTAGCTAGGGAAGATAAACAATGGAAAGATGAAAATACCAACCACGACATATATTAGAGAGAACATTATTAGGAAGAGTCCGAAGAACAGGATAAAATGTGTAAGCATAGAAATCCGGTTACCTAATAGTGGGAGTATCAAGCGCGATGACCCGCATGTCTGACTAGCTGACCAACGCGTAAAGTAACATAATAAGTAGAATAGCGAATATGACAGAGGGACTCCAAGATAGACATAATCAGAGACGAGTCTCTGCGATTGGAATATGAGAGTGTAAAAGACGCGTAACGAGCAAAGGAAATAAATACTATAAAAGATGATAAAAATAATCTTTCGGATGGTCGGCAATAATCTCATCGTCATACAGGAATATAATGGTAAGAACGCTTAAAAACCTCTAAATTCCGAAACGTGTTCTCTGAGTTGCTTAATTTTAACTTCATGATCTTCTGGACGGCACATTATGCTTTATGAGTTGCCTCCCAGAGTTCCGTAGCCCCTACTTAGCCCGAAGATCTTGGACCCGATCTTCGCATTCCGCGTCATGAATTACGGAAATGGTCTGAGGACGTCCGTGGAGATGGCGACATCAATGGGCATCCTTAAGAACTTCTTCGGTGTTTTCTTATATTATTTTTAACTTATTCCTCAGTAGGTAGTACTTCGCGGTGTTTTTATATGTACGGTGATTAGTGCTGGAGGGGACTTTAAAGTAATCATTGTAAGGATTTTGTGAGGTATTTTTGGGGATTACTGGCTAAAAAGTTTTTATGTATTTCCTGCATAACATAAGGTTGGGTAGGTAGTTAGGTTCCGGTGTGTTTATGGAGCGTAGATTTATTGGGTCGGATAGATTTCCCGTAGATCTGATTAATAAGGCTTCTGCGAGGGAGAAGGGTGGGGGTGGTAGGCCCCCGATTTGGGAGATGGTGTTTTGGTGGACTCGAAAGCCGTTGATTAGCGCTAGAGCTACTGTGGCCGCATCCCTCCTTCCTGAATCAACTGAGCCAGCAGAGTTTTCCCGTATGGTTAGACTTATAGGTGTTGAAGGCGTTCCACATAAGCACAACCCACTCGTAGCCCCGAGGTATAGGGATTTACTCAAGAATGCTAGGCTCCTAGACCCATTCGCAGGTTTTGGTTCAATACCCCTGGAAGCTATTAGGTTAGGTGTAGGTGACGTAGTTGCGGTGGAACTCCTACCAACGGCCTACATATTCCTTAAAGCAGTCCTAGAAATACCTAAGTGGGTCGTTGATGAGAAGCTAGATGGTGCGTTAATCAGAGACCTAGAGAGGTGGGGTGAGTGGGTAATAGAGCAATTAAAGAATGACTCAGACGTAAAGAAGCTATACGATGAAGACGTAGCCGTATACATAGGTTCGTGGGAAGCGAGATGCCCCCACTGCAACAGATACACACCACTAATAGGGAACTGGTGGCTGGCAAGAGTATCTAAGGAGGGGCCGTCAGAGGAGGAAGAAGTTGAGGAAAGGGCTAGGAGGGGTACGTACAGTAGGTTAGCCTGGATGACACCCAAAGTAGCTGGAAACAACGTATACATAGATATCGTAGATCTAAATAAAGAACTAAACAAACACAACATAGAGGCAAGGATAAATACGAAACAAGGAGTAGTAGAAACACATGGAATAAGATACAACATACCAAGACCAAATATAGACGCAAGAAGAGAAACAGCAACATGCCTACTATGCAATAACACAATAACAAGTAAAGGAAAAAACGAAGGATGGTACGTCAAACAAGCACTAAGAGAGTGGAACCAAAACCTAGAAAAATACCTCTCAGGAGAAATAACACTACAACAACTACTAGAAAGTAAAGCAAGACCAAGACTAATAGCCAAAGTAAAAATAATAAACAGAAAAATGATTTTCGAACCAACTACCAAACAAGACAACGAGAACCCCTGGAAAGCACTAGAGAAGCTCAAGCAGATATGGGGAGACCCAGACATACCGACAGAGCCGATACCACCTTATGGAAACGTCGGGGGTGGTCTTCGTTTCCCAGTAGATGTTGTCGAGAAATGGTATCAATTCTTCAACCCGCGCCAGCTCCTAACCCTAGTCAAGCTCGTCAAGCTGGTACGCGAAGCCGGTAGGAGGGTAGAGGAGGAGAAGCTGGAGCAGGGCTGGGACAGGCAGAAAGCACACAAATACGCAGAAGCAGTAACAACATACCTAGCAATAACACTAGTGAGATATGCAACATTTTCCTCGATAGTCTCACCGGTAAGAGCAGATACAATAATGGGTGCGCTAGCGGCAGGAGCATTAACGTTCAGAGGAATTGCCATGGTTTGGAATTGGTGTGAACTACCGCCTACAGTTCCAATTACTGGCTCATTTCTTAGAAACATAAATACTGTAAACAACGGTATAAATTACCTTATCAACGCTGTTTCGGGTAGTCCTAGCCGTGTTGAGGTTGTGCTGGACGATGCCACGGTTCTCGGCAAGCTCGGGGACGAGAGGTTCGACCTAATCGTTACGGACCCGCCGTACAGGGATGATGTTGCCTACGCGGAGCTCAGCGACTTCTATTATGTGTGGTTGAAGAGAGCTTTAAGTGATGTTAGTGAGGTTGGGGGAGTTTTAATGGTGGCTCCTAGGTTTTATCCTGAAGCCTTCTTTGATGAGGCTGGTAGTGAGGTTGAGGTTCAGTGGAAGGTGTTTGCGGTGAGGGAGGTTAGCGAGTCTGAGGGTAGGGGTAAGTTCTTCGGCTTGGGGGTAAGTTCTTTCGATCATTTTAGTGGGCTTTTAGCTAAGTCGTTTAAATCTATGGTTGATAAGCTTAGTGATGGTGGTGTTATTGCTACTTATTATGCTCATACAACTCCTGATGCTTGGGAGGCTCTTCTTGAGGCTGGCTGGCTTAACGCAGGCCTTAGGATTACTGCTGCACATAGCATTGTTACTGAGTCGGCTCAGAGGGTTACTGCTCGCGGTAAGGTTAGTCTAGATACCTCACTAGTTGTTGTGTGGAGGAAGGGGGTTTCTGGGGAGGCCCTTGTTGATGAGGTTTACGCTAGGTCTGTTGGTGCGTGTAGTGAGTTTGCTGGGGATCTTAGGAGGGCGGGGCGTAGTAGTATTGATTTGTTTGTTGCCGTGCTTGGTTGCGTGTTATCTCACTTCACTCAGTACAGGTCCTTAGTTGGTGTTGGTGATTTGAGGGAGGATGGTTTGAAGAATTTAGTTGAGAATCATGTTTACCCAGCTACGGCTGAAGCTATAGCGCGGTCACTCGGGTCCATAGTTGCTGAGAAGAGATTCAGCCCTCAATCCACGTTCTACCTCCTAGCTAAGGTTCTTATTGAGAGGAGGCCTGGAGCGGATAGGAGGTATATGGATAGGAGTACAGCTGTAATATTCTCTATAGGTACGCGGTCAGACCTCTCGATGCTTGAGGCTTTGAGGCTGGTGCGTAGGGAGGATGATAGGGTGGTTCTTATTGAGCCTAAGCATGCTCTACATGTAGAAGATGTTCGGCAGTCTATAGAGGTTACATTAGCTGATAGAGGCTTAAGTCCTTCATCACCGACCATAAGGTCCTCTATCGATGCGTTACACCTACTTGAATACTTAGCTATAAGTACGCCGAAGGAGGTATTCATGAAGCGTTACTCCGAGATTAAGGCGAGGAGTCCTCAGTACGTTGAAGAAGCTGTAGCACTTGCAAGAATACTCTACAACGTACTTCCTGAGAATGAGAGTGAGAGGAGGGCTGTAGCAGTTCTACTAAATGCTTTAGGTGAGGTTCCTCAGCAGGGTTTATTAAAGTTCTCTAGGAGGGGGTCGTAGTATATGGTGCTTCTCGGGAGTAATAAGATTCGTAGTGATGTATTCGATGAAGGTTTAGATGAGAGACTCGCACCTAGCCTTGGAGGTGTTGTACTGGGTAAAGAACCCGACATCTACGGAGACCCCGCCAAGTTCTTCTCACTCACGCTGATAACGCAGCAAATGATTGACATATTGGATGACATAACTGACGTGTTGGTTGAGGGTAAAGGTAGGAAGGTAGTACTACTCAGCGCTCTATACGGCGGCGGTAAAACACACACCCTTATAACTATATACCACGCATTAAGGAACTCAAATCAATTAGTTAAAGCCGCCGCCGAAGAGGTAGGTGCGCGTGAGAAAGTTCAGAAAGTAGTTAATAGGATTTCAAGTATTGTACAATCTACCGATGTTATCGTAGTGGATGGCTATATGCAGCAGTTAGCGCCTCACCCAGTAGCGCCGTTAGGCGTAGGTGCGTATAGTGTGAGAACTCTGTGGGGGTATATAGCTCACTGCCTCGGTAGCTACAGCCTATTGAAGGTATATGATGAGCAACTCGTAGCTCCGGAGGTTGACACCCTCATAAAACTCTTTGAAAATAGGCGTGTAGTTATCTTAGTCGATGAATTAGCAAATTACATACAGAGTATACTCTCTCAAACAAGCTATGTTAGTGCTTTAAAGAGTTTTATTGAGAGGTTGGTTAAGGCTGTAGATATCGCTAAGAATGTCGTGTTGGTTGTTTCAGTGCCAGTGGCTATTGGGGGTAGAGGTGAGGTAGAGCGTGTGGAGACTACATATATAGCTATTAGAGATGCTATAGAGGCGATAGTGAAGAGTCTCAGCCGCGTAGCTGTGATGTACGTAGAGCCTGTAAGCCCTAGAAACGTACCAGCATTGCTGAGGGTGAGACTCTTTGAAAGTGTAGACCGCCATAAGGCTTCTGAGATGAGGAAAGCCCTATACAGTAATTACTCAAGGGATGGTGAGGTCTTCGACCGCGGGCTTGCTGAGGGGGTTGCCCAGAAAATCGTGGACACATATCCATTCCACCCGACATATATTGATACCCTCATCGACATTCTCGACAAACATGTTAAGCTGCAGAAGACGCGGGACTTACTGAAGATTAGCAGACGCATACTTAGATCTGTGGCGTCGGGTAAGGAGAGTTACGAGCTCGTAATGCCTTGGCATATAAACTTAGTATCGGATGAAGTACTAGCATCTTACCTAATGCAGGGATTTGAGGGGTTTAGATCTGTTATTAAGAGTGATGTGCAGGAGAGGGCGGGAAGTTACGAGAAGTTATGGCTTGCACAGATAGTTGCGAATACATTACTTGTAAGGACTTTCGTATACGGTGGTGGCCTAGTTCCGAAACATGAGGTCTTCCCAACGCCGGAGGAACTTGCTGTAATGGTTTACGAACCTAAGAGCTTTAGTGATAGGGGTTTACTCCCTAAGGATGTCGTAGATGCTGTTGATTGGATGAAGCATAACCTCGTATATGTCTTGGAGGATGAGAAGACCCGTAGGTTGTGGTTCACTCAATTCATAACACCAGTTAAGTACGTAGAGGATAGAGCTAAGCACGTCTCAGACTTAGATGTTATTAAAGAGATTGAGGCAAGCGCTAAGAACGTGTTGAAGACACGCATTGAGAGTAAGAAGAAGAGTACCGTGGAAGTTGGTAAGATATTCGATCGTGAACTATCAACAGTTTCCTATAGCTGTGATAAACTTGATTACGATGCTCCTAAATACATTCTCTACGCATGCGTTGATGTCCCCTCAAACCCTACTTCAAGACAACCCGTATTCGAGGAAATAATTTACACAACTAAAAGCGGTGGTCCTCGAAGGCATGCTAATACGATATTCGTTGCATTCCCAAGTAGTAAGGAGAGAACTGTGGCTATCTTCGATCTTGTTCGGAAGCATAAAGCTTGCAGAGAGGTTGAGGCTGAAGGGCATGTAGAGAAATTAGTGTCGGATTACACCGTAGAGGAGAGAGAAATCGTTAAGAAGGTTCTTGAGAATAAATTAAAGGAGTACTGTAGTAAGACTTACAGCGACATGTTAATGAGTATTTTATCATTATTTAATTCCGTCGCTTACCCAGCATATGTTGAGGGTAGGAATACCGTTAAGGAGGCCGACCTAAGTATTATGGATACAGTAGTTGAGGGCGTTGAACATGCCCTGCAGAGCATCCAGCCTAGGAAGATCGTACTTGATATGGATTTCGAAACCCTTGACTATTACCTGAGGGGCGTCGGCATAGACCTAACTGAGGTCTCAGCACCTAAGAGCGTTAGAGACATTATTGGTTACTTCTACTCAAATCCGAGGCTACCAGTAGCTAGGGAGGATACTATTAAGCGGGCTATAGCTGGTGGTTTGAACAACTTAAGCATAGGTTTGCTGTGTAGGGATAACGTATACTTTAAGGTTATTGAGGCATGTAAAACCGATGAAGAATGTAGGAGGGTCGTAGTGGCGAAAGCTGAAATCCCACCAGTTATAGCGGATGAATGTCAGGTCCTCTCATGGAGGGAGGCTTTAATCGAACAGTTAAGACGCCTTAAGAGCGTGGCAGAGGGTTTAAAGATAATTGAATATCTCGTCAGATACGGTGAGGAGCTCTACCGTGTAGAGGATGTCGTTGAAAGTATTGAAAAATTCGACATAGATGTGCTTAGGAACGCTCCCTTACTTAAGAGGGAGCGTACTGCTGTGATAAAGATATACCCGGAGAGGAAGGAGGTTACCGTCGAGCCGGGCGGGAGTGTTGAGCTGGGGTTCACCGTTGAGAGGTTAGGAAACTTCGTTGGTGAAATCAGTATTCAGAGTAGTTCAGGTGAGATAAGTCCGAGTAAGGCAGTATTTAATGCTGACGTACCTAGAAACGAGTTTGTCTGGAAGTACCGAGCATCGCTAACTGATGGTACTAGTCAGGAACTTATCCGCTTACTCCTACCTGATGGAACTGAAGTCGCTAGGGCAGTAGTAATAGTATCTGTCAGCGTAGTGCCTGCTGATGTTACAAAATGTGTTAAGGGACTACCTAAAATTTATGATAGGAGTGTGAAGGAAGTTAGGGTTAAAATAGATAGGCCCTACCTAAAGCCATTACAGATAATTAACGCAAGATTTAGAGGGTTTAACATAGGTGGTAAGTTAGAGTTAGTGCTGCGAAGGGATAAGAGGGATGAGAAGTCAACTCGTGTTATCCTAGAGTTTGATGAAGTCGCGCCAGATGAAGCGTATAAGATAGTGGGTAGTATTATTAACGCATTACAACTTGGTGAGGTGAAGTTATCTATTAGGCTAAGCCTTAAGGCTACTGAGATAAAGCCTCTGCCGCAACTACTAGAGAATGAATTTAACGAGTTAAGTCAGTATGTAACTGAGGTGTGCTTCGATTAAAACTACTGGACTAAAATAGGTGTAGGTTTGAGTAATGAGTAGGGGGCCGTTGATTCAGCGGTACGTGGTCTTCACTTCAAAACTCGTTGGTAGGAAGTCCCGCCGAAGGGTTGACGTATCGTACATGTATTTATCAGAACCTGTAAGGGGTTCAAACCCCATCTTCGAGGCTAGGGTTGGTAAGGACTACGTTAAGGCATTCCTCAGCGGTATAGCCGCACCATACAACCTCATAGGTGAGGACATCCTTGTGTTGGAAGGTGAGGACCCCGACACCTACCTACGTAGATTAGTGGTCTACTCAGGCGTTAGGCAGCATATTAATAACTCCGTAGACCTTGCAGGAACCGTGCAGGGATTGAATGAGGTTGAAGTCCTATTCTGGTATTCAAGATTTTTAGAAGCTTATGAAGAGGTGGGGTATTGGGGCGTGTATAGAGTTGCAAAGGCATTCAGACTACTCTACAGGGTATGGTGATGATACCGCTTGAATCAGCTAGGCTAAGCTTAATTAAAACCGTATTAGACGGCTTTAACTATCATCCATATATGTTTATGTTACGTCATCATATGTCTGGTGAGCCTGTTTACCCGTATGCCCACCAGTTAGAACTCCTAGTAAGTCTTTTTCCACGCAGGCCTATACGCGTCCTCATAGGTGATGAGATAGGTCTCGGTAAGACGGTAGAAGCTATGATGTTGGTTAAGTATCTATGTGAGGTGGGATTAGCGCAAAGGGTGTTAATCCTCGTACCTAGGATTCTTACACATCAGTGGGGAGATGAGTTGATGAGGTTCGGTTTTTCAAAAACGGAAGTATTTCAAATAGAGCGTGGAACGGTTCAAGACCTCCTAGCTAAGGGCTTCCCCAGAGGTGTTTACATAGCGTCGATAGACCTTGTGAAGAGGGAGGAGTACCGAGATAAAGTTCTGAAGGTAGGTTGGGACGTTGTAGTTATTGATGAGGCGCATAGGGTTGGGAAGGTAGGCAATCGTGAAACGCAGCGCCTCAACCTAGTGTCAAAGCTTGCTCAAAACACATGTGTTAACCTAATGCTTTTATCTGCGACGCCGCATAGGGGGAAGCCTGATGATTATATTGAGAGAATAAGGCTTATAGATCCGCACCTCTCCGCTAGTGTTAATGAGCTTGATAGTGAGGAGTTCTACAGGCTTATTAATGGGTCTTTAACCTTTAGGCGGACAAAGTTGGATGTTAACAACGTATATGAGAGAAGGCCCATATTTACGAACTGTAAGTTTAAGGCTCGGACGGTAGAAGCCTCGCGTAATGAGATGGTGTTCCACAGCAAGCTCATAGAGTTTCTACGAAGCATACTAGTTAAATACTATGGCAGAGTAGGTGAGAAGCCATCAGCTCTAGGACTACTACTTGTTTTAATTGCTAAACGAGCGTCATCAAGCCCGAAAGCAGCTCTCAGTACTTTAGATAAAATAATACAGAGGAGGGTTAGAACTCTAAGACTTGGTGCAGGAGGTGATGAAAGTACTTCCGAAGACCTCGAACGTGAGGCTGACGAACTTATAGAAACTATTCTCGGTTACGGAGGTTTTGAGGAATACGATGAGGTTTTAGGACCTAAGACTGTTGACGTTGATGACATTTTAAACAGTTTTGCTGAACGATGCTCTGTGCTGTTAGACGAACGTGATAGGGAGACCCTTAGCGACATGCATAGACTCGCTCAAAACATTATTGGGGAACGTGATTCGAGATTGGAAACCCTTGTGAGCATCATTCAAACTCATCTAAGTAAAGGAGATAGAGTTGTTGTGTTTACTGAGTTTAGAGATACGGCTAAATACATATTTGAAAAGCTTAGGGAGAGGTTGCCTAATTATTGGGGTGATAGAGTAGCACTCATCACGTCGGATAGTATTGAGCCTCCAGTACTGCTAAGTAGTTTGAAGAAGCAGGAGTTTTCAATTGAGGATGTGAAGGAATGGTTAGCTAGAGACTACGTACATGTCTTAGTGTCAACCGATGTGGCTTCGGAAGGTCTAAACCTTCAGTACGCGAATGTTGTAGTGCATTACGAACCTCCATGGAGTCCGATAAAAATTGTGCAACGTATTGGCAGGGTGTGGAGGTTAGGTCAGAAGAAGGATGTCATAAGTTATACTGTCCTTCTATCGGTGGAAAGTGATTTGAAGGCGCTTGAGATACTTTATGCGAAGCTCCTATCATGGTATATCTCAGGTGTGGAGCGTAGCGTGCCGATAGGCGAGGAGCTTGAGATCGATATGTTAGGGGTTAAGGCTAGAGGTGAAGGGTATAATACCGACCTTCTAGTCCTAGTGCCTATGACTGGTGAGAGAGGTGAGAGAGTCCAGTTTAGCGAGTATAGGGCGTGGTTAGAGTTCGTAAGTAGGGGAGGGACCGGCTTAGAGGAGTATGTTGGGAAGATCATAGCCATGCTTCAGACGTTGAAGAAGTACTCTGAACGTGTTAGACGTGAGGAAGGTGAGAAAGAGATTAAGGTTAGTAAATTCCTAGATGAAGTTCTTGGAGGTATCTACGGGTCGCATGCTGAGAAGGCATTACTCAACCTACTTACCACAGTAGCAGAGCTACAGAACCTCGACGTAGATGATAGGGGGGATAAGATCTTCGTTGGATCTGGTGACTACGTTATTGCAAAGGGTAATGTCTCAGAGACATATAAAGTTCTATTAAGCATGCTTAAAAACGTCCCTGAACTTCAAGACGAGTTAACACTACTCGTGTCTGATGAGGGTATAGATGCTGATGAACTAATTCTCTATAGGGTTGAGCTCGAAGCTGGTGGAAGACCTTACTATAGTGAAGTAGTTGGTGTTAGGAGGAAGGGCAATAAATTCGATGAGGTTCGAGGTATTCAACTCCTTCAGATTTTAGCGCAGATATTGAAGAATGTTGTTGGGGTCGCTAGTAGCGTTCAAGACGATGATGGCAACCTTCTCATGAAGATCTCCAGTAAGTTTAAAGACATTATGAGGAGAATACTAAATCAGTTTACTAGTTACGTAAGGAGTGTTGAAGGTCGTTTCAGCCATCAACACAGTACGTGGAGTCCGAAGGATTTAGCTCGAGACGTACAAGAACCTAAGGTGAGGTGCCTAGGTAGGATCTTGTTCCTGAGGGCATATGAAGTTCGTGGAGCTCCTCCACCTGTAGTTGTAGAGGAGGTTGAGAGGAAGGCTATGGAGATCGCGATGGAGTATGAACGTAGGTGTGGTCGTGAACCTACCGATGTGAGTAAGTTTGAGCATTATGATATACGGAGCTTCGACCCTCGGAGTGGTGAGATAAGATTTATAGAGGTTAAGGGTCGTAGCGATAATAGCATTCAGGTAGAACTTACTGAAGTAGAGTTTAAGTATTCGGAGATGTTAGGTGATGGCTATTGGCTCTACATAATCTATAACATAGCGTTGAAGCCTAGGCTCCTAATCATCAGGAACCCTGCTAGGAATGTTAGATGGGTTGAAGTAGGTGCGAGGAGATATAGACTCGTGGGGGTAGGGAATCACGCCTATACAGAAAGTGTCTGAGTATAGTAACGCTAAGATTGAAGTATATGGTGGTTGGAGGGAAATCGGAGGGAACTGTATAGTCGTTAGAGATGGTGATAGAAAGGTAGTTTTCGATAACGGTATAAGGTTCCGGGAGTTAAAACGTTTCTATAGTGGTAGGGTGGAGCCTTTAGGTGTTGCTGAGCTTAGGGATTTAGGCATAATTCCTGGCTTAGAGGTTTATAGTGGAGCTGAAGCGCTGTATATATCACATATGCATATGGATCATGTAGGTCTTCTGTCTGCAGTGCCATCAGATCTTGAGGTAGTTCTCCCAAGTGTGCGGGTAGCTGAAGACACCTTATTTACTTGGTATAAGGGCTCTACTACTTGGTTAGCATATCTACCGCCAAGCTATAGTGTTAAACTCACAGATAGGGGATACCTATCTGAGGACGGCTACGGCGTTGTATCGATACCCGTATCGCATAGTGCGTATCCGGCGAATTCCTTTCTATATATAGGTAAAAATCTAACGTTATTCTATAGCGGTGACCTTAGACTCGACTTTTTAACCGCCCTCAACTTTCAAGACCTGAGGGAGGTACCCAGGAAACTCGGTATCGACGGCATAGATGTTGCGTTAATTGAAGGTACGAACTTCAGCATGGAATTAGAGCACTTCCCAATAACGCCTCAAGTATTTCGTGAATCACTGACATACGCTCTATCGACATACGACCTAGTGGCAGTATCTATAGATCCTCTGGACCTGGAGGCTTTCACACTTATATTAGATTCTGCCCCCATGTTCGGTAAGCAGGTAGTTATATCTTCAAAGCGTTTACTATGGGCCGTAGACTACTTAAAAAAGGTGATGGGACGTCAGGTAGAAAATATATGTGTAGCTCTAGAGGTAGGTTTAATCCCGCAAACGTATGTGGATATTATTGAATTGTCTGAGGTGTTTAAGCGGAGGAAGGACTACATCATAGTAATAGAGCCTGTAGCGTTTTTAGAAATCCTTAGGAAGCTTAAATTGTGGAGTGAGGAGCGGAGGTTTACGAATTCTGCAGTCATTCTAATGGATCCGGAGCCTAAGGAGACGGTAAAGGAGGTTGAGGAAGGTGTCATAGCTAGGTGGTTAAATATCTTCGGATTTGAGGTCTACAGGCTAAGGATTTCAGGGCACTACCTACCACATCAGCTAAGCGAATTAGTAGGTGTATTCAAGCCGAAAGCGTTTATACCCATACATACGGAGAACCCATCACTGATGATGTCAGTATATAGGGAGAGTATGGAGAGGCTTAATCCTTCAAACCCTCCCCCTCTACTGACTAGTTAGTTATGGGTGGAGGTTGTGGCAGGTGGGTTTACTGACTTTGGATGCGTTACTGAGATATCCGCATATCTTGTCTGGCCCGTTCCGTAGGGCAGTACCTCAGCTGAGATCTGTGGCGTAATTACTTACTTAATTACGTCGTAAAGTTTAGGAGGTCATGTATGTAGGTAGTTAGTTAATTAAATTAACGTGTTATGTAATTAATTACTCAGTCAATATATAGGGTATCCCCTCTAATTCTGTTAGGGTTGGGTGGCATGTTCTCGTTATGGTGGGATGGTTTCCAATTTTATTGTGAGTGAAATTTACGTATTGTTTTCAATGCTGTATATTCTTAGCTTGGGGGACGCGGTTTTAATCTGTTGTTGGGGTTTGGAGGGTATTTATATGTTTGGTTGTGTATAGGTTTGTGGGGTTTTAATTTGAGGGTTAGTGGGTTTGAGGTGTTTGTGGTTGAGACTACTCCTCCATATAGGGGTGGGCGTTATTGGACGTTTCTGAAACTCGTTACTGATGAGGGTGTTGAGGGTGTGGGTGAGCTTACAGCGTTAGCTGCTGTTGGTAGGGAGGTGTCCAACGTTAAGTTATTAGAGGATCTATGTAGGCGTTACGTGGTTGGTTCAGATCCGTTTAGGATTGAGCACCTAATGCATAGGATGTATACTTACGACCACGACTTCAGGCATCCGGACCTAACGGTTATGTCTGCAGTCAGCGCTATTGAGATAGCTTGCTGGGATATTATAGGGAAGTACTTAAGGCAGCCTATCTACAACCTCTTAGGCGGTGTCTATAATGAGAGGCTTAAAGCTTATTCCTACATCCCTGAGGGGGAGGGTTGGAGGAGGTTAACGCCTGAGGAGGCGGCTGATAAGGCATTGCAGGTTGTTAGGAGGGGGTTTAAGGCGTTGAAGCTCGATCCGTTCCCACCCCTATACCCGAGTCCTAGGGACATCTCGATAGAGGAGATAAACCATGCTAGGAAGGTCTTAAGAAGTATTAGAGATGCTGTAGGGGATGGCGTCGAGATATGTATAGGTACTCACGGGCAGCTAACAACTTACAGCGCCATTAGAGTTGCTAAGATGTTGGAGGAGTTTAACCCGCTGTGGTTTGAGGAGCCAGTACCTCCTGAAAACGTTGATGAGATGGCTAGGGTGGCAGCACATACTAAAATCCCCATAGCTGCTGGCGAGCGTAGAGTCACTAAGTACGAGTTCTTAGAGCTGCTTCAGAAACATGCAGCCCAGATAATTCAGATGGATGTAGGACGTTGCGGTGGGATACTAGAGTCTAAGAAGATAGCATCGATGGCTGAAGCGCACTACGCATCAATAGCTCCTCACATGTATTTCGGACCGGTAGTCCTAGCAGCAACAACACAACTTGACGTATGCAGCCCTAACTTCCTGATGCAGGAATTTAATGTAATGGATTTTCATAACCTAATATTGAAAACACCTATAAAGTTGGAGGAAGGATATATAATACCTCCTAAAGAACCAGGCCTCGGAGTCGAATTAAGGGAAGACGTGATATTAGAACACCTCCATAAACCAAGTTAACATTTTTTTAAAGAAAACCATGAAGCAGTACCTAACGAATGAATAAGCGTAGCAGCTAATGAAGGATCGTGGACATCTAACTAGGTCTTACTACGATGCTTAGCTACCTTTTAAGAACTTATCAAGTGTGACTCCCTTCCTCCCCGCAGTAACTTTACCGTATGAGATGAGTATCTCCTCCAACTTACTGATTAGTTCATCCCACCTAATAGTCTCATTCACCGCCCAATTAATGATTAATTCAGAATTCTTACTCAGTATTTTAAGGAAGTCCTGCCACGAAACGTTTAACTTCTTTAAATCATCACTCCAGGCACCCCATAAGTACTGAGGCAGTTTATTATAGATTAAAACACCCCTTGACCTACTCTTCGACTCCTCAGCTGTGAGGAGCTTACTGAGGCTTTTAACCATCTCCTTTATCCATACCGGTTCCTCAACATGCTTTAATTTCAAAACAGTACCCGATTACCTTAACTTATTTAAAATATTAATGTTTGCTATTATGACGTATTGCTAATTATAAACGTTTATTTACCCTTCTTATACTATCTTCTTTACGGTAATAGTATTTGAACCTAACACTAACTTTAGGTGATGTCCTACACCCACTATACTTACTGTTATTAAGTTGTTTTATCTCCCCCATCTTCGGAGGGGTCACATCACTTTACGTATCATCAACCCTATCAGTGGCAGCAGGTGCGTTAATGATATACCTATCTATTAACTCCATAGTATTAGGCGGTTTAAGTAGTGGACTTAGACTACTTGCAGGGTCCTCACAAATACTTCCAGGATTCTTCAGCGTGGGTGTTGACGGATTATCAGCCTTCTTCATAATGACGTTAGGGATCCTCATCCTAGCATCCTCAACCTACGGTATTTCATACCTTAAACGTTACGCCCACACCGAGAGTTTAAGGCTCTACTCATTCCTCTACCCACTGTTTCTTCTTTCAATGTATTTGGTAATTATAAGTAGTGATGTAATCCTCTTCATAATCTCTTGGGAATTAATGAGTATTACCGCCTTCTTCCTCATCTCCTACGAGAAGGTGAGTGAGGTAGCTAGGAGGGCGGCCTTAAAGTACATACTAATGTCGTACTCCGGTTCCAGCTTATTGATAATAGCTTTAATGCTTGCATCCTTCATCGGCGGTTCAACAAACTTCACAGCGTTGAAGGGCTTAGTGCTAGAGCCTACGGTCCACTACCTAATCATGATACTGCTAGTGGCGGGCTTCGGTATTAAGGCGGCCTTAGTACCAATGCATAGCTGGTTGCCAGACGCCCATCCAGAAGCACCTTCGAACATATCAGCCCTCCTAAGCGGGTTTATGATTAAGACAGCAGTATACGGTGTAATTAGGTTTGCAGTCATCCTACTAAGCCTTAATTACTACGTACTTGGTTTAGTACTTGCCTCCTTAGGGGCGGCCTCAACAATTTACGGGACGTTAATGGCTTTAACTCAGACAGACTCTAAGAGGTTAATGGCGTATTCGAGTGTGGCTCAAATAGGCTATATATTCTTAGGTATTGGAGGCGGTCTAACACTATACCCGAATTACCTAGGCTTCATAGCCTTCTCCGCAGGACTCCTCCACACCTTAAACCACGCAATCTCTAAGGGACTCCTCTTCCTAACTGCTGGGAGCCTGATCTACGGCACTAATAGTAGGAATTTAAACTTACTAGGTGGTCTGGCTAAGGCAATGCCCATCACATACGCTACCGGGTTAGTAGGCTCCCTAGCCATCTCAGGTATGCCGCCGCTAAACGGATTTATAAGTAAGTGGCTCATACTCATTCCACTCCTAATCTCAGGGAACTCAGTGCTTGCACTTTATGCGGCCGTAGCAGTATTTGCTAGCGCGTTAACAACTGCAGCATTTACTAAGTACTTAGCGAGGGCCTACCTCTCAAGCCCTAAGGACGTACCGTTAAGCAGTGTTAGGGAGGCACCCCCACCTATGACCCTAGCCATGATCCTACTAGCATCGCTGTGTGTGGCGTTAGGAGTTTTCTACTACATACCGCTTAATATGACGTTCTCGGTAGTTAGTAGTATAGCCGCATATGACGTAAGCTACGTAGGCGTTATCACCTCAGACATTATACCAGCATTATACGTCTTCTCCGTACTGATCTCCGGCATCCTCGTATCAGTACTCGTTACCGCATACTTGATGAGAAGGCATAAGCTCAGACTCACTCCGTTATGGACTTTCGGCACTAAGGACTTACTGCCTAGGAAGTTAGGCTTAAACGCACATTCATACTACACAGAATTCGAAAATACCTACAACTTCGTCTACGTCTTAAGGGACCACATACATAGGTCAGTTATAAACCCACTAAGAAGGTGGTTTGTAACGTTGGCAAGTTCCTACGACGCAGTAGATACCTACCTACCCACAGCTTTAGTAACCATAACCATCTTACTACTACTACTAACTGTTTTAACCGCCTACGGTGGTTGAGATGGCCCTCCAATACTTAATGGCATTACTAGTAGCTCTACTACTAACCTTAATTACACCCATCCTCGACGGCGTGGAGCGTAAGTACGTGAGGGCTAAAATACAGAGTAGGGTGGGTCCACCAGTAACTCAAACGTATTACGACTTAGTGAAGTTGTTTAAGAAGGAATTACTTATACCTTCAACCGCTTCTGTATTGTTCGTCCTAGCCCCTCCCGCAAGCTTCTTCATTAGCTTCGTAGCTCTTACCCTAATACCCTACACCTTAAGTGCTTTCATAAGTTTTGAAGGCGACCTCCTCCTACTAATATACTTAATAGTGTTCTCCTCACTAATTGTGTTATTGGGCGGGTTAGCGTCAGGCAACCCATTTACTGAGGTAAGTTCTAGTAGGGAGTTATCACTAATCCTAACCTCAGAACTCCTCCTAGGCATAAGCTTAGCTGTAATATCACTTAAGCATGGCAGTCTAAGGATGTACACGATCTCCACCGACTTAATAGTGCAGCCGTCAATACTCATCGCGTACGTAGCACTCCTCTACTACGCCTTCATAAAATCTGCGAGAACACCCTACGACATAGCTGAGGCGGAGCCTGAAATAGCGTCGGGATATATGGTTGAGTACAGTGGACCTCTGCTCGCATTCATAATCTTAGGTAATCTAGTTAGGAGGTTCTTAATATCCTCATTATTCACGGTAGTTGCCTTTGGCCCGATAGTATTTACGGTGACGTCAGTGATCAGTATTGAAGGATTTAAATACTTGGTGAATGCCGCGCTGATGATATTATTAAGCACTGTTGTCTACATCTCCCTAGGTGCGGCGTCAGCCATCCACGGAAGGTACAGGGTCATCCATGCGCTCATGTCTATTAAGAGATATACCTTAATACCTCTCATAGCACTCGCCTTAGCGGTAGTAGGGTTTTAATAACTCATACGCGGGATCTATTAGTAGATGGTGGTAGAGTGGATGCGATGAAGGCCGTCCTAGAAGCGTTAGACGGTAAGGTAGGCAGTTATAAAGTAATTAATGACGGTAACGTTGTAGTAGATGTAAGACCTGAAGACCTGGTAGATGTGGTTAAGATGATCACGGATGGGCTGGGCGGGATATACACGGTAGTGGTTGGAAGTGATGTCCGTAACGCGGATGAGACTCTCCACACTACGTACGTCTTCAGCTTAGACTCCCTGAAAACATATGTATTGGTTAGGGTTAGGTTAAATCCTGAAGAACCTAACCTGCAGTCTATAACACCCATAGTTAAGGGTGCTGATTGGGGTGAGCGTGAGGTAAGAGACTTAATCGGTGTTAACTTCTTAAACCATCCAGACCCACGTAAGTTGGTACTACCTGATGGGTGGCCTGATGGTGTGAACCCGCTTAGGAAGGAGTTCAACTATCAGACTAGGCCGCAACTCGACTGCCCCATTCAATACACCCCGATAAGGTCTGAAGACGTTGTCGCACTGCCCTACGGGCCTTACCACCCACTACTACATGAGCCTGAGTACTTCGAACTCCACGTTAAGGGTGAAACAGTAGTAGGGGTTGAGTACAGAGGCTTTCACGTACATAGAGGAATTGAGAAGTTAGGTGAGTCTAGACTCACTTACAATCAGATTCCCTTCGTAGCTGAGAGGATATGCGGTATATGCGGGTTTGTACATAATGTTTGTTACTGCCAGGCTATTGAGGGTGCGTCAGGGATTGAAATACCTGAGAGAGCATCGTATATAAGGTCGCTGATACTAGAGATTGAGAGGTTACATAGCCACCTATTATGGTTAGGTGTTGCATGTCATGTTCTAGGATTCGATACAGGGTTTATGCATGCATGGAGAATTAGAGAGCCTATAATGGATTTAGCTGAAGCCCTCACAGGTAATAGGAAGAATTATGGACTCAACCTAGTTGGTGGTGTTAGAAGAGATATTAATAAGGATTCAGTTGTGAAAGTCCTTAAAATCCTTGATAGGGTTAAGAACGAATACGATAAATTTATTAATAGCTTAACATCTGTTAAAGAAGTTATTAAACGGCTTGAGGGTAGTGGGATTCTACCGAAATCAGAGGCTATTAGTTATGGGGTAATTGGCCCTGTCGCTAGGGCTTCAGGTCTTAAGCGTGATGTACGCGTAGATCATCCTTATGCTGCTTATAAAGAGGTATCTTTTAAGGTCCCGACATATAGCGAGTGTGATAACATGTCTAGGCTTATGGTGAGAGTGGAGGAGGTCTACGAAAGCATTGAAATAGTTAAGCAGTTATTAGATAAGATGCCGGGAGGATCTATATTAGCTGAGAATGCGGAAGTCCCCGAATATAAGGAGGGTTTCAGCGGGGTTGAGGCGCCTAGGGGTGAGGATGTTCACTACGTATTAACCGGTAAATATAGTAAGGTCTATAGGTGGAAGGTAAGAGCTCCGTCATATAACAACATTCCTGCTTTAAAAGTTATGTTATATGAATGTCCTTTGAGCGACGCTCCATTAACTATTGCTAGCATAGACCCTTGCTTCTCATGCACAGATAGATTGTTAGTAGTTGATGTACGTAGCGGTAAGAAATTTAAAGTAGACCTTAGAGCTCTTGCTAAGGGGTGGAAGCCTTGAGTAGGTTATCATGGATTAAAACAGCATTAGAAGTAGGAGTAGTAACTAAGAAATACCCTTTCGAACACGTAGAGGTTCCTGAAGGGTTTAGAGGGTTACCGGAATTCGATCCAAGTAAGTGTATAGGCTGTACAGCATGTGCTAACGTATGCACCCCGGATGCGATAAAGATAGTGGATGATGTTAATGAATGTGTTAGAAGATTAGAATACCGTGTAGGCAGATGTATATTCTGTGGAAGATGCGCTGATGTTTGTCCAGTATCGGCTATTAAGGTAACTAAGGAATTTGAACTAGCTTATAAGGGTGATGTAGTCTACACGATTGAAATTAAGTTTACTAAATGCCCGGTGTGTGGTAAACCTTTCACAACTTCAAAACATCTTAACCATACTCTAAGTAAGTTTGGTGAAAATGTTTTGGAGAATGTGGATTTATGCCCCGAGTGCAAAAGACGGAACAGTATCAACTCATTGATACAGTCAGTAGGTGTTTTAAAATGAGTGTGTTTGGCAAGAGTATTTGGGTATTTCATCTAAATACAGGCGGTTGTAACTCATGCGATATAGAAATACTTGATGTGTTGACACCCTACCACGATGTTGAGAGATTCGGTATTAAATTGGTTGCATCACCTAGGCATGCAGATGCGTTACTTTTAACAGGTCCGATAACTAGGGAGGTATTGCCTAAGGTTGTAGAGGCTTTGTTGGCTGTGCCTGAGCCTAAGTTAGTCTTAGCTATAGGGTCATGTGCTTGCGGAGGCGGTATCTGGTATGATACGTATTCAACTATTGGAGGTCTTGATGAGTTATATAGGATCTTAAAGGAGGATTACGGAATTAACGAACCACCCACGATTAAGGTCCCTGGCTGCCCTCCCAAACCTGAGTCAATAATTTATGGGGTTGCATTAGCTTTAGGTGTTGTGAGGCAGAAAATATCTACTACTCGAGTAAGTGCGGATTAAATACCTAGCAACGCTTTTAATGGTTGTCATTAACTAGATATCGGGGGCTGTTTTTACTTTGGAAACTACTTACCTTAGGTGGTACGAGTCAGCTTTAAAAGTAATAAATTATGTCGTGCAGGGATCGCCTAGAGGTAAGGATTTTAGTGAGGTAGTACTCGCAGGTATGGGTGGTTCTGGAATAGTATGCGATGTAATTTACACGTTATTATATGATAAGTCTGAAATACCTGTAACAGTAGTTAAGGACTTCAAACCGCCGAGCTGGGTCAGCTCTAAAACCTTAGTATGCGGTATTAGTTACTCTGGCAATACGTTAGAAACCTTAAACGTAGTTATGAAGTCTTTGGATTTAGGTGCTGAGGTCTGTGTGGTGTCTTCAGGTGGTAAGTTAGTAGAAATAGCTAAAAGTAGGAATGTACCTCATTTAATCGTTGATGGTGGTTTACTTCCTAGGGTCGCTTTTCCTCAACTCCTCATAGCAACTATTAAGGTTCTAGATATCTACGGAATAAAGTTGGTTGACGGGTTTGATAAGTTATTAGAGGTTCTAAATTTCAAAGATTTGACTATTGATGTCTCGAAGAAATTAGCTGATTTCTTAAAGGATTCGATACCTGTAATAATATCTAACTTCAGATATTATCCGTTAGCACTTAGATTTAAGGATGAATTAAACGAAAATTCTAAAATGATGGCTAAAGTAGAGGTAATACCTGAATGGGCACATAATGATATTGTCGGTTGGGAAAAACTTGTAGATAGGAATATAATCAAGGCTCTAATTATTTGGGATGAAGATCCTATTATAGAATTTGCGGTGGATTATCTTAATGAGTCTGAGGTAGGGGTGTATATCTTGAAACTCCTTGGTAATGACTTGCTATCTAAAATACTTTACGGGTCTCAAATAGCTGGTCTGACAAGTACTTACCTAGCTGAGTTCCGCGGCATAAAGGCTGATGAAACAAAATCCATTGATAGGTATAAAGCGTTTTTAAGGATGAAGCGCTCTTATTTGGAGACCATAATTTAAAACGTTGTAGATCGATAATTATTTTTGGCCACTCCTCAACTTGTTTAATACTTCCTTAGCCTTATCTATCCTTATTACACCTTCTCTAATCATTTCATTAACTACTTTATCCACCTCATCTCCAATAGCGCCAGCAGCTATTGCTATCTGCCGAGCATGTAACTTCATATGACCTCTTTGAATGCCCTCACTTGCGAGAGCTCTTAATGCAGCTAAGTTCTGCGCTAAACCTACAGAACCCATCACCTCGGCTAATTCTTTAGCTGTCTTAACCCCTAAGATCTTGAGGGATATCTTAGCTATGGGGTTCACTCTAGTGGCACCTCCAACTATTCCTACCGCCATAGGCATCTCTAAATACCCAATTAAATCTCCGTTCTCATCTCTTTCCCAGGTAGATAGAGTGGTATATCTACCTGACCTTGAAGCGTACGAGTGAGCACCAGCTTCTAATGCACGTGTGTCTTGACCTGTTGCTAGTCCTACAGCAATGACACCATTCATTATCCCCTTATTATGGGTAGTAGCCCTGTAGGGGTCTGCAGCAGCAAAGGCCCAAGCATAGACTATTCCTTCAACTACTTCGTTACCGCCTACAGCTTCCTTAGGTACTCTAGTCCAAACCTTCACTAATCTTTTATCAGCTAAATTTGATATTATTCTTAGGAGTACTTTTCCGCCCGTTATCTTCTCTATGTATGGAGCGACGGCTTCAGCCATAGTGTTAACAGCGTTAGCACCCATAGCGTCCTTAACATCAACTATTAAGTGAATTACGATCATAGGACCTACTGAGCTATTAATTAATCTAACCTCTAAGTCTTTAGCGCCTCCCCCTAAACTATTTAAAATAGGATCTTTCTCGTTAGCAAGTCTCAGAATCTCATCCTTATTCTGAAGTATTTTCATAATAGCTGTATGCGGTGATGCAACACCAACTAATTGAATTTGTGAGAACATAATTGATTCAGTACTTATCGCAAATAAGCCGCCACCTTCTCTACACATCCTAGCAGCGTTAGAGGCAGCCGCCACAACGGAAGGCTCCTCAATCACCATAGGGATTAGATAGTCCTTATTATTGATCAGGAAATTAGTGGCTACCCCCAGAGGAAGTTCGAAAGTACCTATTACGTTCTCAATCATCTTATCAGCTAAGCTTAAACCCATCTTACTTGTCCTAATTAAATTTAATTCGTCATCCGTTAATCCAACGAGCTCCTTAATAATCTTAGCCCTCTCATCAACACTTAATTTATAAAAACCTGCAATCCTCGATGAATACATGCTCAGATCACCTAGGGATCAGTACTGGATCTTCCTTAAATCAATTTCCGTCCCAGATTTCTCGATGGATATATCAAACACTGTCTCAGCTACATCCTCAAGCTTCTTACTTACAATATTTAACTTATCTATGACTTCACGAACTACTACATAGCTCTCATCAAGACCTAATGACCTAAAAATGATTAACTTATATTTACTTAAATGCGTG
Organism: Sulfolobales archaeon; assembly: GCA_038831135.1. Taxonomy (GTDB): domain Archaea; phylum Thermoproteota; class Thermoprotei_A; order Sulfolobales; family NBVN01; genus DTCV01. Next base: position 19,701 of record JAWBKW010000004.1, on the reverse strand, counting down.
TTGAATTCATTAGTTAGGTTTAGGACACTATTAGCTAAGTAGAGTTCAGGGCTCTCCAAAACTTTTAAGATCCTATCCACTATTAAGGATAAAGTATCTATGCATTCCTTAAAAACATCCTTATGAAAACTTATCTTAGTTAAGACGTCTTCACTTATTTCAGATAATATGGTGGCTATTTGAGCTAGAGAATCACCTATATCCTCTAAAGACTTTACTATAGACCTATATTCCGTTACAAGTGATGGTTTAACATCTAAATGCTTAATTATGTTCTTATCGTTTTGTGAAAGTACTAACTGCCTAACTGCAAGACCATATAGCCTATCTAACTCGCTTTCTAACTCTATAACTTCTTCAAGAATTTTTAGCTGCTTATTAAGTATTGAAGTAGCTATATGTTGTATCATTAATTTAATAATATTAACCATTCTCTCAATAAGTAATAGAGCTGAGTATTTAGAAGGATCGATAAGTATGTGTAGGGTTACACTCTCAGGGGTGTGCTCAACTATTTCTGCTCCAATAAAGTTCTTAACCATGCTTCGAATACTTTTAAGGTAATTACTAGATAAAAAACCTCCGAAGGACTTGACGGTTATTTTATCGTATCCGAGGAGGTAGAGCCCGTAAAGGGACCTTATAAGTAAGTTTTCATTACCTTCCTCCTGAAGATGTATTTCTACATATTTCTCTTTCTTTCTACCCATAAGTTCGAGTGGTGCTATTCTTAAGGAACCATCATCAAGGGCTTCTATACCTATAACATCACCTGATTTTAAACCTACGTTCTTAACCCACTCGGCGGGTAAGGAAACCATTAAAGTAGATTTGCCAAATTTCTGAACTCTTCTTACTTCAGGCAATGTTTCCCCTAATACATAGAGGTAATAATCATATAAAAATTTTAAATTTGTTAGTTTCTAATTAAACTCTATAAACATTATATAATAACTTAAAAATTTATAGTATTTGTATTACAGAAAATTACTTACTCGGATTCTTGGAACAAAAATCTTTTGCTTAAACCCATTAGAGTTAAGACCTCCGTTCTAGAGATATCGTTATTTAATACGCCTCTAGTTGAGCGTGTGATCATATACATTGGTTCTTTAACACCCCTAATAATGGTGCATGTGTGATAAGCCTCTGCGACAACCATTACGCCTTTGGGCGTGAGCCTCTGATATATAAAATCTGCTATGGTGCTTGTTAATCTTTCCTGAATCTGAAGTCTCCTTGCGAATACATCCACTAACCTCGCGAGTTTACTAAAACCTATCATTTTATCATTAGGTATGTACGCAATATGTACGTACCCGAAGAACGGTAGTAAGTGATGTTCACACATACTCCTTAGGGGAATGTCCCTAACAATGATTAAGTCTTCATGTTTTTCGTAATCATCATCAGCATTGAAGTACTTGAATACTTCATCAGGGTCTGTTCTATAACCTGCAGCAAGTTCATTAAACCACATTCTGGCAACCCTATCAGGTGTCTCAACTAGGCCTTCTCTATTAGGATTCTCGCCTATGAGCACTAGGAACTCTTTAATTAATTCTTTAATTCGTTCGGTACTATCCATACTAATCAACACCATTAAGGCATGTTCGTGTTGATGTTTTAAATTAATGTGAGTAAGATCATTGAAGTCTGAAGGCTTTCTTCTTAGTTACTGAGGTTTTCTTCCCCCAATCAGCTCTAAAGCTTTCACCACGACCTTTAATCTTATTCACATAGTTGACAGCACTTAGGGCAGCAACCACCCCGGTAGCAGCAGCAATAACCGCCTGCTTATATGGAGTATCTATTAAGTCTCCAGCAGCAAATAAACCTTCAACCTTAGTTTCGCAGTAATTTCCTACTACTATTTCTCCCTTATTATTGACGTCAACGTATTTTTTAAGGAAATTAATTCTTGTCTCAAACCCTAACTCAATAAAGACACCATCGGCTTCTAATTCCTTAATGTAATTATCGTTACCTACTAGGGTTAATTTAAATATGCCGTCAGTCTTTGATAGATTAGTGAGATGGTATCCTGGATAGGTTTTAACGTTATTGAATTTTTTAGCTACTTCGAGGCTCTCATCATGCTTCATACTAGTAACGTAATGTACTTCAGAAGCGATAGGAGCTAAAAGCTCAAGACCCTCAATACCTTTAATTCCGTAACTGATTAAAACAACCCTCTTACCTTTATAGAAGGGTCCATCACAAATAACGCAGTAACTTAAGCCTCTACCAACGAACTTGTCTTCACCTTCTATACCTAATTTCTTAGGAGCTTTACCGCAGGCAGCTATAACTGATAGAGACTTAAATATTCGCCCTCCTTTAGTCCTAACTATGAATATATTACCTTCCTTAGATAATTCGACGACTTCATCAATGATTATTTCTGCACCGAAAGACTTAGCTTGGTTACGAACCTTAAACACTAGTTCGAGGCCGGATAAAGCTTCAAAACCTGGATAATTCTCAATAGAACCTGCGTATGTTAATTGCCCCCCGATATCGATTGAGATAATAGCTGTTTTTAAACCAAGCCTACATGTGTAGATCGCTGATGATAAGCCAGCAATACCTGCTCCAATAACTATGGTATCATATAATTCGTCTGAAGCCATACTATCTACCTTATAATAAACTAGTTTAATTTAAATATAAGTACAATTATTAACGTTTCAATTAATTATTGTAGAGTAGAAATTGAATAGAGCAACATTATTGGTAATAAATTCCACATATAAAATCATTTCTTATTAAGTAATTTTTTGTTATAAACTTCCGCGATCTTTAGTAGTTTATTGACCACGTCAAGGGCGTCAGATCCTACTACAATACTTAGGGGTTCTTTACCCCAACCTCCTTCATAGATTAGTACATCAGGTAAGTTTCTTTTTCCCTCCGTACTTATCGAGTTTTTGGTTATAATTTCTAAGTAGGAATCCTTGTCCCTTAAATACATCACATTAAGTCCTAATTCTTTCATCACTTCATTAAGTAATTCATTGTAGATTATACTTGCTGCAGCACGGATCTCATCGTAAGTATTCATTATTCTTATTAATACTTCGGAGAGGTATGATTTGACCCCGAACTCAGGCGGTGCGACTATCTTAACCTTATTTTTGACCTTATTAATTTTGCCCGGTATCCCAGCTATATCATCTACGCTTTTTACGTAATGTTGCGGAAGTGCCATAACTACTTCAGATTGGCTTTCGGGGATTAGATTGATGAAGTAACTACTGTGGCTTTCAAGCGTATTTATAGCGTCCTTTAACATTTTCAGGGTCCTATACTTTTCTGAAGGTATTAATTGCCATGCAGTAGGGTTTACTGGTCCATGACCCCTTCCTATTGGTAAACCATACGCTATTGCTGTTGTTATAAATTCTTTGGCGGTTTTCACAGCCTCTACGATGGTCCTACCTTTTGCTAATTCTGCAGTAATTGCTGCTGAAAAGCTACAACCCGTACCATGCGTGTTTTTACTCTCTATTCTTGGAGCTTTAAGTTCGTAGAATTTACCATCAAAGTACAGGATGTCAATACTTTCTACATCACTCATATGCCCACCCTTTACAACTGCGGCTCTAGCACCTAAGCCGTCAACTAATTGCTTAGCAACTAGTCTGGCATCATTTAAGTCTTTTATTTGTTTCCCGGACAGTTTTTCGGCCTCAGGTTTATTCGGCGTTATTACTGTAGCCAAAGGTATGAGTTTATTAATCAATGTATTGACGGCATCTTCCCTCAGTAATGGTGCACCGCTCTTAGCAACCATTACTGGGTCAACAACTAAAGTTATATTATATTTCTTTATTAATGAAGCCACTAATTCTATTATTTCGGAATTGCTTAGCATCCCTGTTTTAGCAGCGTCAACACCTATATCTTCGACTACAGCCTCAAATTGAGATCTAATAATTTCTAGAGGTACATCATGCACTGCTCTAACTTCGTAAGTGTTTTGAGCAGTGATTGAGGTAATCACGCACATTCCATGAACACCTAACGCAGCAAATGTTTTTAAATCGGCCTGAATGCCAGCACCGCCGCCTGAATCACTCCCAGCTATAGTTAAGGCTTTCCTAATGACCATAAAATCACCTGTTGAAGTATAGTAAACTAATTAATTAATGTTATTAGTATTAACAGTAGTGATATTTTGGATTTGTAAGTGGCTACGAGAATTTTAAAAATAATTATATTATAGAACTTTATAAGGTATAGGGTGCTAGCATGGTTAGAATACGTTCCGCTACGGTCGGCAGTTTTCCCCGACCTAGAGGATTGGCTAGACTTGTAGGTAGGTTTAATTCGGGTAAGATAGATTACGAGAGACTTGAAGCTGGGTACGAAACATACACACGGAAATTATTTAAATTATTAGTCTCCTCTAGGATAGAATGCTTCACAGACGGAATGCTTAGATGGGATGATATTTTCAATCCATTAATTAGCTACATTGATGGTGTTAAGGTTGATGGTCTATATAGGTTTTACGAGAATAATTTCTTCTTTAGAGCACCTCAAGTAGTCGGTAAGATTAAATTGAAGAGTGACTGTCCTATACCTACTTGGTATAAGAAATCTATGGAAATACTTAATGAAGTTGCGGGTAAGCACTCAACACATGTTTTAAAGGCTGTTCTTCCCGGGCCCCTAACACTCGCTATAAATTCAGTAAATAATTATTACAATGGCATCGAAGATCTAGTCAGGGACTATGCCTATGATGTTTTACTCCCATTACTTAAAGAATTAAAGAACTATGGCGCAAACCTTGTTGAGATCCATGAGCCTGAACTTACTTATGAAAGGGTAGATAGTAGGATTAAATTATATGGTATTGAATTGATTTCGCAAATATTTAGAGAGGTAGGTGTTAAGTTATGGCTTCAAACTTACTTCGGCAGCGCTTGTAGGAATTTAGAGTTTCTCCTATATCTATCGAGGTATATAGTAGGTATTGATTTGAAAGCAACCGACGATTATAGCAAATGTATGAATTACTTTTCGGAATTCGACTCATTGGCTATTGGCGTATATGACTCTAGAAATACCTTAATCGAGAAAAATAGAAGCGTAGGCTGGTATGTTAGTAGGTTTTCAAAGCTCAATTTAAACGAGTTATTCATTACTAATAACGCACCAATGGACTTCATCCCAGAAGTTATTGCTGTTAAAAAGTTAAGGAAATTAGGTAGGTTTGTATTTCTGTATAATAAGGTCAGAGGTGAGGCTTAATGGACTTACCTATATTACCGACCACAGTAATCGGTTCGTACCCTAGGCCAAAATGGTTGAGGGAAATAATTAGAGGCTTTAAGGCAGGCAGATACGACTCAGATTCTTTGAATGAGGCTATGGATGATGCAGTTATTGCAGTCTTAAGAGATCATGAGATGGTCGGTATAGATATCCCCTCTGATGGGGAGATGCGTCGAGATGAAATGGTTGAATACTTCGCCGAAAGAATTAATGGATTTAAATTCTACGGACCTGTGAGGGTCTGGGGAAATAACTTCTTTAGGAAACCCGCCGTTATAGGGAAACTATCCTATATAAAGCCCATGGTAGTTGATGAATATTTATTTGCTAAGACACATAGTTCCAAGAAGGTTATAAAGGTCACAATAACTGGACCTTATACCATAGCTGATTGGAGCTTCAACGAGTACTACGAAAGTAAAGAGGAATTAGCTTTCGAGTTAGCAACTATAATAAACACGGAGCTCAAGAAGTTAGAGGAGGCGGGTGCTTTATTTGTCCAAGTCGATGAGCCTGCCTTAACAACACATCCTAAGGAAATGGAGTGGGCTGTACAAGCTATTAATAAATCAATTGAAGGTATTAACATTAAAATAGGTTTACACGTATGTTATAGCAATTATAATATCCTTAAACCATATTTTGATACTTTGAAGGTTACTCAGTACGCATTAGAATTCGCTAATAGGGGATTTAGAGATTTAGAGATAATAAAAGGCTTAACAAAGGAGTTGGGTTTCGGTGTTATAGACGTACATAGTAGAAGGGTTGAGGAACCTCAAGAGGTTGCTCAAGCTATCTCTAAAGTATTTACATTCATAGACCCTGAGTATGTATATATTAATCCTGATTGCGGTCTTAAGTTACTTCCTAGAAGTGTAGCTAGAGCTAAGCTAGAGTCTATGGTTAAAGGTGTGAGTATCGTTAGGAGGGAATTGGCTAAGAAAGGATTGAACGAAATACCGCTTAGGGCTAAAATATAGGTTATGCAATTAAGTTTTTAGTGATTCTTACTTCGTTTCAAATATAGCGATATATAATCATTAAATGCTTTATTATCTATTAACCATTGCCCATACTTGTAGAGCGCCCATGCGGCCTTAGCAGCCCTCTCTACGGAGGGATACATGGGTATTCCTTCACTTTCAACTATAGTGGATAACTTAATTGTGTGCCTACCCCCTGTTGCTGCACCAACTATGGGTATAGGTGTGCTTAATTCGTTATTTATTGATTTAACTACTGATGTAAAGTTCTTTGCAAGATCGTTACTAATCCCGGGAGCCATAAAGTAAGGGATCCATATTATGATATCTACTTCACCGCTGCGCATTAAAACTTCTACGGCATTAATGAGGTGTTCATCCCTAGCAGACCCAGTTACATCTACTGGGTTGAAGGGGCTAGCTATTGGTAAAAGGAACTCTCTAAGTTTATTTACAGTACGTTCTGAGAGTTTAGGTACTTTTAACCCTAAGTTAACGGCAGCATCTGTAGCCATGACTCCTGAACCACCACCAACTGTGAGGATCCCGACTCTATTTCCCTTCGCAGGAGGTTGAAGTGATAATGAAAGCGCGATATCAAACAACTCATCCATTCCTGCGGCTCTGAGTGCACCGTATTGTCTAAAGACTGCATCATATACTATATCTGCTCCAGCCAAGCTACCTGTATGTGATGATATTGCCCTAACCCCTTCTTCACTTCTACCTGACTTAAGTACTACCACAGGTTTTACTGGGGTTACGGTCTTTAACGTATTGGCGAATTTCCTCCCATTCTCTAAACCTTCGATATACATTGTAATGACTTGGGTGTCGTCATCGCCCACTAAGTAATTAAGTAAATCAGATTCGTCGACATCGCATTTATTGCCTAAACTAACAAACTTACTGATTCCTATACCCCTCATTGCGGCCCAATCAAGTACGGCAATCCCGAAGGCACCGCTCTGAGATATAAATGCTATATTTCCATGGCACGGGAAATCCATTCTTTCAGGGTTCAGAAATGTGGTGTTGAGACCTACTTTAGGTACGTAAACACCCATACAATTAGGACCTATAACCCTCATTCCATACTTCCTAGCAATTTCAACAATCTTTTTCTCGGCCTCAATACCTTCTGAAGTTCCGAGTTCTTTAAACCCGGCACTAATCACTATAACACTCTTAACACCTCTCAAGCCGCAATCCTCGAGTACTGAGGGAACCGAAGGGGCTGGAACAGATATAACTGCTAAATCTATAGTTTCAGGAACGGCTCTAACAGATGGGTAGGCCTTAATTCCTAAAACATTATCTACATATGGGTTTACAGGATATACCTTACCTTTATACCTACTCATTAAGTTATACAGTAATTGATATCCTACTTTACCACGGTCCCTGGAGGCCCCTACGATTGCTACTGAGTTAGGGTAGAAAAACTTCTCAATGACTTCGTTGTTGCTCACGATCCCGCCCATAATGAATTATCATGAAGAATTTAAAAAGATGAGTTGATAGTATAATAGCACTAACTCCGGGAATTACTTTATTTTCTCATTTGATGGTTCTAACTTGACGTAGTTTAAACCATTTTTAAGAAGTAGTTTATATGCTTGAGGTGTGATTGAAGGAGATGCTATAACTCCTTTAACATTAAGACCTATGTCTCTATAATATTCTACGTACCTAATTAATTGGTGTACGGCATCTAAGTCTGCTTCACCTCTTTTGCATTCAACAAGTATTAATTCATTTCTAGCACTTCTTAAAATTAAGTCTATTCTACCATGCGGCGTTGCGAATTCCTTAGCTACTAATTTGGCTTCATCCTCAATTATTGAGGGATTGCATGCTATATAATTTATCATGTCGTCTTCTGTTCCTTTAATCATGAAAGCACCGGTTCTCAACTTAAATATCATTAGATGGGGTCTATCTTTAATGAATATCTTCACGATTTCTCTGGGTTTATTCCTTGTTGCAGTGATTATGAAGGAATTTTCCGATATGCTGGAAGTTATTAATGCGTTAGGTTGCCAGTTAACCGGTTCGATGCCTGAACTTTCATGAATTATTAAGGAACCATCTTCTTTAATTATGATTAATCTACGCGCCTCAGACGCTCTGCTAGACGCTCTCCCCTCGTACATTACTTCACAGCTACCAACCAATAATATGGTATTTAATTTATAGTTCTTTTTCAATAGTTCTTGAAGCATTCCCCACTCAACATTAGTTAACATGAGTTCTTCTAGCGCTTTTAACCACCTCAAGTATACCTACTTGTACTTTCTCTAATGGTATGTTGGCTAAAGTGGCGGAAGCAGCTTCAACATGTCCACCGTACTTACCTCCTAGTTTTTCCGCAATAACTTTACATAAATGTAAGGCGTTTCTCTTGGATGATCTAATAGTAATAACTACTTTACCCTCTTCCTCTCTAATAAGGATAACGTCCTTCTTCATTTCCTTAGTGAATTCCGTAGATGCTATACCTAATAATCCGGCGTAGATCCTTGACTCAGATGACGTAAGAGTTGTTATTAAATAATCACCAACTAATATAGATCTATCCCTCATAAGTTTAAGTAATTTATTAAGTAACCATTTAGCTGTGGAAGCACGCTTAATAACCTCACTAAGGCTTGCTATGTTATATCCGTTTAACATAGATCTTATTAAGAACTTAAGGAAATCCGTGTCACCTGGGTCCCTAGCTATTGATAATTTTATCAAATCAGCTACATTACTTAATTCATCCTGAGCTTCAACACCTTCACAAATATCGGCTACCTTAATCAACATGGTTTCGTAGGGATTTGTAACGAGTTTTAAGGTGTCATTCATGAGTTTTGGGGTTGACGTTGCTTTACTCCATATGATTTTCGCACCGGTTCTGCTTAATTCGTTTACAAACTCTTCACTACTTACGTGATGGTCTATAACAACGATTTTAGCTTTAGACGCTAGTGGAATCATACAACTGACAATATCTTTACTTAGGGCTATATCTAGCATTACTAATTCGCTTAGTTCTTTCGGGACTTTCTTAATATCGAGATGTGCTCTCCAGGGTTGTGTGAATATTAATTCAGTATTACTTGGATACGTATCTCGTAAAAAATGTTTTATGTAGAGAAAAGCACTTATAATACCGTCGCAATCGCCGTGGCATATAACTGCGGATTTCATTAGATGACAACCCAATAAATAAACTATTACTTTAACTTATAAACCTGGTACCGCTTGTGTAAGTCGGGGAGTAATGCAGATAGCTACCGACATATACACTGAGTGTATGAAAAGGTTAAAGGAGCAGAAGTACCATCTCATAGGCGCACATACTGCTGTCAAGAAGTGTTTGTGGGTTCATAATGCTCTCGTATACGGTAGGTTCTGCTACAAATGTAAGTTTTACGGTATAGAGTCCCACAGATGCATTCAGATGTCTCCAGCAGTTCTTTGGTGCTGGAACTCGTGTCTTCATTGCTGGCGAATGAGGCCTCAGGATATGGGTTCATTGGGTGACGACTTAACTAGGTTACCATATGTTGATGACCCGGAATTTATTGTCGAGTTAGCAATACTTGAACATAAGAGAACAGTTAGCGGATATAGGAACAGGACTTCTAAAGAGATGTTTGCAGAGGCTACAGATCCTAAGCATGTAGCTATAAGCCTTACCGGGGAACCTACGTTATATCCAAGGCTATCAGAACTTATCAGTGAATTTCATAAGCGTGGGCTATCCACCTTCTTAGTTACTAGGGGTATAAGACCTGATGTGCTGGCTAGTTTGGAAGAAGAGCCAAGCCAACTTTATATATCTTTAGAAGCCTACGATAGTCAAACATATGCTTATTTCAACAGACCATTAATACCTAATGCGTGGGAACTTACGATGAAATCGTTAGAAATATTGCCTAGCTTTACAGCTCCTACAGTGGTGAGGATTACTCTGGTTAAAGGCTTTAATATGGATGATACAGCAATTAAGAACTTCAAAAAATTGATGGAGGTCTCTCAACCTACATATATTGAGACTAAGGCATATATGCATGTGGGGAGGTCTATTAATAGACTAGAAAAAAGTAACATGCCAACTTTTAAGGAAGTTAAGGAATTTGCAAAGAGGTTATCTGACGAGATCGGATATAACATAGTGTCCTTTAGCTTAGCATCTAGAGTTGTACTATTAACAAGACTTGAGAAGTCTTTCATCAGATTCGGTAATGGATGTTTAAAGGGTTGGGATGATGTTGATGAGTGTGAAGATGGTTTAAGCGAATATGAAAAACCTGAAGACGTCATTTAATCAAACGGTTTAGTGATATTTATATCTTTGACCATCATATACGGGACCTTCGACGGAACAGTAACTTCCCACCACTTAATCAAGTAACTGTCTTTACCTACTAAGGATATGTTATTCAAGAACCTGTTTAAGTTATCTGCAATCCTAACTCTGTTGGTTACGCCTATAATTTCACCATTACGTATGTAGAATACCGCATCCCTACTTACTGTTGAGAAAGTTCCTTCAACATAGTTTTGAAGTCTTGTATACCAGTTATTAGTTATTAATAACCCATTCCTAACTTCTCTAATCATCTCATCATCGCTTGAGTTGCCAGGCATTATACTTATGCTCCAAGGTTTCGGCGATATCCATCCAGCATTTCCCGTTGAAGATGTATTAAACTTAATGGCGGTTTTGAAGTTATGTAGTAAGGTCTTTAAAAGACCTTTCCCTACGATCTCCTTATTATACGTTTCTACTCCTTCATCATCAAAAGCAGTTGAACCACTTAATTCGACGTCTCTCGGGACATCAGCTAATGTCAGGTCCTCAGACGCTACTTTATCCCCTACATGTTTACCCATAAATATTGAGAAGCCTGACAATACATAGAATGCCGAAGCCATAGTTGTAACCAGTTCCATGAGATTACCTACAACCAATGGAGATAAGATTACATCATACCTACCTGGAGGTACCTCTACAGAATTTTTAGTTAATGTAGCATATTGTGCAGCTCTCCTACCAACATCCTCAATCAATCTAAGGTCTATAGATCTGCTCCCATAAGCCCAATGACCCGAGTAATCATCTTTAAACGCTCTTAAGTATGCTACTACTTCACTTCCTTGTTCAAAACCTTCAAAACCCTTACTCGTTGTTAATGCTTTAGATAGTATGCTTAATTTTAGTGTTCCTGATACCCTCTTAGCACCCTCATTAATTGCGGAGTTAATCATCAATTCACATAATTGTGCAGGGCTATCAATATAGGTTCTGACTCTGTCATCAACTAAGTTATTTAGGGGCTTATAGGATTTAGGCTCAGGCAACGGAGCATATAACTCAGATTCTTGAACGACATTTGCGTAATTCCTTACCCTCTCTGTCAAATTCCTTATATCATTAATACTTGATGTTGAGGATTCTAATACGAATATTCTGCGGTCCTTAACTAGGTATAAGCTTACAATATATGAAGTTTGGGAATGCTTAAGAGATATTTCATTATTAACTATCTTAATCATCACGTTATTAACTTCATTAATTTGGACGGCGGATTCGTCATACCGATTTCGCAAATCACTCATTAAGTTTTCATTAATTGATAATAATTCATTACTCATAACTTTGCACCCCTAGCTTAATTTTTGAGAGCTTAACGTTAGGTCCCCCAAACCATACAGGGATTCCTTGCGGGGGTTCACCTTTACCACAGGTCCCTGGGTAAAATCTTAATTCTCTATCAACGCCTGCTATATTATTATAGAATGAAGCTGTAGAGATTTCCAGCACTGGATTCCTGACTCTGTCTTTAATCTCGCCATTAATGATTATGTATGATTCTAACCCTACATATCTCTGATTCCACCTAATATCATCTATGTTCCACTCCATATATGATTTAATGTATACTCCGTAATTTACGTCTTCAACGAGTTCTTCAAAACTCGTATCACCCGGTTTTAAGTACGTATTAGACATTCTAACGATGGGTTCGCTAGCATAGTCCATAGATCTTGATGAACCATTACTTTTAGTATTTAAGGTTGATGCTGTGGACCTATTATGGAGTGGTTCGTTTACAATTCCTTCCTTGTATAGATATCTCGGACGTGCTTTAATGCACTCGTCGTCGTATCCGTAGAAACCGAAGCTCCCTGAAATTGTCGGGTCCTCAATTACTGTAGCGTATTCGTTACCTATTCTAAACCTTCCAAAGTATTCGGGTTTCACGTAGGATTCCCCTGCTTGAGCAGCTTCTCTACCCAAAATTCTGTCAGCTTCCATAGGGTGACCAGCAGATTCATGAACGACTAATCCAACGATTTCAGATCCTACTATCACATCAACAGGTTCTTTAGGAGGCTCAATACCATAGAGAAGGACTTTTTCTAAATTCATTACTTCATCTTCTAAAGTCTTGGTAGGGTTCCAGTAATCAATTAGTTCTAAACCCCCAGAAGCCCCCCACTGCATCAACCTTTGTAGGGTTCCTTTACTATTGTGATGAAGTACTAGGTTGAACATTATTGATATACGGGGAACCATGCCCTTAACTAACCCACCCTCACTATTAAAGATTAACTTTTTCTGAACATGTTCCACATACTCGGCATACGTGGTAGGTACCTTAACTTCTTTAGTGGTTTTAGTAACGCTTTTATGTAATTCTTCAAGAAGTTTTACCTTTTCACTAATATCTAATGAGTTGAAGTCCTTCAAGACATTAACCTCGTAAGAACCTCTCTCAACCCTATCATCACTAAATCTAACAGGGTTTTTCAATAAATATGAGATTGCCTTAGCTCTATCAACAGTCTTCCTAACAACATCTATTAAATTGCTTCTATCTAATTTATTAGTAGCTGAAAAAGTTAATACACCATTATATATTAATCTAATACCTATACCGTCACTGAGATTTTTACCTAATGTTATTAACTTACCATTTCTTGAAATCATAACTAAAGTCTCATCAGCTTGGTATCTAGCTTCAGCATATTTAGCTCCTAGCGATAATGCGTAATCAACTACATAATTGAGTAGATCTTCACTCACTTAATCACCACATTATAGTATCCTAGATTTAGAAAAATAATTTTCGTTATTAATTTACTTAGTTAAGATACTTCCTTCTCAGTCTCTCTCTTCTTAATATACTTATCAAAGACAATCCATGCTTTATACCAATCTTCATTAAACTTCCTAAGTAATTCCAAGATCCACTTTGTTAATTCCTTAGCTTCGATCTTCTCTAACTCTTTCTCATATATTCTACCCTCAATGATCTTAGCGATTTTCCTGGCTACATCGATGGGTGCCCCAGTCTTCAAAACACTTACAACAACTTTTTCCGGAATGAATTCTTCCTCTAGACCGTTTCTCTTGGTAACCTTAACCAAGAATTTCCCCAATGGAGAATCTTATTAACCAGATTAATATATTTTAATCCTCACATTTTAATAATAGAGGTCCCATATATTTGGTGGGCTTGAATGAAGTTAGTCGACGCTCATTGTCACCTACATGAATTAAGCGATAATGAATTACTAAGCTACTGCAATACTGATGATTTAAAAATTATAGCTGTTGCTGATGACTTAATCAGTTCTCTAAAAACGCTAAAGATCTCAAAGAGATGTTCTAATGTAGTACCATCGGTTGGTGTTCATCCTTGGGTCATTAGTAAAGTAGATGAGAAAGAAATAGATGCTATATTAGAAATAGCGGCTTCCAATAATGTTAGATTTTTAGGTGAGGTAGGGATCGATAAGAGGTTTGTACCGCAGACGTACGATTTACAGGTGGATATATTTAAAAAACTTATAGAGTATGCTTCCAGTAACGGGTTGGGTGTTAACGTTCACGCTGCAGGGGCATGGGACGACGCCTTAAAGATACTATTTAAGTATGATGTTAAGGTTGCGATTATTCACTGGTATACAGGCCCTATAGAGTTACTTAATGATCTACGTTCCGTTGGTTACTTCATCACAGTTAATCCCGCAGTTAAGGTTCAGTTAAAATCACGTGATGTAGTTCATAAGGCACCTTTAGATATTATTCTAACGGAGAGTGATAGTCCATATATTTATAGAGGTATGAGGTTAACCCCTGAAAAGGTTCTAGATGCGGCACGGGAAATAGCGTTAATTAAGGGGATTGAGTTAGAGGATGTTGTGAACGCTATTCTGACTAATTACCTAAAGGTTTTAAATTCTATAGGGTTATGAGGGGTCTGAACTTTTAAATTAAATCCGATTAGGAAGTTTAAATCCAGGGAGATGTTTTGACTAGATACGAATTACCGCCACCGTCAGATGGTATTTCAGAGTTAAGTGTTTGGGACGCGTTAGAAGAGTTTCTATTAAGCCTTAAGTCTTCAGGTGTTTCCGATAAGACTATTAAGTCGTATCGCATCGGTGTTTCAGACTTTCTGAAGTTTTGCGGCAAACAATACGTTAAGGAATTGAGTGCTGGTGATGTTGTTAAGTGGAGGTTAACGAGGTTAAAAAACGGTTTTAGTAAGAGTGTGAGGAAAGACTCTAAAGCAACTCAGCTCACATTGCATTACTACTCACTCTACGTGAGAACATTCCTTAAGTGGTTGGGTTTTAGAGACGAAATTAGTGTGGTTAAAGCCCCTAGGAGGAGATTTATATCAACTTTAACTGAGAATGAGGTTGCTAAACTAATTAATGCATCTAGAGATATTATAGATTTAATTATAATTTGTTTGCTTATAGAAACGGGGCTACGAGCTCAGGAACTCCTTTCATTAACTATAGATGATATTGACTTACCTAATAAGGAAATATACGTTAGGCTAGGTAAGTACGGGGAGGAGAGAATAGTATTTATAGGGCCTTTAACTGAGGAAGTTCTTAAGAAATACTTAGAAAACCATGAAGGAGGTAAGTTAATACCTTTAACATATTCAGGACTTTATAAAAGACTTAAGACACTTGCAAAAATAGCAGGTGTTGACCCTAAGAAGGTAAGACCTCATATCCTAAGACATACATTCGCGACTGAGGCATTAAAGCGTGGTCTGGCACTACCAGCTCTCCAGAGAATCCTTGGTCATAGAGACATTAAGACTACGCAAATCTATCTACATCTACTGAAAGAGGATGTGAAAAGGCTTTACATGAACGTGTTCGCGAAACCCGCAGAGAGGGCCTTAAATACCGACTCAGCATAATTAAGTGAGAATTGATGATAAGTATTTTACGATTTCATGGAAAGTATCCCTACAACCTACTTTATATTTTCTAAGTGCTATTTTGATATAAGGTAAGTCTTCCATTTTTAGAAAGTTATTTACTATATAAGAAGTTACTCTACATAAATTACATGGGTTTTCAGATATTTTAGCGCTTTCGAAGTCAATAACCTTAACATCGAAATTCTTTAACACAAAGATATGTTTGTAGGGATTAGATAGTTCAAGGTGGTCTATTAAGTCTAGATCAAGCATGTATGCAGCATGGAGTATATTTCTTACAAGCTTTAGCAGTAAGTCACCTATTACATGGGTATTTTTTAAGTAATTACTTAATGTAGTGCCTTCTAAAAATTCCATTATTAGTAAATCATCATCAAAGTAGTAAATCTTAGGTGTTACGCCAAACTTATCTAACTTCATTAAATATCCCTCTTTAGCTAAGGAGTCTCTCTTCGAATCCATCCTTCGAATTTTTACGGCGACATCACCTAAAGTAGCATGCTTTGCCAGCAGGACTAGTGATGAATGCCCCTTACCTAAAACTCTTACCCCATCAATTAATAAGGGACCGTAATCATATATCCCTATAATGCCTAATTCAGCTAGTTTATTACTTCTAGATATCCCTACTTCAGCCATATTTTTAGGGTATGTTAACAGCGGTGAAGTATCTCCGAGTTCGATTAACTTTTTCGGCTCCGCCATAGCTATTTCTTAGAACTTAATTGTTTAAGGATAAGTTCTACGAATTCCGGGTATGATAGTTCAGTACCGCAATACATGCAACGTGCTCTTAACCCAGTACTTAATATCTCGAAGTTTGTTTCTACACCTTCATGTTTAGTAATGCATGTAACATTTGGACACTTAATTAGTCCTGATATAACCCTAGGAGGTGAAACCTTTCTCTTTTCTATCACTTCAAAGTTCCTGATTATGTTTATGGTTGCTGTCGGCGCTATTAATGCAATTATATCGGTCTCATCCTTGCTTAGGAACCTACCTTCAATTTTAACGATATCTTTTTTGTTTAGTTTTGATGACTCAACATTCATCACTATAGCGATCCTAAATCCTTCAGCCCCTGAGATTCTTAATACGTTGAGAACATCTAAGGCCCTACCTGAGGGTATATGGTCTATCACAGTCCCGTCCTTGATCTTACTAACTATTAACTCTCTTACCGCCATGATTAAGAACCTCCTAAAATTAGGGTTAGTAAAGCAGCTCTTAAAGGCACACCAAAGGATGCCTGTTTAAAGTATGCCGCATGCTTAGTTCTATCAACGGACCTTTCGAGTTCATCAACTCTTGGAAGGGGATGCAATATGAGTAAGTCATCCTTACCTCTCCTAAGTATATCGGCTGTAAGTTTATACGCATTTTTAACTTTCTCATATTCTAACGGGTCTGGGAACCTTTCTTTCTGAACCCTAGTCATGTAAAGGACGTCTAATTCACTAAGAACTAAGTTAATATCACTTACTTCTTCGAAGTTAAGTTCTTGGGAAGCAATGAACTTCTTGGCCTCATCCCTAAGCTTAAGTAATTGGTGTGAAATGAGGTATACTTTCTTAGGTTTAAATATGGTTAGTGCGTAAAGGAGTGAGTTAACGACTCTAGCGTATTTTAGGTCTCCCATAATACCGATTGTTAAACCATTAATATTACCTCTAAGTTTTAATATCGTATATATATCTAGCATTGCTTGTGTTGGATGCTCATTCCTACCGTCACCAGCATTAATTATTGGATGTTCAGCAACTTCAGCAGCTAACTTCGCAGCACCCTCATATCGGTGCCTAATAACTATGATGTCTGAGTACGAATCAAGCATCCTAATAGTGTCTAGGAATTTTTCACCTTTCGCTACTGATGTGGCTTCCTCGCTAGAAAATCCAATTACTGAACCACCTAATCTATGCATGGCGGATTCGAATGATAATCGAGTACGGGTGCTGGGCTCGAAAAAAGCTACTGACATTACTTTCCCACGCAGTATGTCGCTATAACCATTAATGATGTACTCATCCGCTAACTTAAAAATTTCCTCAAATTCTTCCTTACTGAAGTCTAAGACTGAAATAACATCCCTTCCCCTTAGACTCCTAGGCCCGTTACTCATAATAACACCTTCCAACTCCTATAATTCGTTAATGGAAATTTTTATAAGTTTAAATATATCATTACGTGGCGGGCTCATTGAGTAAACTAGTAAAAAAGGCTTTAGAGGGCAGGGGAAGAGTTTTAATAGCTGTTGACGATCCTTTACTAAGTGTAAACGAGCTTAAGTCCTTAATTCTCAAGACTAAGGATGTAGTAGCGGGTTATAAGATAGGTATACCATACTTATTGAGTCACGGTCTTAGTAATGTTGGTAATGTAATTAAAGAGTTTAGTGATACCTACTATATCGCGGATTTGAAGTTGGCTGATGTTGATGCGGTTATGGGTTTGACCACTAAAATCGTCGCAGAAGCAGGTTTTAATGGAGTAATAGCCCATGGTTTTATAGGACGTGATGGAGCTTTAGAGAACTTAATTAAAATTTGTAATGAATTAAACATTAATTTATATGTGCTTGTATCAATGTCCCATCCAGGAAGCCTAGAGATTTATGATACGGTTCTGGATAAGGTTATAAACTTGGTTGAAGTCTTAAGGCCTACGGGAGTTGTAGCGCCTGCTACTAGACCAGAAATAATTAGGTATGTTAGGAAGCGACTAGGAGATTCATACA
This sequence comes from Sulfolobales archaeon, assembly GCA_038831135.1. Lineage (GTDB taxonomy): Archaea > Thermoproteota > Thermoprotei_A > Sulfolobales > NBVN01 > DTCV01. The sequence continues at coordinate 1,432 of JAWBKW010000004.1, read as the reverse complement.
TCATAATATCTCCTGGGGTAGGTGTCCAAGGTGCGGAATTTGGTTCCGCATTATGTGCTGGTGCGGATTTCGAGATAGTTGGCAGGTCTATAGTTAAGGCTGAAGACCCTATTAAAGCAACAGAGTCTGTAGTTAGTAAGCAATTGAAGTATTTAAGCACTCATCAATGTCATAAAGGGGATATTTAGGATGATAGATGAGTTAGTTATAAACCTTTATAGGGTAGGAGTTATTAAGTTCGGGGACTTCATATTAGCGTCTGGTAAGAAGAGCCCTTACTACTTCGATTTTAGGATTATATCATCATTCCCTGACGTATATGCTGGCATGATTGACTTGTGGGTTCGAAGACTTAGAAACTACGGTATCGATTTTGAGGGTATAGTGGGTATAGCTTCGGCAGGTATAGTACATGCAGCGGCTCTAGGTTATGTGATGAAGAAACCTATAGGATATGTTAGGGCTGAAAGGAAAGATCATGGTACCGGGAAATTAGTAGAGGGTGCCTTAAGGGGTCTTAAGGTTTTAGTGGTTGATGATGTTGCGACAACTGGCGGTACATTAGTTAGGGCTTATAACATACTGAGGGAGGAAGGAATAGAACCTGTAGCGTTCTCAGTGATTCTGGATCGTGAAGAGGGAGCTGAATCAAGTATAGGTAAGCTTGGCTTACCGCTAATATCCTTGATTAAGACTTCAGAGATATTCTCAATATTGAGGAGGTATAACGTACTTGATGAAAATACGTATAATTCAATCCTTAATTATTTGAGAGGTTTTCAATGATTCCCTCTAAGCTTATTAAGAAGGAATTAGTTGCTAAAGGGATAGCACATCTTTATTTAAGGCCGTTGAGGCAGTTTAGGGAACCTCTCCCAGGCCAATTTATAATGTTGTGGGTGCCCGGATATGAGGAAATACCTATGAGTATTAGCGATTACTCAGGAGATATTATAAGGGTTACCGTGAAGGTTAAAGGACCCACAACCAATTACCTAGTTAATGAGTTATCGGAAGGGAAGTATTTAGGCATTAGGGGTCCGTTGGGTAGGGGTATTACTAAGGAATTAGTTAAGGGGAGAGGATTATTCATAGTTGGAGGAGTTGGCATCGCACCCATTGCATACTTAATTAAGTCGTATCACCCCATAATTAAGGATTGTAAATTGATTGCTGGTTTCGCATTTAAGGACGAGTCTTCGGTAGTAAATGAATTAATAAGTTATTTAGAAGTTGAAGTAATTAGTGAGGATTCTGGAGGAACAGTAATCGATCTACTTAGAAAAGAGCTAAATAAAATCATTAGTTATGATTATTACATATCTTCAGGACCTAAGGCAGTGTTGGATCGTTCCGTAGCTTTAATTCCAAGGCATATTACAGGTTACGTATTAGCTGAGTCTTTTATGAAGTGCGGTATCGGTTTCTGCGG
>JAWBKW010000003.1:0-118677 GCA_038831135.1 Sulfolobales archaeon | reverse complement strand
TTGAAGTAATGGTTACCCCCGAAGTTGTTATAAGTGTGCGCTCTACTTCTGATGGGGCTACGTTCCCAATCATTAAGAAGTACCACACAATTTCTAAGCGTCTTTAAACTCAACCTTAAAGATCCCACAGCAATCTATACCAAAGGTGGCATAACACTAAATCCCTTCAACTTTCCTTTCAATTCTATTTTATAGATTCTACTCTTTATGGAGATACTTCCTTTAAAGAAATAAGGGCTTCACTGGTTGGGTCATATACGAATCTCTCACTCCCACTAATAAGCTGCACTCAACATTTGATAAGTTATTGGCTTTAGCTAAGTATTTAGGGGTCGGTAGGTCTAGAGGCATAGGTTTTGGGATGATAGATATTACGAATTTATAGTGGATGAGATGCATTCTACGCAGCAGGCATTCAATTCGTCCTCCGTGATTATGTGGGGTGCTTTAATACCTCTTCTCCATAATAAGGTTTCCAACATTAGTTTACCTTCCCTCCTAACAGGTCTATAGTTAATGAATACGTCGGATAGTGATATGTTGATTGCCTGCAACTCCTTATTGATGTAGCTTCCCTGACGAATAACTAAGAGTCCCCTACGTTTTAAGTGGTTGAGTTGGTTGTAGAGCTGCCTAACGTATTCACCTCTACGATATATAGTTCCAGTAATATCAACCCCCTGGAAAATTACTGAATCAACCGCGTACTGTTCTATTAATGTGAGTTCTTTCAGCGCCAATTCACTGACACTATATGAGTAAGGATTAAGGCTCATAAAAGTAAAGTGTTTACGTATGATCTCTTTAGATCGTTCCCTACTAACCCCATACTGAGTTAAGACCCTTATAAGTGTGCGTTCAAGAACTTCTGGTGATAAAGTGTATGAGATGAATAAACCCCTCAAACCATTAACCACATGAATAATTATAGGTATAACAAATACTGAACTCATCAACATATGAGGTCTATAGGAAATATACAAGAACCAACCAAGGTGTATATGGTCTAAAACACTCCTCAAAGCCTTACAACCTAAGTCTAATTCCCCACCCTCACCACTTACTCCCTCAAGGATCGGTGGAATAAAGACTTTAACCCCAGCCCCACCAACTATAGTGAATGGTAGTTCAGTGATCGTTAGTGAAGACCCCCTCAGTTTTTTAACCTCCAACACCCGAGTAAGTAAACCCTTCTCACTCCAGTACTTCAAAACAAAAACAGCGTCAGCGACATACATGATGTCATCTAAATTCACAGCACCATAACTTACACCATCACGTGACTCGGCAACCAAAACAACTAAGCCATTAATTACCTTAGGTAAGTCATAGATGACGTTCTGAAGAACTACCCGCTTCTCACCAATAAGCGGGACCAACAAAGAATTAACACTATCTATAACCACCACATCAGGCCTAAACTCATCAATAAGTTTAAACAATAAGTTACTTAACTCATCCAGAGAATACATTATGGGGAGCTTAACAAATCTTAGAAACCCCTTAGCCTCAACAGAATATAAGTCTAAACCTAAACCGGATACGTTACTGAAAAGTTTTTCCCTATCCTCAAAGAATGAAAGGTAGAGACATTTAGATCCCCTCAAAGCATTACTATAGCATATAGCGGACGCGAAAGTAGTTTTACCAGCACCCGGCTGACCAATAAGCGCCACTAACGAACCCTTCCTAAGCACACCACGGAAAAAGTTATCTAACCCATCAATACCGAATATGAAATCCCTTCCCACCAACATAAGGCCCCGCATTACTTTGTAAATTTTCTTACTATAGGATTTAAAAGTCTTACTAATCAAGCCAACAATATCTAGGGAAGCATAACTAACTTACGTATCTACGTTAACTGCAGCTTCCACTGAGTACTTAAGTCCACACCAAGCGAATCTAAAATATCTCTAAACTCCTTAATCACCCTCTCCCTAGCCTCGGATTCATTAACCCCCTCACTAACGTAATTTACTACTTGGAGCTCCATAAGCGTTAGTAAACTCTCAATAAACTCCTCCTTACTTAACTTACCAACTACCAAGCCCGCATGAACTATGACGTAATCACCAGCACATACATCATCAACACCTAGTACAGCATCTATTAACGTACTACCAACACTTACCTTAGCGTATAACCCATTTACCTCAACCACCCTGCCAGGGATCCCCCAACACATCTCAATAACCCCTAATGATTTCTAAACCACCGTATAACGCCCAAATCCTACAAGTACCTTCGGATGAAACCATACAGGGCCCATAAGGGGTTTCAGGCCTACACCTCTTTAAAAATAGTGGGCACTCAGTAGGTTTAGTAATCCCAACAACGACATCGCTGCATCTACAACCAGGCAGTAAGTCAGAACCTTCTGAGGAAGTATCAGGGCTCCTAAGACCGTACTCCCTAACCGCGTCATAATCTCCGTACCTAACCTTAAGTTCTAAACCACTCATCGGTACTAAACCAATACCCCTCCAGACGGCATCACATACATCGAAAACATCCTCAATAACCCTCTTAGACATCATGCTACCCTCCCACCTAACCAACCTCCTATACTCAACTACTACTGAAGGCTTATTATTTCTTAGCATCTTAAGTATCTCAGAAACCGCAACCAACACATCTATGGGTTCGAAACCAGACACAACTGCAGGTATTTTAAACTCCTTAGGGAGGAAATCCCAAGCAACCGCACCAACAACCGCTGAAACATGACCAGGAGCTATAACACCCCTAATAGGTAATAGCCCCATCCGTCTATAAAGCTCTATAGTGAACCTCATGACGGGCGGTGTAAGCCTTAACGCGCTGACTAACTTAAGATTCTTCGGGACATCCCCACTCCTAATAAGTAACGCGTATGAAGGAGCCGTTGTCTCGAAACCTATGCCAAAGAAGACTGAGTCCCTTCCATACACCTTAGCATCCCTCACAGCATCTAAGAAGCTATAAACCACCTTAACATCACCACCTAAAGATAAAGCATCAGATAAATTCCTAGGTTCCTTGACCGAATTACTGGGTAATTTAAAAGCATCCCCGAAGGTGTAGACCCGAACACCCTCTAATGAAAGCCTAATCAACTCCTCAACATATGTGGATGGTGTGATGCATACAGGACACCCAGGACCTGCAACCAGCTCTACCGCCTTAGGCATTAAGGACCTTAAACCGTAATGTGTTGTAGTCCACTCATGCGTGCCGCAGAAATTCATAACCTTAACACTACCACCGAATTCTCTAATTAAGTAATCACCATCAACATTTATACTCCTTACTAAAGCCTTAGCCGCCTCAGCATTCTCTCTGAAGACCTTAACTATAGCTCCTTCCAAATCCGTCATACAAACCTCAACCACTTCAACTACTAAAAGAGGGATAAAGGTTTAAGATTTTAAGGTTAGGCAATAGCCCACCACCTAAACATTAAGTAAGTCAAAGGCAGGAATTATCTACCTTACTTCAGCTGGTTATATGCTAGAAGAGCGTGTAACGCAGCGCCCTTCCATAATACATCCTCATCAACGTCGAATTTAGGGTGGTGGTGAGGGTATACGATACCCTTACCCTCATTCTTAATTCCTAATATTATGAATGCTCCCCTGATCTTCTGCAGGTAGTAGGAGAAGTCCTCAGCTCCCATACTCATCGGTGCCTCCCTAACCTCCCCTAACTTCTTAGCAATATTCATAACGAAGTCAGCGTGTTCAGCGTCATTAATTACTGGAGGATACGAAACCTCAGTAACCTCTAAATTCCCTACACAATCCCAAGCAAGAGAGTAATACTTAACCACACTCTCTATTCTACTCAATATGTAGTCCCTTAAACCTAAATCGAATGTCCTTAGGGTACCATGAATTCTGACCTCATCAGGTATCACATTACTTGCGTTGCTACCCTCCAACCTAGGTGTTGAAACCACTACAGGTGTAAAGGGATCTACATTCCTAGAAACTATTTTCTGAAGGGCGTTATATATATCGACTGCTGGCGCTGTAGGGTCTTTAGTGAGTTCTGGATGGGCTGCATGGCCCCCACGCCCCTTAATCCTTATCACAAATGAAGTTGCTGAAGCATTCATAGGTCCCTTCCTAGTCGCTATGACGCCCGAAGGCAACTCGGCCCAAACATGTATACCGTAGATAGCTTTAACATCGTCTAAAATCCCTTCACGCATTATTTTCTCAGCTCCAGCACCTCCCTCCTCAGCAGGCTGGAAAACCAACTTAACAGAACCCCTTAAATACTCCCTAAATTTACTCAATACTCTAGCAGCACCTAGTAACATCGCTACGTGTGCGTCGTGACCACAGGCATGCATTTTCCCAGCAACCCTAGATTTATATGGGACATCGTTCTCTTCCTGAATAGGTAATGCATCCATATCGGCTCTCAAAGCTATTATATCCCCACTACTCCCTCCCTTAATTAAGCCTACAACACCCGTACCGGCAACCCTAACAGCATCGATACCTAAAGAACTAAGCTCATCCATAATGAGTTGAGAGGTCTTGAACTCCTCAAACCTTAACTCAGGATACATATGGATTTTTCTCCTTAAATCTACGATATAATCATTTATTGACTTCGAATACTCAATAATCTTACCCTCTAACTGATCTACCGACATGACATACCCCATTCTGTAATTAGGTGGAGTTAATAAACATCATCCAAATACGACCTTACGCGAAACGCTTGGCTAATACCTAAGAATTAACCCTTAGCCGTAATGTCTGCATCGATCTCAATCCCTAAATAGAGTTTAATACTTAAAACTACTCTACAATATTGTACCTACTGTCTAGGGAATTAGGTGTATTGATGTGGATGAGAAGGACTGGGTACTTAAAACGTCAATCGTGAGGGCGATGATTAAGTTAGGCCTCCCCTTAGGCCTGATGCAAGCCCTACACATAGCGTATAACTTAACTGATATGTTTTGGTTAGGTAGGCTTGGTAGGGAAGCATTAGCAGCTGTTAACGCTACATGGCCAGTAGTCTTCTTAGTTGTTTCCGGTTTAGTTGGGTTTATTCAAGCAGGTATATCCTTAATATCGCAATATTGGGGGGCTAGGGAATACGGCTCCGCAATGCATTCCGCCGGTCAAGTCTTCCTGATCATGATAGCTATTGGGGCACCAGTGAGTCTAATAGCGTATGTAGCGTTACCACCGATTTTCAAAGCACTAGGAATTCCGGAGGAAGTACTCCCAGGCGCCATTATTTACGGAAGGATCTTCGCACTAGGTCTAGTAATTTTCGGTGTAATGGATGCTACGGTCTCCATATTTAGTGCTGTTGGTGATACCCTAACACCCCTAAAAATAAGGACTATAGGGGTATTACTGAATGTTGTTCTAGACCCCATACTCATATTCGGCTTTAACCCAATACCAGCGTTAGGGGTTGCCGGGGCAGCGATCGCTACCTTAATTAGTGACTTAATAGCCTCACTGTTAGCGGCTAAACACCTAATTACAGGTATCAAGGGTGAGAAACTCACAACCACACACCTAAAACCTAATAAAGAATTACTGATGAAGTTAATTAAAATAGGATTACCGATCTCGGTATCATCCATTGGCGAGGCAGGAGGCTTCACCCTACTAACCGCAATAATAAGTATGATGGGTAGTGCCGCGCTCGCTGCTTGGGGTATCGGTGATAGACCCCTGGGACTCCTCGATATTTTCGTAGGTAGCTTACTAAGCGCAACCACAACTATAATAGGTCAAAGCCTAGGGGCTGGTATGTTTGTAAGAGCTAAACAAACAGCTATTAAATCCACCATTTACGGCTTCCTAATAACTGCAGTAGGTGTAAGCTACTACATGTTATTTAGGTATGAAATAGTTACGCTCTTCAGTCCCTCAGATAATGAGGTAATTCAAAATGCCGCGGAATTCCTCCTATTTATGGGGCCATCAATAATGTTCTTCGTCATTCTTAGAGCGGCATTCTCCGTCGCTAGCGCATCCGGCCACACAAAAATAGTTATGGTTCTAAGCCTCTTCAGGCTGTGGATACTTAGGAACTTCCTAGCATACTTATTCGGTCCAGGACCTATAGGTATGGGCGTTAAAGGTCTGTGGATAGGTATGTCAATAAGTAATATCGTAACAGGTGGATTAGCGTTAATATGGATATTGAGAGGTAATTGGTTAAAGCCCGTAATAAGAACGGGTGTTTTAGAAACTAAATAATGAATGTGGTCTAACTCAGTAAGGGGAAATCATTCATAAACAGTTAATACTTTAGAATATAACATTAATGGAGTAAGGAGTGAATAAATTATGAAGTACGAGATAAGGTACAGACCATCATACTCATTATTAGTAGTATTCCTTGACCCAGGCGAGAAGATAGTTGCTGAGGCGGGCTCAATGACCTACATGACCCCGAACATTGAAGTAAAAACTAGAATGAGAGAGAAAAGCATCCTAGACAGCTTAGGGCTGACAGTCTTAGGCAGGCAGTCATTTTGGGTCAACGAGTACTTAGCACGGGACTCACCAGGTGAAGTTGCATTCGTATCGGCACCGATAGGCGATATAGAGAAACTAACCATAACCCCGAAGCAGGGGTACATAATACAGAAAGCTTCATACATAGCATCAACAGAGAACGTAAACCTAGACATTAAGTGGGAAGGATTTACGAAGGGGTTATTTGGTCAAGGGCTTTTCATGATTAAGGCATTTGGGGAAGGTGAACTATTCATAAATACTTTCGGGGCATTAGATAAACATGTTCTTAAGCCAGGTGAATCACTAATAGTAGATAATTTCCATCTAGTAGCTTTCAGCGATACATGTAACTACCGCGTCACTAAGTTTGGAGGACTTAAAGAAACGATTTTAGGTGGTGAGGGACTAGTAACAAAGATCGAAGGCCCGGGCGAAGTATATATTCAGACAAAGAACTTAAGGGAATTTGTTGACTGGATCTGGAGCCTAATTGAGCCAAGAGTACGTTCTAGAGCAAGATAAATGAGATGATTATTTAGATAATTAGATAAATAAACACAACTTAATAAAAACTTCTTTTTATTTCTTTATAATTGCTAATAAGACACCGACGATAAACCCTAAAGTTATTGGACCAATAGTCATTAAACCAAGTAATTGCAGTAATGCCATTATATGAGGTTGCAACACCTTAAAATACTCGTATATACCTACAAGGAAACTTTCAGGTGATGTACCAATACTCCATATAGAGAGTGCTGTCCCTAAAATCAAAACCACTATCAACGCAAGCAAGTATTTAAGGACCTTCGAAGAGAAGTACCCTAAAGCTAAACCCATCAAGAACTGAATACCCATAACAATTAAGGTCTTAGGATTCTTTAAAGCCTCCTCAATTAAGTTAGTCAGTTTAGGTTCTCCCTGCACCTCCGCAATCACCGTCTGGGGAAGGGTAAGCAATATCAAGACTAGCGTAATACAAAGGATATACTTAATAGACATGATATGTACCTCTAATAATTAATTATTGAGCAATATTAAACTTATCTAAAAATTAAGTATTTAGTTTAATTTCTTGAATGAGGTTTAAGTTACCTAAATTGAAAACCTTAACAATGTTAGGGGACACCGTATACAGCTCATCATTAACGTATGTAGTCCTCACCACACCCTCATGTTCCATAAGCTTCCTAACAACTAATACATCATTCTTATATGATACTGTGAGTATTCCGGAAGCGCCTCTCACACTAACCGGTATGAATATGAGTTCGTTGTCTATATCAATAGTAACTGCGTGATGGTCGTAGTACGCTGCACTCCATGCCTTAGGTATGCTTACTTTAGATATCTCCACCATATTAGTAGGGTCTGATACGTCAAATAATGATATCTTTAGCCCGTCTTCAATCCCTATACCTAATAACTTACTGCCACGTAACGGGTGTAAGTACTCGCTAAAACCAGGTATCTTGAGATAACCCAGCACCTTAGGTTTGCTAGGATCCGATACATCGATAGCGAATAACGGATCTACTTGCCTATACGTGACTAAGTAAAATACGTTACTGATTAACCTAGATGCGTAAATTCTTTCCCCCTTCGCTAACCCTTTCAAAGCACCTACAACCTTCAACTCCTTAAGATTTATAGTAAATACGTTATTTTCCGTCTCACCTACAGGAACTACATCAACATATACCCTAGGTTTATACAGCTGTTGTTGAGGTGTTTGAGTAAGTGTTACGGTCTTAGTCACGCATTTACTGTCGTTACATTCTACTATATCAACAATGTTTTCGTGAGGTACGGGAGGCATTATAAAGATCGGCTGATCGTAACGTACCTTAATGACTGAAGCAGTCGATGTAGTAGCCACTAGGAAGTAATCTCTTAACTCCTCCATAGAGAACTGATCTAAAACCCTACCAACTACGTTGAAAGTCCCCTTAAAACTAACGTCAACACCTTTAACTGAAAATAAGTAGAACCTGCTAGACTCGCTAAATACCTTACCACTAAGTTCGTCGGAAACCTTAGTAAGCAAGTCCTTAACCGCGTTATAGCTTAAGTTACTGAAGTATTCAGAAATTATATCAACACACTTCATCAGATCCCCCTTCTCTAAGGAGGTCTTAACCTCAGACGCAACATTGGGAGGTAAATACTTAATTAACGTACTTACTACAGCATTATACGCTTCTAGTACTGAGGGAGCCTCACTACTAGCTAAGTATAAGTTATTTAATGACATGTAGAGCCAGCTATTATACCCCGTCATAAATGCGTAGGAAGAGTACTGACCGCTAATAACGTCTAAAGCCGTTATTACCGTGTAGGTCGTAGGTTCTACATCAACCTTAGCTATGTTTTCAACCTTTACAGGAACATCATTAACTAAAGGTATCGTAGGTCCTGATATTGGTAACGCCGTAATAACGTAGATATACTTATCATTCATCCTTGAAGTAAATAATGACCCAGTAACCGATAGCTTATTCTTTAATTTAGGATTACTAAGCGATGATATATCGTATATGTAAACCGTAGTGTTTGAAGTTCCAGGAGATATTATGACGCCGCACTTGCATCTCAACCCTAAATCAATGATTATCGGATTGATGTTGGGTTTGGATGCCAGCACAACTAATAAATCGTCATAGAGGAATAACCCACTTACTTGTTCGTCCTTAAGATCTACGACACTTAAAACTTTCTTCTCCTTAACACCGACTAAGTTAACCTTATTAGATGAAACAACAGCTAATACCCTACCATCGCATTTAACTATGTCAGGCTCATCCACACCAATGACCTGCACGTTTGTCCCCGGAGTCCTTACAGCACCTACATCAACTCCGGCTTTTGCACCCTCAGCTGCGGGGGTTGTAACGGCCATAGTCACAGTTGCAGTAGCTTGAGTTAATACCCTCACAGAGCTGAACGTAAATGGTGATGCCACCAAAGCGCTCGATAACGTCTTAGCACTCTCTAAATTAATTAAGTAATCAACTATTTCATCATATGACTTAAAGTTCCTCAATTCACTACTTAATACCTCACTAATGTTCATAGATGTTTGAATTGCTGTACCGGTGGTCCGGGTCTCAGGTACTGCGATACTCTCCTTAAGTAACGTATTGATAGCTATAGGTGTTAACGTACCTAGTACCAACGCAATAACTCCGAACACGACCAATATACTTCTCTCCAAACATACTCACCTAGTTTGGTTAAGGGTTAAGTAATTAATTACTCTAAGCCTAGAACGGTTTTGTTCAGGAATTAGAACACCATTTAGTTTATATCATTCCTTACTTATTTCCAGGTTAGGGGGGTTATATTGAGTGATACTGAAGATTTAGGTAGGAATGCCTTAAGGATCTACTTTAAGCTCTTCGAGTCTGAAGTCCCTTTAGGTGTTAGGGAGTTAGCTAGGGATTTAAACCTACCTGTAAGTACTGTTCACTACAATTTAAGGAGGCTTGAGAGCTCAGGGATAATAAGTAAGTCGAGCAACGGCTACGTAGTCATTAAACCGATTCCTATACATGGATTCCTAGCAATCCGTAATAAATTAATCCCGAAATTAATCATATACTCTATATTCTTCTTAGGGATTACCATAGGGAGTGTAATTAATCTCGCAACCTCAGGATTTAACGTTGATAGGTTATTGGTTATTATTATATCATCTACTGCCTCAACCATATTCTTCTTAGAGGGTTTAAATATTAGAAGTAAGTTGAGTTGAAGCTGTGTGCTACCGATCTTCATTAATTTCTTGAGACAGTACTAATACAGCCCTATCACCAGCCCTTAAACCAGCATCACCCACGATCTTCACATTGCAGACATTACTTATGAGGAACTCAACCCCATCAACCTTCTTCCCATTCACGTAAACACCGATTCCGTACCAACCGCCATCTCTAGAGATATTACTGATTGAAGTGATCCCTAAGAACCACTCCCTAAAAGACTTAACTCGTTCACGACCCATTAAAGAATACCACTGCCCAACCCTTACAACATAGCCGACCTTTTTACCGAGGAAGAATACATCACTACCCCTCAGAGGTTCTCGATGAAGGTGTATTAACCCTAAATAACCTATGCCAACCCCTAATTCGCCCTGAAGCATTGCAGGCACGTCACCAGCTACAGCAACAGGATGACCTAAAGATCTACATAAGGTAAAGTCCTTACAGACCCTTAAAACCTCCAACTCGATACCTACAGAGTTACCGTTGAATTTACCGAGTGGGTTAAAGATCCTTACCAAATCCTCTGACGGGTAAATATTAAACGACTTAACAGGTCTTAACGTAAGATGTTTAGTCACCTCTACATGTGCGTGAGGTAAGTGATGATAAGAGAAGTAATTACTCCTTATATATCTACCGACAACATCACCCTCACTAATTAAGTCACCAACCCTCACCTCAGGCATAATATGCATGAACTTCACGTAATTCTCTCCAGACCTCACAAAAATTACGTAATCGGTCTCAGAGTAAGGACCTAACCCCGAATAAATCTCAATAACCTTAACCACATTACCTTTAATAGGTGAGTAAAAGTCGGCATCAAACTCCGTAGAGAACGAGAGGTCAACAGACTTCCCAAGAAGATGCGGTGCGTAAGGACTTGAGAAGAAACTGATAAAGAAATCTTTTATGGCATATAACTCGACACCACCTGCCCTAGCTAATAGCGTCGACACCATATTAACAACCATAACTTTATAAGTAATCCAACCATAAATAGATACTAAATAATATGAAATGTAGGTGTAGGTAATCACTTAACTTACGTAACTCAACCCCCTAACTTCTAAAAAGAATAGCAGATAACTTTTAAAAACCTTAAATAAATAAATAAGGGGACATTATTGACATCCCTCCCAAGTAATAATGACTTTACAAAAGCTGTTAGGGACTTACTTGATTCTTGGCTAGACTCGGTCTTCGGTCCCCTATACCACTTCACCTACAGAATTAAGTTATCTAGATTCCATAGCGATCCCCCTGAGGTCCTGCTACTTAATAATCCAGCACTTCTGTATAGTGAAACCGTTCAAATATTTGATAGTGAATTAATAGCTGAATCATTTATGTGTACTTTCTTAAGATATTCTAGGGAACTAGGTCTGGAAAATCCCCCTCCCTGCAACGAATTCATAAGGTGGTTTAAAAATAACGATATAGCAACCATTACCTCGTTCCTAAAGACTTTACTTGAGTTAAGGAGTCGTCGGTACAGGATTGGATTTTATTAAGTAGTAACGAAGTAAGAACCTTCTTTAATACTTATTAAATTCATTAGTAATTCCTCGTAGGTGTTAGGCAATCTTGAAAGATGATGCAGGCATTAAAAAGAATTCCCTAGTTATGATACTCGTATTTTCTTTGATATTATTCTTAGTTACGTTATTATATGATTTTATATTGCTGAAGTACTTACATGATTTAAACTACGTGCAGTTATATCAAACACTACTTACTTTAAGGAATTTTATTCCGTTATTGTCCGTGATTGCTACTATTTTATTACTACGCATGCGTGTTAGAGAGAGTCTTAAGGAGTACGGATTAAGAAAGTGTAAGTTTAGGTTACTGCTACTTAGTGGTTTAATGCCCTACCTAATGTATGGCATTGGAGTTTTTTACGCGTTTGCTATCGGTTTAGAGGTTGTGAATCCCCTAATACCCTTATACAGGGATTATGGTACTAACCTCCCTGAAGGTGGGGAAGGTTTCATCTTAACACTATCTCTATTAAGTACATTATTCGTTGGCTCTACAATACTATGCTTAATTATGCTGGGACAAGAACTAGGTTGGAGAGGGTTACTACTTAAAGAAGTATTAACAACCCTTAAAAATCCGCTAATAAGTAGCGTATTAGTAGGTATTCTCTGGGGTCTTTGGTACGCACCACTCATAACCCTTTACGGCATATACTACCCCCAACACAGGAATTTAGTAGGTATTCTAACGATGGTCACTGCGTGCTGTTCATTAAGCATCCTATTCTCACACCTTAGGTTAAAGATAGGAAGCGTCCTAGCCCCTTCAGCAGCTTCAGGCGTCCTTAACGGTCTACATAACTTAATGGTTTATACAGTAATTAGCGATGAAATATACTCAATGCCTGTAGGGATCTTAGGGATCTCTGCGACAATCACGCTAGCCGTAATAATGCATTTCATTTGGAAGTAATCAATATCCGGACCTGAAAGACTCAATAACTACCTCATCTAGGTCCTGAGAAACATTGATAATTAAACCATCCACGAAAAACCTATCCCCAACCCTATGTCCGCCGTACATGTTAATTATCGTCATGTAGGAATCGTAAAACCTCATCGCTGAGTTAGTGGAATCCCATTTAATCCTCCAATAAAGCACGTCACCGTCAACACCACTACAATACGTAGCTTTATCACCAAGCCATGACTCACTCAAGACCAACGCGTACGATTTATTAAAATATTTACCGATCATTACGTAAATATATGAAGGACCTAAGACATCCTCGTATATCACGTTACAGCTAACGTTATTAACAATATAATGAATTGTTTCATTACTTAAGTACTTCTCAGGAAACATGATATGCTTCATAGACTTCGGCGGTGAACTATATGCTTCATTAACACGTCCCCAACCACCCTTACCATAAAGCTCTTCAACAAATTTACTACCGAAAACGTAAGGCAAAAGTTGGAGGTCTATGAAAGGATCTCCAAAAGTTATATCAGTCACCTTACTAATGCCTCTAAGTCCCTTACCAGCTACGTAGGAATCAGAAACAACATCTGCATCACCCTCTATAAATGACCTAATAGCTAAAGTCTCATCAAATGTCTTAGGCATGGGTATTATGAAGTGTTGGTATTGGAGTACGTGCATTAATTCATGAGCAAGAACCCTACAAACCAGAGGATCACCTACCCTAATGTTATCGCTCACTACATATATTGAGTTCCCCACAGAGGCAGCTATCCACATACCTAATAACCCACTGTAAGATTCACTAATGTTGTAGGACTCAGGAACAAGTAACGTCTTCTTAAATATCTTCTCAAGCATTAAAACGTCCTCAGGTACTTTACTCCCCCAAGTCCCTACCACCACTGAAGAGTTTATGATGATTACGTTAGGCCTTTCCCTAAAATAAAGCTCTCTAATAACTACTATGTCGTTGGATACATTATTAACTAATGCGTAAATATCGACAGATACATCACTTAATTCTGGTACTAACTTCTGTAGCCTTAGGTAGTACCCTATTAAGAACCCTGAAGTTAGTGAAAGAATAATGAGGAATATAGAAATAGTTTTAAACTTCATCATCAAGGCCTTACCGAATAATACAGTCTCTTCCTCTTCCTACCCTTATTCTCTAAATTAATTAAAACTATCTCACCTACCTCACTTAACCTCTTAACGTGAGGTCCCCCATCAGCCTGTATATCGATGCCAGGTATCTCCACAATCCTCAACTTACTTACATCAGGAGGCATCTTACTAGCTAACTTAACCACCCCAGGTATCTTAAGTGCTTCATCTCTATCTAACCAATAGATCTTTACCTCAGCATCAGACCTAATGACCTCATTAGCCTTCATAATCACGTCCTCAAATATCCCCCTGTCAAAAACCTCCAAACTGTAATCATCATACGCGTATTCCGGGAATACATTACCACCAGTTATTAAAGCATTATAATCTCTGAAAAATATGGCTGCAAGAACATGTGCAGCCGTATGCAGCCTCATCAACCTATACCTACGATCCCAATCAATTACACCACTAACCACGTCCCCAACCTCAATACCTGAAGTCCCTCCCTTAATAACGTGTAAAACTCCATCATCACTAAAAACAACATCAACGACCTCATACCTACTCACACCCTTAATAATGACTCCTAAGTCGTTTGCCACGCCACCACTCCTCGGATGGAAGGCTGTCCTATCAAGTATAACTCCTTCATCAAACCGTTTAACAACCTTAGCAGAGAATTCCCTAATATAACTATCTAACTGGTAAATCAGCTCCTGCATACTCAACCCGATAAACGTAGTATTGGGAGGTTATAAAATTAGTGCAATAACCGCAGCTAAAATACATACAGAGACACTAATAAATAAAGTATTCAATAAGAAGTCATCGTAACCCCTACTACTAAGGCAAAACCTAACTAATCCATAAGTCTTAACCATGTAGATACCGCCGGTCAGCGAATCAAGGAGGAGATGTGTAAAACTAGATATCAATGACGTAATTATCGTTATTGATATGGAGAATGACGTAATGCGAAAAGCAACTAAGTAGATAATTAAACCAATAATGATTGATACTAATGCATTATTAGTTATTTCATGAGTTATAGGCGTCCTCCTACGGTTTGAATGACCTAACACATCTATTAAATAATTAATTAATAGTGAGAGGAGGAACGTCTGATTAAGAACCCAAACATCCCTAACTAAGATAATGCATAGTGATGACGCTAACGCGAATGTGAAAAGTATATGAGTTAACATCTTCATTACATTCACTTAAGACCGTCTCGTACTCAGAACTAATAAATTTACTTTCATTAGAGATAATTACCCTACAAATATCTACCAATATATTTTAATGATGATTTTCTAGTTATAGAGTGTTAAGCGAAAATAATGCCTAATGATTTTAAATTTACACTCCGTTATAGTATGATGAGTAAGAGATGTCCGAAGAAAATCACATAGAAAGGACCGTAATTAAATCATCAACTAACGTACTTTTTTTCGTTGAATTGCTAGCCCTTATGTTAGTTTTTATCATGGTTGGAATTGCTAGCTATGCATCAATTCGTGATCTAGCAACTACTGTAAACCCTCATATAACATACTTAGAAATCTCAGAAATAATATTAAATGACGTATTTACCCTTATTATTTTAGCTGAACTCATCAGATTTATTACAGCCCTTAGAGCTAGTCCGGGATCAAGAGTCATTGGTTTAGCAGAAGTAGGCCTAATAGTCAGTATCCGTGAAGTTGTAATTGCATCTTTAACTAAGGAGTACCAAGGCCTCCTCCTCGCCTCCACAGCGTCATTACTGCTAGCTATAATGATATGGTTAGTTAAGGTTAAAATAATGCGTGGGTAGAATGTCTGACGCAGCAAGCTACTTCCTCAGAGGCTTTAAAGAGCTTAAACTAGCTGAAGAGTTAGCATCAACAGGTAATACATCTGAAAGCCTTAGAAGGTACAGGCTTTCCTTCACAAACCTAGCTAAGTCATACCTCTTACTAAATAACAAGCCGCTCATCGGCATATCAAACCCTCACTACTTAGCATCAATACTTTATGACCTGGGTCATGAAAACGTGTTCAAGCTCGTTAGCTCAGCTGAAATTGAGGGAAATAAGAACGAAGAAGAAGCGATTAAACTGTATTCGAGGGCATGTCAAGAACTATTAAACCTCATTAGGTATAGAGATGCGTACCTAGATACCCGTAATAAAACCTACTTATTCTAAGTATAGATACTTGGAAAACGCCACAAACTACGAATTTTAAGTAGTTAATAACCAAACTTAATAACGTATCCAAAATTATCTAACGAAATCCCTATAGTATAGCTCCTCATTAATTACTTGAGCAAGTACCTGCACCTCATAAATTAATTTCTTGAGAGTCTTCACACTAATATCGTCAACACCCACATTCTTACTCATAGTAAATGAGCTCCTCACAGCATAATTCCTTAATAAGGTTGAATAGATCGTTCTAACTGCTCCTAAACCAGCCACTACGTAGGTCCCCATCACGTTAATCAGCTCTACACCATCTAAAACCTCTGTATTTACGTCATCGACTAAAATACCATAACTACTCAACACTTTAGAAATATTTGAAGGCTTGAGAATTGCTGTATATGCTATGGGTATATATGCCTCATAAACGCACATTAGTTCTAAACCCTTTACAGCTGAGACTCTGGTCGGCAATAAACTAATTAATCTTCTATAAGTGCTGATGAAACCACTAAAATCACTTAACATATTAATGTTATCAATAATAAATTCCGCCCTAACCAAACCTCCTGAACCTCCTATTAGAGTTAAATCAAAGCCTCCAATCCTTATCAATGCAGACAGTTCAGTCAACTTATCAAACGTTAATACTCTCCCAATGTCTTCAAACGAAGCTATGACCTCACATATGAATTCAGAGACATTAACATTTCCGATGGTTACTGCTAGTTTCAGTGATAACCTACCCTCACTCATCTACAGCACTATAAAACTTTATTCATAACTCAAAATATTAAGTTAACTACGTTCATATAATGCCAAGCATCAACTAGCGCTAAGCAAGCATTAAAGATTGAAATAAATACAATGTCTTAAACCTAAAAAATATTAAATTTTTGATTAATAAAAATTAAATCATCCAGCATAAGGACTTTCCGACGGCAATGGAACTACAGCCTTAGTGGCTGCGAATTTTTCAGGATACACTACTAATAATCTACCGTTTTGCCATTGCATGATGACAGGGTAAGATAGGATGTTCTGACCTATATGTTGTTGCGGCTTCTCAGCCCTGCCGACCTTACCTAGAAGCGTATCTTCAGGGCTCTCGGGTGGCGTGAATTTAACTCCGTACCCCATACTAGTCCCACCTTCAGCAACGTTAACCTCTAACGCTGCTAATCTCACAGTATCAGGTGTTATGGTACTGTATTTAGTTATTGCTATTGGAAGCACCTTTGTAAGAAGGATCCAAGTATGTGAGAAGCCCATATGAGCGTGGGTCATAGGTTCATAACCTCTCTCGGCTTTAAATTTATCTATAAATTTAAGGAGTGATTCCCTAACTTCAGGTTCTAATGCCTCATATTTTAAGTAAGGAGAGGGAGGATCTGTATTAAACATATACTCCATATCCCGCCCTAATGCTTGATAAGTAGCTGGTAAACCACCTCCTGCACCATGAGCTATGTATGCTTTAAATTTAAGGCCTAATTCCTTAGCTTGCCTAAAGAATAGTACTGTGTCAGAATAATAACCGGTATGAAGTATTACGTCAGGACCTATTCCTTTGAGTTTCATAATAAGTGATGAGAGGTCAGTAGCTGCTGTAGGATACCCCTCATATAAAGCTATGGGTATCCCCAACTTTTCAGCCATGAGCTTATTACCGCTTGCTACAGAAGTGCCGTAAGGTCCGTCCTCATAAATTATCGCAACCTTCAAATCCTTTAAACTCTTCCCTAAGGATTTAGCAACAACGTCCCTTATGAACAAAACACTCTGGAAGCCGAAATCCCCTCCTATCGGCTGCGGTCTAAACAAATATTTAAAACCTCTTAAAGTAGCGCTATCTGTAATAGCACCAACCTCCCAGTAAATAGTCTTATATTTCTCAGCTACTTCACTAGCCGCTAATAATATCGGACTAGCATAACTACCTATTATGATCTGAACCTTATCCATCGTTATTAACCTCTCAGCCTCGGTTGCAGCTACAGAAACATCACTCTTACAATCAGCAACTACGTAAGTGACTTTGTACCTACCCAACACTCCACCTCGCTCGTTAATCATATCTATAGCTATCCTAGCCCCAGTCATCTGATCCGTCCCTAGGGGGGCCCAAGCACCAGTTAATGGGAATAAGAGACCTATCTTAATCTGAATAGCCTCCGGAGGAGGTAGCGTGAGAGTAGGACTAGGACTCAACGTTACTGTTACGGTCTCCGTCACCGTAACTTTCTCAGTCCTAACTACCGTAGTTGTCGTTGCGGACGGAACCACGGTCGTAGTTACTGTGACGATCTTGGGCTGTACTGTTGAGGAACCTGCGAAGTAACCACCAACACCAGCAACAATGATTAGGACAACCAACAAACCCAAGAGAATATTTGACGATTTACCTGCCAAATTTATCACCGTCTCATTAGAAATTAATAAATATAAATTAATAAATATTTACAATATTTAACGACTTACATATAAAAAACTCACTTTGAATAGTGAGGAAATCGTTAAATACCTATGTACGCCTTCCTTACGTATTCGTTATTTAATAGTTCCTGACTGTTGCCGTTTAAAACTATTCTACCTTGCTCTATGAGGTAAGCTCTATCCGTTGATTCAAGCACCTTTTTAACGTATTGCTCAACTAAAACTAAAGTTATACCCATGTTAGTTAACTCTTTAAAAGACTCATATATTTGAGAGACTATCTTAGGTGCTAATCCTAAGGAAACCTCATCAACCAAGAGTAGCTTAGGTCTTAAAACCAAACTTCTAGCTATTGCTAACATCCTTTGCTCTCCCCCACTTAGAGTCCCTGCTAATTGGTTCTTTCTCTCATTCAAAACCGGAAATAAAGTCCCCACCAATTCGAAAGTATCATCAAACATATCTTTCGCCTCCTTAGTAGCAGCAGCCAACCTCAGGTTCTCATAGACAGTTAATTTAGGAATTACCCTACTACCTTCAGGGACCAACGCCATACCTTTCCTAACTCTTTCGAAGGTAGATATGTTAGTTACGTCAGCACCTTCAAATAATATATTACCCTCGTATGGTTTAAGAAGCCCTATAATTACTTTTAGCAACGTCGTCTTACCAGCACCATTAGGACCTATGAGGGCTATCCTTTCCCCACTATCGACCTTAAGATTAACACTCCATAAAACCTTAAGTAATCCATACCCAGCACTTATATTATTTACCTCAAGCAACAAATTCCTCACCTAGATAAGCCTTAATAACACGTTCATTTCTCGCGATCTCCTCTGGACTGCCTTCAGCTATTTTAACTCCATAATCTAAGACTGCAACCCTACGGCATAACTTCAATACTGTTCTAATAACATGTTCAACAACAACCACTGCCACTCCACTATCGTTAACCTCCTTAATTACTTTAAGTAGTTCATCTGCCTCATGCGGTTTTAAGCCAGCCATTACCTCATCCAAAAGAAGTAATTTAGGCTTTAAGGATAAAGCCCTAGCCAATTCCAATTTCTTCCTCTCTATAAGTGTTAAGTTACAGGCAAGAACATCCCTTTTATCATGAAGACCTGTTACCTCAAGCACTTTATTAATCTCGCCCACTGAACCGCTAACGATTGAAGCGATTCTAATATTATCGAATACTGTCAAATTATTGAAAGCTTTAGTTAATTGAAAGGTTCTAGCTATACCGAGTTTACTGAT
Source organism: Sulfolobales archaeon (assembly GCA_038831135.1). Taxonomy (GTDB): domain Archaea; phylum Thermoproteota; class Thermoprotei_A; order Sulfolobales; family NBVN01; genus DTCV01. The sequence goes on along the minus strand of JAWBKW010000003.1, from coordinate 98,952 downwards.
TTTGTAGGGTGGTTTCCCAGTAATATCTAAAGATCTGAAGATTATCTTACCACCATCGGGTTTATAATAACCAGTTATACAATTAAATAGTGTTGTCTTACCAGCACCATTAGGACCTATAACCCCTAAAATCTCACCTTCATCAACCTCAAGATCCACTTCCCTAAGAGCCCAAAGACCTCCGAATTTTTTAGAAACTTTCCTAATACTTAGCAACATGTTTACCAACCTCACCTACGAATCTATTAAATAACGATGCTAAAACCCCATGTACACCTCTAGGTAGGAATCTAATCACGATGATTAATAGTACGCCATAAATCACAAGATGCGACCCTACGTAAGTACCTCCAAGAGTAATCCTTAAATATTCCCCAACAGGGGTCAAGATGATAGAACCTATTAAGGGACCCCATAAACTGTAAATCCCTCCAAAAACACTTAATAAAACCACCTGTAGACTCGTATCTAAACCAAATGCCATATAAGGGTTAACATATCTGAAATAGTAGATATAGAACGACCCACCAAGACCTGTGAAATAGCTACTTATCAGTAGGGCCATCAATTTATATCTAGTAACGTTTATGCCTATGCTAGCTGCGACATCCTCGTCTTCCCTAATAGCCGTTAAGTAATCCTTGAATCTGTGTGCTAAGCCCAAAACCAGAATTAAAATAAGCCAAGCAGATGTGATTACGTAATAATAAGGCTCCTTACTAATAAAGTATAAATTAATTATTCCTTCCTGAGTAACTGGAAGCCAAACACCTAAGGAACCACCAGTAACCTCCCGCAAATATATAAAGATATCTTTTAATATCTCAGCAAACGCTATAGTAGATAAAGTGAAATACACTCCTCTTAAACCGTATTTGAAGCATGGATAGCCAATAACAATACTAATGAGTGATGAGAATAGACCACTCACAACTAAACAGAGAATCGGAGGAACATTATATGAGGTGGTGAGGAAGTATGATGTATATGCGCCTATACCAAAGAATGCTGCATGTCCTAGCGAAAGTTGCCCTGCAAAACCCCCCAAAATACTCCATGCTGTTGCTAAATAAGCCCACATAATCGTTATTACAATTACGTGAATTATATAGGGGGGCTGAGGAATTAGAGGCAACGCATAAAGAATAAGTACTATGGGTATTAAGTACCTTACCTTTAAATCCTTAAATATACTCATAGACTACACCCTAGCTTTCTCACCCAGTATCCCAGACGGTCTGAACAACAGTATTAGAATGAATGCGAAGAAAGCAACAGCCCTAGCAACCTCTAAACTAATTAACACTCCAACATACGCTTCAATAAGTCCTACAATAAAACTTCCGATTAATGCCCCTGTAAAACTTCCTAAACCACCTAAGACTATTATGACCCAAGCAATTAATCCGAAGCCTCCTCCCACCGTAGGATTTACCATGAATATAGGTATCATTAATGAACCAGCTATTCCTGCTAATAAAGAACCTAAGCAGAAAGTTAAGGTCTGTATCCTAGGTACGTTAACTCCCAAGATCTGAGATACTTCAGGGTCTTGAGCCACAGCTCTTATCCTTATACCTGTGTCCGTCCTCATAAGAATATAATAGAGTATTAAAGAAGCTGCAATACCACCAACAAAAGCTACGAGTCTAGTTCCGGAAACAAATATAGGGCCTATAGATATTAAAGGCATTCTAACGGTAACTCCTCTATAGTCAGCACGCCATAAAATTAATGCAACGTTTTGAATAATTAATATTAAAGCTGCAGTAGTTAGTAGTTGATTTATTGACGGAGCGTTAAGTATGGGTTTAATCAATATTCTCTCAATACCTGCACCAATTAAGAATAACGCAAGAGCTGTTAAAGGAAGGGTTAAATACGGATTCAAACCATAAATAACCGCCAACCAATAACTTATGTACATACCTAACATTATTAACTCACCGTGTGCGAAGTTAACTATCTTAAGAACACCGAAAATTATGTTTAACCCTATACTAATTATCGCATACATTCCTCCTAAAAGCATAGCATTAACAAATATTTGAAGAAACATTACAGTATCCAAATTATCACCTTTTTAAACCCCTTAACGAAAATGTTCATAATCTAATAAACCTTACTTAATAGAAACAGCTATGTAATCATAATTTATCACTGGTAATGCGAAATATCACGACATATAAAAGATTTACTACATACACATAATTATAAACTTATAGATTATATAAGTACTACATTTCAACTTCTCTAAGGCCAGGATCTTAAAACAACCATAGAGTTAGTTGATGCTACACCCTTAGTATTTCTTATATCGTCTATGCATTTGTTCAGGCTTGGTATGTCTGTTGTTACGCCGACTACTACTATGTCGTATTCACCAGTTATTTCGTAGAGTCTATCGGTGCAGGTAACTTTTATTAAATTCTTTGAAACTTCCGGCACAGGTGTTGGAGGCTGGGTCTTAACTAAGATGATGGCTCTTATCTCATTACTGATGTTGTAATCTATTGTAAATCTGCGGATGACTCCTGCCTTAGCAAGCCTATTAATCCTTTTACGGATCGCTGATTCACTAAGTTTTAACTCCTTAGCCATCTCAGTATATGGTGTTCTAGCATTCTCCCTAAGAATACTTAATATCTTAATATCTACCTCGTCTAGTAGTACTTCCCGTCTACTCAAGGCCGTAACACCGTCCCGCTCCCCTTTAAAACCTCTTCCATCGGATCATTAACCATGCCTGATGCTATTACCACTTCTCTTACTCCCTCACTAATCGCATTAGCAGCCTCAATCAACTTTCTATTCATTCCGGTCCCTATCTTATTGATTAATTTCTCAACTTCACCAACTTTAATCTCCTTTACAATATCGCCATCTATGAAGACTCCCGGAACATCAGTTAGTATTATTAATTTCTCCGCATTAAGTGAGGAAGAAATCTTAAATGCTACCTGATCAGCATCTACGTTCAACATATTTCCCTCATTATCTATCGCTATAGGAGCCATAACTACTGAGTAACCACTATTTAAGAAAGTTCTTAAAATCTCGGAATTAACCCCGACCACCTTACCCGTGTAGCCACCATCAATTACTCTCTTCCTACCTCTCTCGTCGATAATTATAATCCTCTTCTTCCTCTCAGCAAGTAAGGCAGGACCGTCAGCACCTGTAAGTCCTACCGCTTTAACACCCCTAACGACTAAACCAGAAACTATCTCCTTATTTAACTTACCTGCCATAACCATTACGTAAACCTCAAGTTCGTCTTTATCAGTATACCTACTTCTAATCCCTTCCGGAGACGTGACAAACTTAGGCTCAACACCTAGTCTCTCACAGAACTTAGTCACAACGTTTCCACCACCATGCACAACCACTAAAGGGTTCTGAGATGCTACCCTACTTATGCTTGCTACAACATTAACTAAATTACTATCTAATACCTTACCACCAACCTTAACCACATACATAATATTGCACCATTATGGTTTTAATGGAACATATTTAAGACCTAACTCCTCATTAAACCCCATCATTAAGTTAAACGATTGAATTGCCTGACCTGCAGCCCCTTTAACTAAATTATCTAGAGCAGCGAAAGACGTTAACCTTCTAACCCTCCGTTCAACAGCATAGCTAACATCCACATAATTACTTCCAACCACGTATTTCGGATCCGGGTATCCAGGAGGTATTGTCCTAACAAACCTAACAAAAGGCTCCTTAGAATAGGTTTGCACGTAGAGCTTCATTAACTCTAAATCACTTACATCTCTCTCAAGCCATAGATGAGTTGATGTAAGGACCCCTCTAACACTACTCACTGCATGAGGTACTAAAGTCACCCTTACCTCACTACCTACTATCCGAAGTAACTCCTGCTCAACTTCTGCTGAATGCCTATGCCCTTCAGCCTCATAAGGCCTTATAGCACCCTCTCTTTCAGGATGGTGGGAGCCGTGACTAGGCTTAGAGCCACCTTCGCTACTTCCTGCCTTAACATCAGCTATTACCCTGCTTAAGTCTGCAATTCCGGACCTAGCTATCGGTAATAGAGAAATAATGACAGCAGTAGCGTTACAGCCAGGTGAAGCCACTAAATTAGCGTTCTTAAGCTCAGATCTATGAATCTCAGGTAACCCGTAAACAGCCTTACTCAAAAGGTCTGGGTAAGGGTGCTTATATCCATACCAAAATTCATATAATTCAGGGTTTTTCAACCTAAAGTCCGCACTTAAATCAACTACCTTAAGACCTATCTCAAGTAATTTAGGAACGTAATTCAATGAAATACCATGCGGTAATGAAAGAAATACAGCATCGGAAGCCCGTGAAATACCGTCTAAGTCAAATTCAACAAACTTAAGCCCTTTATAGCATCCTCTCAAATTATAGTGAACGTGATGGATTGGCTTCCCAGCATACTCTCTAGACGTAACGTATGTAACCTCAACCTCAGGATGATTAGATAATAACCTAAGCAATTCACCACCAGTATATCCAGAACCCCCTACAATACACACCCTAATAGTCATCGAACCTCACCTCTTAATACTACCCACTAAGTATTTAACTAAATGCTCATGAACCTTAGTACCGGTAGCTCTTATAAAACCTTTAAACTCAGGAACACCGTTAACCTCGTTAACGTAATAACCATCACCCACCAATAAGTCAACCCCTGCAAATTCAGTACCAACAGCCTTGGAAGCCCTAATAACTAACTCCTCTATTTCGCTATCCACAGGGTAATTCTCAACCGTACCACCCAACGCTACATTACTCCTCCACTCATCATCGGAGGCCTTCCTAATCATGCAACCAAGAACTTCATCACCCACAACTATACACCTTAAATCCTTACCAAGCCCTATAACCTCCTGCATAATATGGGTTTTCACAATAGGTCCCATGTAATCCCTATGCTCTGAAATCATCCTTAAATCTATGTTATCCCTGATATAGCTTACTAACCTACCCCAACTCCCGATAGGGGGTTTATCAATAATGGGGAATTGTAGTTTATTACTTACTGATTGAAGGGATGAAGATGAGAGAGCTATATAGGTCTTAGGGATTCTAAGACCTTCCTTAATAAGGCATCCATAAGTAAGGATCTTATCATTACATACGTATAGGGCTTTAGACGAATTAATAGTCAACGCACCCATCGATTCGAATGATACGGCCGAATATATTGCATTGAAAGCAGATATAGGTCTCAAAACAACTAAACTCTCATTAAACATCCCCCCATCCATTAATGGTAATAACTCGTTATCAACCTTAATAATAGCTATATTAATACCTAGGTCTTTGAAGGCCTCAATAAGTAACTTCTCGTCATACCTTATAATATCCACTGCTAAATAATAATTCATCCTAGAACAACACCCCACTCTATGGACCTATGTTCCGGTTATAGCACTTATTTAACCTAGATCACCACCTATTTCCTACTTCACACCTACAAAACTTAATAATTATTAGAACTATTTATAAGCTTTAATTAAATTTTATTTAAATTCTAATTAAATATATCAAAATATTTTTCATAAATAACTCAACTTTCAGTTAGATCGGGTCCTAGCAACTTGATTATCTGCCGTCTTTGAGATACATAGAAATCGATCAAACACACCCAATATTTCGCACTGAATTAAGTAACTAGGTTTGAAGTACGTCTACATATTTTCAAATAAAATGCCGATCTTTCCATGAGTAGTTTTATAAACTCCGCACTAGAGTAGCTAACTTTGGTGTATGGAGTGATAACTAAGTGTCCAATATGTGGTGGTGAGGTAGAAGTTCCTGATGATGCCCTACCCGGGGAATTAATAGATCATGAATGCGGCGTTACGTTAGAAGTAGTAAATGAAGGCGGTTCCGTCAAACTAAGACCGTTAGAAGGTGTAAGGGAGGATTGGGGAGAGTAAGCCTATTATTACTTTACGATATTCTTCGCTGGGAAGAGAGGTCTTTCATAGAAACCTCGAAGAAACTTGATATCGATATTATTCCTGTTCATATACCAACAATTTACGGTAAGGTAGGTAGTGATGATTTATTAATATTCGGTAAAGCTGATATAGCGCTACAGAGAAGCGTTAGCTTCTATAATTCTCTAGAGTCAACTATCCTAGCTGAGTCATACAACGTTAATGTTATTAATAAGTCTTACACAGTGATGGTTTGCCAGGATAAGCTGTGGACGACTTCACTACTCATAAAAAATAAGGTACCTGTTCCTCAGACATACGTGGCATTCAACCATGATGTAGTCCCTAAGGTAGCGGAGAAAGTAGGTTATCCATTCGTAATTAAGCCTGTTTACGGCAGTTGGGGAAGATTACTAGCACTAATAGATGATGAAGAAGATATGAGGTCCATTATAGAGCACAGGACTTATATGCATAACCCCCTCTACAGCATTTACTATATTCAGGAATTTGTTAAGAAACCAGGTAGGGATATAAGAGTATTTACAGTTGGTGATGAAGTCCCAGTAGCGATATATAGATACAGTAGCCACTGGATAACAAATACGGCTAGAGGTGGAAAGGCTGTTACCGCACGAATAGATCCTGAGCTTGAAGAGTTAGCTTTGAAGGCTGCCAAAGCCGTAGAAGGACAATTCCTAGGTATTGACGTGTTTGAGGATCCTGAGAAGGGTTACCTAGTTAATGAAGTGAATGCTGTTACAGAGTTTAAGAATACTGTAGCTGTCACTGGTTACGATTTAACACGTAAGGTATTAGAGTATATTTCATCATTGGTGAGACGTTAATGCCTCTTAAGTACTTAAACCTTTACGGCTCTAGAGGTATTAAGATAGTAAAAGGGGAAGGACAATATGTTTGGGACTCTAACGGAAATAAATACTTAGACTGCCACACAGGTCATGGAGTTGCATTCCTAGGACATAGAAATCCTAAGATAGTTAATTCCATCAAGACGCAGTTAGATACCTTAATAACCCTATCGACATCTTATGAGAGTAACTTAAGAGAGGAAGCCGTGAAGTCTTTAGAACGAATATCACCAAATAGGTATGGGTATGTATACCTTCTAAACTCCGGTTCTGAATGTGTTGACTTCGCATTAAAAATCTCGAGAAAAGTTAGAAAGAAAACTAAATTTATATCATTTATAAACTCGTTCCATGGACGGACCTTCGGTGCGTTATCAGTAACTTGGAATCCGAAGTATAGGGAACCTTTTAAACCTTTAATAGGTGAAGTTGAGTTCTTAAAATATAATGATTCCACCTCATTAGATAAATACATCACTGATGATGTTGCTGCCGTAATAGTTGAACCAGTGCAGGGGGAGGGAGGTGTTAATCCAGCAACTCATGACTTCATGAAATACCTTAGACAGATAACTCAGGAGAGAGGGGTATTGTTAATAGTTGATGAGATCCAAACCGGTTGCGGTAGGACCGGCAAGATATGGGCTTCGGATATTTATGGAGTTTACGGGGATGTGATGTTGGTAGGTAAAGCCTTGGGGGGAGGTTTTCCAGTCTCAGCTGCTTTATTGACTGATGAGGTAGGGAGCCTAATTGGAGAGGGTGATCATGGCTCTACCTTCGGTGCTAATCCTCTAGCCTTAGCGGCAATTAAAGCAGGGGTTGATGTGATCGTTAATGATGATGTTCCCAGCAAGGCTGAAAGATCTGGTAAGTTAATCATGGAAGGACTCTCAAATAATGTTAAAGACCTTAAAATCGTTAGAGGATTGAGGGGTTTAGGACTTATGATTGGGGTTGAGTTGAGGTTCGACCCCAAAAACGTTATTGAATGCCTTCAAAGGAACGGCGTGTTAGCACTAAAGGCAGGTACCACCGTAGTGAGAATGCTCCCACCGTATCTAATAAATGATGAAGATATTAGGAATTTAGTTTCTTCGATAAGTAGGTGTTTGAATGAGGAACTTACTAGAAGAATTGATGCTGGAACTTCTTAAGGCATATAGTCCTACAGGTAAAGAGTTTAATGCCATTAATAAGTACGTGGACATTGTAAGGTCTTTGGGTACAGGTGAAGTAATAATCGATGAGGTTGGGAACGCGTTATTCACGTACGGGGAAGGTAGTAAGTGGCTACTTTTAGCTGGTCATATAGATACAGTCCCTGGCGAGCTACCCGTCAGCTATGATGGTAATATCTTCAGAGGTAGGGGTGCTGTCGATGCTAAAGGTCCTTTAGTGGCTATGACTGCAGGAGCTGTAGAGGCGTTCAATAAACTCAACACTAGAGATGTTAAAGTTACTGTAGCTGCATTAGTTGGTGAGGAAGGCAGGAGCCACGGTGCGAGGGCATTAATAAGGAAGAACCTAAAACCTAATGCAATAGTTATTGGTGAACCATCCGGATGCGACGGTGTTGTTATAGGCTATAGGGGTAGCATCAAACTCAATATTAAGTGTTACGGAAGTGGAGGGCATTCATCTAACCCTGAGCTCGGCATCTCAGCAGTTGAAGAACTCATTAAATCATGGATTAGAATTAAGGAATCGTTAAGAACGAATAACCAAGTAAGTGTAGGTATAAATTATATACGCGGAGGGGAACCCTTTAGCGTTATACCTAAGGAATGTGAGGGAATGATTGATCTGAGAATACCTATTGGGTTAAGAACAGAGGACGTGAAAACCCGAATCAATGAACTACTTTCAGAGAAATGTACATATGAATTAATCGATGAAACACCACCAATAAAAGTGGGCGTTAACGCTCCGATAGTTAGAGCTTTAGTTAGGTCAATAATTAAAAATGGTTTAAAACCATCGCCAGTAATTAAGTCAGGCACGAGTGATATGAACTTACTATCCTCACTGACGGAAAACATAGTTAGTTTCGGTCCTGGCAAATCAGAACTATCTCATAGCGATTATGAAGAAATTAGCATCAAAGAATTAGAACTGGGAGCAAATATCGTCCGAGACACTATACTCGAATATTTTAAGATAGCCCATCAATAACTATTCAATTAAGTGACTAAGAGTTTTAGACTTTGAAATATTGCTTGCTATCATTCTTGATAAACATAGGTAAATCATTGGCAATTCATTAATAATATGCTTTAAAAAGTCGTTACCTATATATTCACCAGCACTCAGTCTTTTCCCGACATCTACGGTTTCGTGAAAACCTTTCATTATTGAGTTGCCGCACATCTTAAGAACATCATCATAACAACTCTCAACCTCATAACCGAAATACCTGCAGAAATTGATTAAATCAAGTCCTAAGAGAATCATTAAGTACCTTATCGATAAGTCACCACATAAACCACTACATTCCCTAAAGATCCTAACACTCATAGTCACTAACTCACCAAATCTAGATAACCACCCCATAAGCTCTTCAACATCCATACGCATACCAAAATTCTATATAAATTATCTATTAAATAAATTGTATAGCATCTGTGGTGGAGTATGATAGATACTTTAGAGTCTGAGTTGAAACGTCTAGGAGCTACGAGGGTTAAAAGAACTAAATTGCGAGGCTGTACCCTACTAGTTGTTGAGTTGGGAGGTAACGTTTACCTTATATCGTTGAACGATCATGGATTAACAGATAACTACGTAGGTAAGATAGTACCTTCTACCAAGGTATTTAATTGGAACTGTACTGAAGTAGAGTACAGTCCTTTCGGTCTATACGTACTGGCTAGCGATGAGGTAGAATTCATTAATAAAGTAATTAAGAAGTTACAACTTATCATGAACGTGTGATTAAAATATTATGTTATGGTGCGTATAATATAAATTTATTTAGGTTAGATATTGATTAAAACTGGTAGTTTTAATGAGTTTGCCTAAGTTATTCTCAATATCTGATGTTGATTTAAAAGATAAGAAGGTTCTAATACGTGCTGACTTTAATTGCCCGATAGGTACCGACGGGGGTATTTTAGATGATTCCAGGATAAAATCACATGTAACAACGGTTAGAGAATGTATAGAGCGGGGAGCTTCCGTAGTTTTAATATCTCATCAGGGTAGACCTGGTGAGGATGACTTTATCACCTTAGAAAAGCACGGTGAAGTCCTCGCAAAATACTTGGGGATCGATGTTAAGTTTGTGCCCGATGTTATAGGTCCAGCTGCATTAAGCGAGATATCTAAGTTAAAACCTGGCGAAGTACTCCTACTAGATAATTTAAGGCTCGTATCTGAGGAAATTATTGAAGCTGTTCCTGAAGTACAAGCCAAAACATACTTAGTTCGTAGGTTAGCACCTAATTTCAACTATTTCGTGTTTGATGCTTTTGCAACAGCGCATAGGAGTCAACCAAGTATCGTTGGATTTCCGATGGTGTTACCTTCAATTATAGGTAACGTTATGAAGAAAGAGTTAGACGCTCTAAGTAAGGTATTTAGTGTTAGTGATGGTCCTAGACTCTTCCTCCTAGGTGGTGCTAAGGTTCAAGACACCATTAAAATCATCGAGTTCTTAACTAAAAATAAAGTTGCTGATAGGATATTGACTGTTGGTTTAGTAGGGTTATTCTTCCATGTTGCTAAGGGTGGTAGGATCGGTGATGAATCCCTTAAGGTTCTCGAGTCTAAAGGCTTACTCACACTCATCCCTAGAGCTAGAAAACTCATATTATCTGGCTCACCAATCGAAACGCCATACGACTACGTAGTATTAACACGTGACGGTGATGTCCGAGAAGAATCAGTCTATAATTTAAGTGGTAAAGCCCTAGATATAGGGTCTTATACAGTCTCAATGTATTCTGAGCTAATTAAAGATGCTGGATTGATTGTTATGAGGGGTCCAGCAGGATATGTAGAGGATGGTAGGTTTCAGAAAGGCACTATAGAATTACTGAATGCAGCACTTCGCAGTAACGCATTTGTAATAATAGGGGGCGGTCATCTAGGAGCTATGGTGGGTAACGAGACCAGGCAGAATATTCACGTATCTACAGGAGGTGGTGCGTTACTGATATACCTTTCAGGGGAGCCCCTCCCAGCAATAACTGCTTTAGCTGAATCAACCAAAAAGTTTTTCATTACTCAAACAAAGCTACATTGTGAGGGATAATTAAAATGGCATATTATAGAGAACCTACATACTCAATAAGCTTCATGTTTAGGAGGATACTAGTACCTATTGACGGGAGTGCTGGAAGCTTAAAGGCTTTTGATGTAGCATTAGACTTTGCTAAGAGGTACGGTTCTAAAGTAACGGCACTTATAGTAAATGATGGGAACTTAAACGTTGAGGAAATCTCTGAGGAGGTTAGGGTTAGAGCCCGCAAAGCAGGAACAGAATTAAATATTAAGGTCAAAGAAATAAGGAACTCCGGGGAAAGCGTCGTCAGTAAAATTTTGGAGGAATTATCTGAGGGAAGTTACGATTTTGTAATTATTGGTGCTCGCGGAAGGACCATCTCAGAGCAGATAATAATAGGGAGTACAGCATTATCCGTAATCATAAATTCACCGATATCCTGCATGGTGATAAGGTAAATAATTGCTACAACACTACATTATATCATGGATGATGTTACCGGAAGGATATGAATCATGATTACACTCCCATGAACTGACATACCTATTAATCCTAATTAACTGAATTCCTACCCCAACCTCATTATTCAGCTTAAAAACTCATTTACTAACTTGTCTACATAAACCGTAAATTCTCTAAGGTCTTTAACCAATTTAAAAGTTCTAAGGCCTAAGTACTTCCTTAAATTCCTATATAAGAACCTCTTATCACCTAAAACAACTAATGAATGATCGCATTCCGATCTGACAGACCTACCGACAGATTGTAAAGTCTTTATAGATGCGTTTAAGTTGTAGATGTAGTCCTTACCCTCACTGAGGGGTACCTTCATTACTAGATGTTTCATAACCTCTATTACGTAATCATCTTCCTGCGGATACGGTACCCCAGCTATAAAGACGCAATTAATTAATGATTTACCCTTACGGGTTATTTCAATTCCCTCGCATAATTTACCTCCAGCAACAGCATGTATCATTTCATTCCCACCTACAGACCTTAGGAGGTCATCAATTGACGTGTCCCTCCTCTCCACAAACCCTTTATTGATGTACTTAACTACATTACTCATGAATTCGTAGCTTGGATAAACAACTAACTTAATACCAGCAACTAAATCATCCACTACCCTAATGTATTTGGAGTAAAGCTCATACATGCTCTCGTCTCGTGCCTCAAACTTAGAAGTTATCTCAGTAGTCAGTAATACAGCTATATTATCATACGGTGATTTAGCACCTAACTCCAGAGCATCAACATAAACAACTTCCCTTAAACCTATAACTCTCTCAATAAATTCTTTAGGTGGTGGAGTGCCAGACATCAGAACCACATATTTGTAAGCATTTAAAGCTTCTTTAATAACGTCGTGGTCTACAGCGGTACTTACGAAGTAATCTTCGTCACTAAATCTATACGTGAATAACTTAAACCTTCCATCAACCAATCTCGACAAAAGCGTAGCTACCTTAATAATAGCAACCTTACTACCCATTATTGATGAAGGTGACGCATCCCTACTTAATAACTCATTCAACACAATCTTCTTTACTTCTAACGCCTTAGCTACTAAGTAATTTATTAACTCTTCATCAAGACCTAATTCATTACTACCTATAACGCGTAACCCACCCACTGTAGAACGTTGGGATGCCACCCCTAACAATTTATGGAAGATACTTTCTAGCCTCTCATCACCTCCTAAGTACCTTATCACTTCACTCAGGGCTGACCTTACCTTAGAATCAGATACCTCATACGAGTAAATAGTTGATGGATCTATAAACATGTGAGCCTCATCAACTATTAATGAATAATCAGACATATCTCTATCTTGAAATAAATTATTGAAAAGTTCGACATTAAATACGTAGGGGTAAGTAACTACGACGTAATTTGATTGAAGAGCGAGCTTAGCAAGTGAGAAGTAAGGACATGCCTTAAGGTTCTTAGTTATCCCCCTTACAGCCTCTACATGATTTCCACTCGAACAAATTATTAACTCTATATCTGAAATCTCTGCAACTTTAGAGTTTTCGAAATAACTGCATTTACCGACATCTCTAAGGAAGCGGCAATTTATCCAGAAATCCTCAGATTCGATTCCACCTACTTTAGCTACCGGACACATACTGTGGGCTGAATGAATAAATGAGAACTTTAGATCTGTTACCTTCTTCCGCAGAAGTATTAGGTCCCTCAATATTGGTGTGATTTCATTTCTAGTCCTAACGGAATGTATTGTCGGAGCTCTAGAAAGCCCTATAGAAATAGCTACTGATGTTTTTCCAAACCCTGTAGGTGCCTTTAAAATTAATGTTTTAGAGTTCACGAGGAGTTCATCACAAACCTTTATAGTTTCCTTCTGCCCGCTTCTAAAAGTATCGTAAGGAAAATACTTAAGTGCCAGTTACTGACCACCTAAAGATTTCATAAATATCTACTTTCAGTTCCTTAAAACCCTTCAACCTTACCGACGTTTCTTAAACCTTTTACCTTAAGCAATAAGATGAAGTAGCAACCTCTAACATCTGAGATAGGTTTAAAGAAGTGTAGTTCATCATTTACACCTCCAATTAATTCTATATCCCCTGACCCATCCCACGACTTCGCCTCTACCTCACCCTCAAACTCCACTAACTCGTTGATTGATGATAAGCCTGGTGCCACACCAGCGAAATACCTAGGTAATATGAAGGGATAATCAGATAGTAGTGGAATCCTATTAGTCTCTACATCATTTAATAATTCAACCCTCATCTTATATAATGTGGACCCGGCTCTAGATAAGTATCCACCTAATCTCAAACCCTTTTTAGGTCTACTTAATGGAGGAAGTAAGGGATGCAGACTCGTTAATGCTACTTTAGCTAACTTCTTAGGCCAACCAGCTATTAAACCCCTCAATAATGAAAGGTCATTATCTACCCACATATAAGGACAGTAAAGATATGTTTTATCGTTATGTACTACCTTGACGAAGAATGCTCCCTCACGGTACTGTAGTTGATCAGGAGCCTCTACCGCTAATTCCGAGGCGTTAGGGCTCCAAGCTATTACCTCTACAATATATGAAAAAACATCGCCATCCACTACCTCAAGAGGTTTAGGAACTACATCTCTCAAAGCAGAAACATCAACTTTATAATAAGTACCTATCCCCTCCATAGCATATACCCAAGGACCCTTAGGCACCAACGCAGATTTACCTGACTTAGTGAAAGGGGCTGACCAAAAATCCTGAGGAGTGATCATTAATTAACACCATAAATTACGTTACTGCATTAAGTTATAAATGTATATGATTGTGGGGTATAAATTTTTAAACTTCAATGTTTATACCTTCTGGGACCTTGAATTGCATATATTAGGAATAAGATAAAACCGTGGCTATGGAAAGCCAAGAACTATTCATTTAATGATGTAGACACCAAAATAAGACTGCATTTAAACGAATCCCCTTTCTCACCACCAGACCACGTCATCCAGCACGTTATTGAGGTCCTCAAATACGGCAACCTATATATGAATTCTAAACTATTTACGGAGTTCAGGGAATTACTCGCGGAATATGTTGGTGTTGACGAGGGTAACATTTTCCCGTATCCTGGAGGGGATGCCGCACTAAGAGCTGTCTTCTATAATCTTGTAGAAGCTAACGATAATGTACTCTTAATAAATCCTACCTATGGAATGTTTAATATATTCTCTTCCGTAAGAGGACTTAACGTAGATAAGGTAGACCTTAAGGAATGCGGTGATTGGTGGTGTTTAGACTTCACGGATATAGCGCTGAAAGCTAGGGACTCCGATTTAGTCGTTATTGACGACCCTAATAACCCGACAGGGTCGCCCATCTTAAAAGGAAGTACTAAACTGATTTCAGAACTGGCGAGTAGTGTTGAAGGGTTTTTACTGATTGATGAGACGTACTTCGAATTCTCTAAATATACAGCTGTTCCTCTAATTAGAGACTACCCTAACGTAATAATTGCGAGAAGTTTGAGTAAAGCATTTTCATTAGCTGGCTTTAGATTAGGTTATATAGTGAGTAGTCCTGAGGTAATTAATGTGTTAAGTAAGGCCTACACACCATTTGATATTCCCTTACCGTCTCTTGCTGCAGGCGTAGCAGCTCTCAGAGATCGAGGCTACGTAAAATTAGTAGTGGAGACCATCGAGAACAATAGGGAATTTATGATTAGTGGTTTAAGGAAGTTAGGGATTAAAGCATACAACTCTTTAACTAATTTCGTATTAGTAAATGATTCGAGAGACCTTAGAGGCATATTGCTAAAGCATGATGTAGCTATTAAGGAGGTAGGGCAGGGCCTCTACAGATTCTCTGTAGGTTCTGAAGAACAATGCGTTAAGTTATTGAATATTTTAGGTGATTCGTTACGAGGATAGCAATACCTAATAAGGGACGGCTCCAACAACCGACTATAAACTTACTACAATCTGCTAGCATTAAACCACTATCTATAGATGACAGGGCACTCATCGTTCCTACGAATTGGGATATGGTTGAGTTAGTGATGGCGAGACCTGAAGACATACCCTACATTGTTGAGAGTGGGGGTGCAGATTTAGGTATAACGGGTCATGACTATGTGGTTGAAAGCAATACGTCTGTTGAAGAGTTAATTAGGCTTGATTTCGGGCATGCGGAAATAGTCTTAGCAGTACCTCAGTCATGGAATATTAAATCAATCCATGAATTACCTCAAGGAATTAGAATAGCAACTAAGTACTACAACCTTGCTATGAATTACATTCAGGACAAGAACTTGAAGGCTAGACTAGTGAGGATTAACGGTGCAGCAGAAGTAATGCCTTACTTAGGTGCTGCTGACGCCATAATTGACGTTACCAGTAGTGGAACAACCCTTAGACTCCATGGGCTTAAGGTACTTGATAAGATCATGGAAACCTACGGTACAATAATTGCTCCAAAGAACTGGATGAAAAACCCATCAGCAGAGGAATTGAACCTGGTCATAACCATGATTAAAGGCGTTTTAGCCGCTAAAGATAAAAAACTAGTCTTCATGAATGTTCCCGATGATAAGCTAGATAAGGTTTTATCTGCCCTCCCAGCGATGTTAGCACCAGCAATTACTAAGCTGAGTAGACATGATGTCTGGGAAGTAATTACAGTCGTAAGTAATGAGGCGGTACCTGAAATCGTAGCTAAGGTAAAGGCGTACGGCGCCAAGGACCTGGTAATAGTGGGTATTGAGAAGGTGATTGAATGAGGGTAATCCCTAGCATAGATTTAAGTAATTATAAAGCTGTTAAGAGAATTAAAGGAGTTAGGAATTCCGGTTTAATCCTAGGTGACGCCCTTAAAGTTGCTGAAGAACTATATGGTATGGGTTACGACTCGCTCCATATAGTTGATTTAGATGCGGCAGGAGGGTATGGAAATAATGAAGACTTAATAAAGAAGTTAATAACGGTAGGCTTTAAATGGGTCCAAGTTGGTGGGGGAATCAGGAGTATTGAGAAGGCTAATCGCATACTCTCATACGGTGCCTCATCCATAGTAATATCAACCCTCTTCTACGAAGATCGTCAAACCTTCAATAAATTAGTGGAAGTTGTTGGAGGTGAGAAGGTGTTAGTAGCGGTTGACTACGATGAAGACCTAATTATTAAACTAAAGGGGTGGGCAACGTACGGTACAAACATATATAAAGCGATGAGCGATATCAACAATTACGATGTGTTAGGTGTCATATTTACCTACATAGGTAATGAGGGTACTCAACAAGGAGTTGATAAAAGAGTTAAGGAATTCGCGCAGAATGTGAAGGGTCTAAAGGAATATGCTGGAGGTATAACGAGCCTAGACGACCTAAAATTCTTGAAGTATGCAGGAATTGATTACGCAATCCTAGGTATGTCTATATATACGGGTTCCTTAATAGGTGTTAAGTATGTCTAGAAATGCGTGTAAGAAGAGAGAAACCAATGAAACACTTATCGAGGTATGTATAAACATCGACGAAGTGGGACCTATAGAAGTTTCAACACCAATACCATTCCTTAATCATATGTTGACCACGCTCCTCTACTATATGAATTCATCCGCAGCTATTAAAGCTGTAGATAAATTAGGCTTCGACGATCACCACATAGTCGAGGATATAGCTATAACACTAGGTGATGCATTAAGAGATGCGTTAAGAGATAAATCGGGGATTAGGAGATATTCATTCGCTATAGTTCCGATGGATGACGCGTTAGTCCTTATCGCTATAGATACCTCAGGTAGGGGCGGTGCATACGTAAATCTAAAACTAGATAGAGAATCTATAGGAGGTATCGCTGTTGAGAACGTTCCCCACTTCATCGAATCCTTTGCTAGGTCAGCCGGTATTACCATACATCTACTTCAGTTAAATGGCAGTAACACTCATCACGTAATTGAGGCCTCCTTTAAAGGTCTTGGAATGACACTATATGAGGCCTCAAGAATAGTTACTACCTTAATAAGGAGTACTAAGGGTTCGCTATGACTGTTAAGCGCATAATTCCTTGCTTAGATGTAAGGAATGGTAGAGTAGTTAAGGGCGTTAAATTCGCCGGCCTTAAAGACAAGGGCGATCCGGTAGAATTAGCATCTAGGTATGAAGATGAAGGAGCTGACGAAATAGTTTTCTTAGATATAACGGCGAGTGTAGAGGGTAGGGGCACATTATTTAATGTTGTTAAAGATACCGCAAGCGTCTTAAGTATACCTCTAACAGTCGGAGGTGGTTTAAAGACCTTAGATGATTTATCACATGCGTTGTCTTCAGGTGCTGACAAAGTCAGCATAAATACTGCAGCTGTTGAGAACCCGGAGCTCATTAGTCGAGCATCTATGGAATTCGGTTCTCAATCCATAGTCGTTGCCGTGGATGTTATGAAAGTCGGTGGGGAATACCTAGTATGCACTAAATCGGGTACCTATATGACTAATCTAGAGGTGAGGCGTTGGGTAAAAATCATTGAAGAGTTAGGCGTTGGGGAGATCTTATTAACTAGTATTGATAGAGATGGAACTAGGTTAGGCTACGATGTTGAGCTTGTAAGGACTGCTTCGGAGATAGTGAATGTCCCAATAATTGCTAGCGGCGGTGCGGGAGACTTCAATCACTTCTATGAAGTGTTGAGTCAAGGACGAGCAGATGCAGCTCTAGCTGCTGGAGTATTCCATGATGGATTGATACGGATCCGTGAACTGAAAACCTATCTTAGTAGGTTAGGTGTTGAGGTAAGATTATGACCGTAATTAAATCACTGCGCGAGTTACGCGACGTAAGGAAACAAAACCTTAGTACCTACTTAGAACATGTTAAGGAGATATTAGAGTATGTAAGGACGTACGGGGATGATGGTTTAATAGAGTTAACTAGGAGGTTTGACGGCATTACTATTAGAGATATCGTGGTTGAGCCGAAAGAACTTAAAGACATGGCTGAATCCACCCCTGATGATGTAAAGACCTCAATAGACCTCCTATACGAGTACTTACAATCGTTAAATAAGGAAGTATTACCTAAGGACTTTATAGTTAGAGACGGTGAGTATTCATCAGGCATCATATGGAGACCTATAGATAGTGTTGGTATTTACGTACCAGGGGGTCTTAAAGCGTATCCATCCACGTTACTTATGGCAGCTGTACCCGCTAAAGTTGCTGGCGTAGAAAGATTATATATTGGAACCCCACCTAGGTTTAGAGGGGAAATAGATCCTGCCGTAGCATATATATCATTAAAACTGAAAGTGTCTAAGGTGTACCGTGTCGGTGGCGCCCAAATAATTGCTGCTATGGCTTATGGGACCAAAAGCGTTGATAAGGTTGATAAGGTAGTCGGCCCTGGAAATATATATGTTCAGTTAGCTAAATTCCTACTTCAAGACACTATATCTATTGACGGTGTAGAGGGTCCTACAGAATTATTCGTGATTGCTGATGAGTCTGCAAATCCTATAGAAATCTGCTTAGATATGGAGGCGCAAGCAGAACATGGAACCACAACGATTAATGCGTTATTTACTCCATCAGACGAATTACTTAATGGTGTTGAGACCTGTTTAAAGAGCAGTATGAATAAGTTCTTCTTGATTGAGGTTGAAAATATTGAGGAAGCTGTTGAGCTAGTAAATTCTTTAGCACCTGAACACTTATCACTTAGAACCCGTAACCCTTACTCAATATTAGGTAAAATTAGGAATGTTGGAGCTATTTCCATAGGTAGAACTCCATCCGCGATTATAGACTACCTAGGTCCGAACCATATATTACCAACTAACGGGTCAGCTAGGTTTAGAGGAGGTTTAAGCGTGTATGACTTTATTAAAACCGTAATGGTTGTTGACGGAGTTCCTAAACCAGAATTACTGAGCGCTGCTCGCACACTTGCTAATTATGAAGGGTTTAATCTACATGGCAAGAGTATCGGTGTTCTGTATGGACATACTTAAGGAATTATACGAAGTAATTATAGATAGGATAAATAAGAGACCTCCAGAAAGCTATACCTCATACATTGTTAGTAAGGGCAGTGCCTATGTTGCAAGGAAGTTTGGGGAAGAATCTTTAGAGGTGATGATTGCGTCGCTCTCGGAATCTAGGGAGAGGATAACCTATGAAGTTGCTGATCTCCTATATCATCTACTTGTCTTACTAGCTGTTAATGGTATAACCTTAGATGAGGTTTATGAGGAGTTGAGGAGGAGGCGTAAATGAAAGCACTAATAATAAATTACGGCGTAGGTAACCTATTTAGTATAGCCTCAGCTTTTAAGAGGTTAGGTTTGAACGTATCCGTAGATCATCGATTGAGCCGTGACTACGACTTAATAATTTTTCCAGGAGTGGGTAATTTCTCATCAGTTGCTAAATACGTAGAATCCAATGCTCACATATTGAATGAAGCTATGAGTGAGGGAACTCCTTTTCTCGGTATATGCATAGGGATGCATATAATGTTTGAATACGGGCTTGAAGGAGGATTTAATAAGGGTCTGGGATGGCTTAAAGGTTACACCGATAAGATCAAAGCTGAAGTTAAGTTACCTCATATAGGTTGGGATAAAATCTACACTACATACGCTGATGATTTAAATGAACCCCTAATGGAACAATACGTATACTTCATGCATAGCTATATCGCATATACTGACGAGAAATGCAATACCTTTGGATATTATGGAGTACGATTTCCTGCCCTTATCTATAAGGGACACATAATTGGGACCCAATTCCATCCAGAGAAAAGCGGTAAGGTCGGCATTAGATTCCTAACCAACTTACTTCGGTGGTTAAGATGTTGAAACTTAGTGAGGATGAGGCTAGGAGCATCTCAAGTAAGTTAAAGTATAGATTTGAAGGAGCTACTATCATAGCTATCGTGCAGGACTACTCAACTAATGAAGTCCTAATGGTTGGTCATATGAATCAAGAATCGTTGGTTAGGACGTTAACGACTGGCTACCTTCATCTCTGGTCACTAAGTAGGAATGGAATATGGCTTAAAGGCGAGACAAGCGGCAATTATCAATTAGTTGAAGACTTACTCGTAGACTGCGACTGCGATTCAATAGTGGTTAAGGTTAAGTCTTTAGGACCCATATGTCATACCGGCAATAAAACTTGCTTCTTCAGGAAACTCCTTAATATAAATTTTTAAGTTACTAGCTATTTAGAGGTTGATTATACCATGAAACCATACATAACCATATACGGATACGTATATAACTTTGGAGTAAAGGCTTCATCACCTGGTAATGATCTACTTACTAAATTAGAGACTTATGAAGGACACACGTTTTACGTGGATGAACCTAAAGCCGCACATGGCTTAGGTAGGGCTCCAAACCCCATAGAGATGTTTCTATCTTCGCTTGCAAGCTGCTTCATAATTACATTAAAGCTACACTCAGCTAGAGTTAAACTCTCCATAGATTCCGTAGAGGCCTTAGCTGAAGGATCTTTCGATATTAGAGGCTTTATAATACCTCAAAAATTTAGGTCAGGATTTACCTCAATCTCCTTAAAGTCTAGGATTGAAACGAAAGCGTCCTGCGCAGAACTAACAGCTTTATTAGAGAAAGTCATTAATGGATGGGTAGTAGGTTCAACAATCTCAAACGCGATCCCAATAAATTTTAAGGTAGATGCTACCTGCTTGGATGAGGAAGGGAATCTAAGGGGGTTAAACCTCAGTAAAATAATTAAATCAACTTAGATCTAAATAAGTCGCGAAGCATTTTAAGTACTACAACCATATTGTCGCATCTCCTTAATGAATCACTGCATGCAACCTCGAAAACCATTATGTTATTATATTTGAATTCCTTCAAGGTATTAAGGAAGGAATCCCAATCGATACATCCGGTATACGGAGGTAGATGAAGGTCCTTAGAACAATCATTATCGTGAGCATGAATTAAAGCAACATATGGATGTAGTGATTTGTAATACTCGCTGGGCTGAAAACCATTAATTACAGAATGACCCGTATCTAGGCAGATCTTAAGGTGATCGTCGTTAATATTATTGACGAGTTCTATCAGGTCCTTAGGTAAGTAACCATATATCCCTCTCTCATATCTATTCTCGACGGCTAGAGTTAAACTAAACTCCCTCCCAATATAAGCTAGTTTTTTGAAAAAGTCTTTATTCACTTCCTTAATCCTTTGAGGATAGGTTAAAGAATCCTCGCCAATAAGGACGTGATTAAAGGGTATGTGAACCGCCACCGTCTTAACGCCTAACTCAGAGAAAACACCTAACCATTTACTTAAATCATTAATTACTTTAGGTTGCTCTAAGGGATTTACCGCCCTATTAAGTAACTCACCGTATGGGAGATGTGCAGCAATGACATCTAATTTAAGCGTGGAGGAAGTTTCTTTCACCTCAGTTAGTAATGAATCGTAACTAACTCCGGACTTCTTAAAAAATTGAAAATTATCGAAACTTAACTCAACCTCCTTAACACCTGCTTCATCTAACCTCTGTAACGCCTCAGAAGGTTTCAGTAGCATATAGGTCATAGTTGATATTGCTATCATCTTAAATTCCTATCACGAAATACGCTAAGAGCTTAAATAATTATGGTTTCCGATACTTAATGCGTTCCTAAATAAGCATAGTTGAAGATTACTAAAAGCATTAGTGATAGATGGGAGCTATTTTATAAACAAATTCCTAATAAATTATAATGGAAGTTAAAATGGTAAGCAATCTAAGAATACTATTAATACATCCGCACCTTCACCTATTCGGAGGTAGTGAGAAACTAACTTGGACCTTAATCAACGAACTAAGTAATTTAGGTCATGAAATCGTGGTATTGAGTGGTGGAGGTCTTCCAACACATATTTCTCTACCGCAGAAAGTTAAGTACGAGGCGATCAGAGACGTCTTCACTAAGATACCTTCAGACATCATACTTCCTATAAAGTCTGAGAAAGTGCTAAACATCATCTATAGTGTTGATGACGTAGTTAGTAAGTATAAGCCTGACGTTTGCTTAGTTATGATCCAAGAACCAATATACGTAGTTGCCACTAAACTAGCTGATCCTAGGATAGGGACCTCACTATATATTCATTTCCCGTTTGAGGAGGAATTAACTAGCAATAACATCTACGTATTTCTAACATTATATAGGTTCCCTCATCTATATGAGAGCATGTATAGGTTAGCGGATCTACATATAACTAATTCAAACTATACAGCCTCAGCTCTTTATAAGTCGTTCGGCATCGAAAGCAATGTTGTCTACCCGGCTATAGATTGGAATTTCTTTAAAGATGAAATCAACTTAAACGAAGATAGAAACAACGTTATATTAACTGTTGGTAGATTTGTGCCGCAGAAGAGGCAAGACGTTCTCCTAGACTGGTTCAAGAGATATATTAAACCCGAAATACCTAATGCGGAGTTATTCATTGTTGGAGTTCCTGACATGAGATTTCTTGAATATTATGAAAGACTTAAGAAATTATCAGCAGAAGTTGAGGGAGTCACTATAATTGATAAGGTACTGACACCTGACGAGATACTGAAGTATTACCAAATAGCGAAGATATATGTTCATTTAAGGATTGGTGAACATTTCGGAATGGCGCCAGTTGAAGCTATGAGCCAAGGGGCGATTCCGATACTACCGGAGCAGTCCGGACTTGCTGAAATAGTAACCAATGGTAGAGACGGTTTTGTAGCTACAAATGATGATGAATTCCTAAAATACATTCTTAAAACTTTAAGGATGCCCAAGAAGGAATTATGCGAAATTAAGAGGTTTGCATATAGACGTGCTTGGTACTTCAACCCCGATAGGTTGGCTAAGGAAGTACTTCATTATTTGAGAATAATATCTAAGAGATGACCTATAGGTTTAGGAATTAACACTCAGTATTTTTAATAATTTTCTACATTTGGAGGAACAACAACTTTAGAGACTCAGTAAGATTTAAATAACATGGATTACTGTTAGATAGGGATATGCCTTGGTTCTAATTGTTCAAAATAGATGCATCGGCTGTGGTATATGTATTCCTTATTGCCCAAGAGGTGCTATTAAATTAAATCCCGAGGTTAACAAGGCGTACATCATCACTGAAGAGTGTGTCGAATGCGGTACTTGCGTTAGGATCGTCCCCTGCCCTAGAGATGCTATAGTTGGAGTTATTGAAGGTTATGCTAGAGAAGTAAAAGCACACTTCAGTGACCCGTATACCATTCATCCAAGTACAGGAATACCTGGTAGAGGTACTGAGGAGATGAAAACAAATGATGTCACAGGTAGGTTTAGGAAGGGTGAGGTCGGATTTGCAATAGACATAGGTAGGCCTTTAATAGGTGTAACTTTTAAAGAATTAAGTAGGTTCATAAAAACGATAAATGCTGTAGGAGTAGAATGGGAGAAAGCAAACCCAATACTATACCTATTAAAGGATGTAGAAAAAAGTGAATTCCCGGAAGAATTACTTAACGTTAAGCTCCACTCCGCAGTACTAGAATTTAAGGTCCCTATAAATAAGGTGAAGGATGTCATAGAAAGACTTAAATACCTTGCAGAATCTACAGATACAGTATTCAGTCTAGGAATTATTTCAAGGGTTGAAGACGATTTCACCATACCAGTTATTGATGTGCTACGTGAACTTGGTTTAGATGTTAGCCCCTGGGCTAAAACAAATGTAGGGTTAGGGAGGCCCTTAATTGAGTGAGAGGTGTTAATTATGACCCACACACACCACAGGGTAGGTCCAATAGAATCGTTAAAGAACGACTACGTTGTTTTAGTGATGGCTTCAAGGCATGTTAAGTATGAGGATGAAGGCGGGAAGTTCAAGAAGGTTATGGAAATCCTTGCGAAGTACGAACCAGTAAACTTAGGTAATATGGTTGCAGGTAATAAGTACTGGAGAGACGAAGAGGACGTTATGAGTAAATTCAAGGAGTTTGGAAACATAGTTCATGGAGTTTACACCAATCAAGAACAGATCAAGAAAGTTCTTAAAGATCTTAAAGACGCTGAATTAGGTTTATCTGTAGTGGTGACTGGCGTCTATGAAGAGGTGTTTAAGATCCTTAAGGAGGTTGGACTTAAACCACACACTGTGAACTTATCCTTAGGGATCTGGGGTAGGACTGAGAAACTACCCCCGAAAGAAATTCTAGAGGTAACTACTATGTGTGGTCACTGCATGGTATCCCCCGCGCTAGTACTGAAAATGGTTGCTGAAATAAAGAAGGGTCGTCTCTCACCGGCAAGCGCTGCAGTAGAACTTGCTAAGGCATGCGTATGCGGAGTCTTCAATGTCAAGAGGGCTGAGGAAGTTCTCAGAAAATTAGTTAAGGCTAAAGCTTAAATATAAAACTTAAACTTATTTAATTTATTTAATAGTTTTATTAATAATTACCGTGTTATCATATAGCTCAATAACTATAAAAATGAAAGGGCTTTTCTTAAGACTTCGTTAGCTACTTCCGAAGTTGATGAATTACCACCTAGTTCAGGAGTTAATACACGTCCCTCCTCAACAACTTGAGTTATAGCTCTATCTAACGCGTTTGACATAATAATTAATTTAGGATCTGAGCGAGTTTCACCGAGATACTCTAACATTAGTTTAGCCGAGATGAGTTGACTTATTGGATTAGCTATTCCTTTACCAGCGATGTCTGGAGCTGAACCATGTACTGGTTCGAATAGTGCGTTAGAGCCACCTACCTCAGCAGAGCCACATAACCCAAGGCTGCCTACTAACCCAGCTATTAAGTCAGCTAGTATATCTCCATATAGATTCTCAGTGACTATTACTTCAAAAATCCTTGGATTCTTAATTAATTGATATGCTGCTGAATCAACTAATACTTCACTCGTTTCTAGTTCAGGATGATCTTTAGCCCTCCTAAAGAAAATATCTCTGAACAAACCATCGGTAATTCTTAAGACGTTTGACTTATGAACTACTGTAACCTTCTTAAAGCCGTGCTTAAGTGCGTAGTTAAATGCGAAATCGATGATTCTTTCAGTAGCCGTTTCAGATATAAATTTCAGAGCTACGGCTGATCCATAATGTATTCCTTCGATACCTACATATAAGTCCTCAGTATTTTCCCTAATTAAAACTATGTTTAAGTCCCTAAGTGAGACACCTCTAAAACTTTTGAAAGGTCTTACATTAGCGTATAAGTTAAGTTCACGCCTAAGCATTATATTGACGCTTCGAAATCCGGTTAAGCTTAAAGGAGTTGTTATAGGTCCCTTAAGGACCGCGTCCACCTTCTTAAGAATTTCTATCCCTCCATCCTCTAATAACTTTCCAGTCTCTTTATAGAATTGATACCCAGCCTTAACCTCAATAAATTCGGCGCTGAATCCTAACTCATTCAATGTTTTTAGGGTTACATCCATCAACTCAGGACCAATACCGTCTCCACGTAATACCCCAACCCTATAATTCCTGCTCATAATGCTTCACTTAAACCTATTTTCTTAATTAGTTTACGACTTAAATCAGGGATATACTTCTTAATGATCATAAGCATATCTTCGTCGTTTAGAACGCTCTTACCTTCAACCTCAAATAAATTCTGTACATCATTATATATGTAGCCTACTACAGGATCCTCCTTGCTTAAACCCTCATCAGGAGGAAGCCCAAAATATTTGTTAATCCAGTATGCTATTGCCGATCTCCCGGAATACGGAGTTATCGATATCGTGTATGGTATGCCAAGCAGTGCCTCAGAATCGTATGGGAGATATACTTCAGGGTTTTTTATTAATCCATCAACATGTATTCCTGCCTTAGTTCTGAAGGCGTTTGCGCCAAAAATTGGTTGAAATTCTGGGATATAGAAACCTAACTCAGTGAATAAATTGATTACCTTCTTTAATGGCTTGAGATCGACTTTCCTATAATTTCTAAGCCCTAAATAGTGGATGAGCATTATTTCTAATGGACAGTTTCCCGCTCTTTCACCGATTCCTAGTAATGTACAGTTCGAACCTCCAGCACCATAAATCCATGCCGCTAAATGATTGGCAACAACTAAACCGAAGTCGTTATGTCCATGAAATTCGATGTTTTCCCCAGGAAACCCTTCATTAATTATTGCTCTTATTAGGGCTGGAATCCCTCTTGGGGGTGGAACCTCAGGATACGGCAGTCCAAGACCCAAAGTATCTGATAGCTTAATCCTGACAGGCATCGAGTACTTCTCTCCTAATCGCATAAGCGTCTTCACGAACGGTATCACATTCTTACCTAAGCTAGCCCTAGTAATATCCTCTAAAGCACACTTGACTGCGACTCCCTTACTTAATGCTTCATCAACTACAGAAAGATATTTCCTGAAAGCTGACTCTCTATCCAAACCTAATTTGTAATAGATATGATAATCTGATATAGACGTTAATATTATCGTCTCATCTAGTCCTGCATCAAAAACTAGCTTTAGATCTTCTCTAGAAGCTCTTATCCACCCTATAATTTTAGGATATTCGTACCCAGCATTTAAGAGAGTTCTAACTACGTTTCTATCTTTCTCAGTATATAGAAAAAATTCGCATGTCTGAATAATTCCATCACCGCTCAATTCAGTAAGTACCTCATAAATCTTAATGCTTTCATCATAAGTTAAATTTCTCCAACCCTGCTGACCATCCCTCAATGTCGTATCAGTAATATAAATCCTCCCAAGACTTCCAGAATTAAAATTACTAGTTACTCCATCTAGGAATATACGTGGAACATCAATAAATGGAAAGACTTCCTTATATAGCTCTAAATCCTCCACCATATGCATTCCTAATTTAAGGAGGTTAAAGTGCGGGGTTAATAATAGCTCTTAATAACATCCGTAACGTTCTTAGTTTGCGAATCATTCCGAAAAACTTTCAAAGCATTTTAATTTAGTCATTTATGCGCACTACCGTCAATCATTTCTGAAATAAAAAGATATTTAATTATAGTGGTCCCGCATTATATGTATAGCCACCATCAATCAATATTGTCTCACCACTTATATAGCTGGCATCATCCGATGCTAAGAAAGCTACTAACTTAGCAACTTCTTCCGGAGTCCCCATCCTACCTAAAGGTGTTCTACGATTGTATTCTGCCTCATTAACTATCTTCCTGCGGACTAACTCGAGCACCCTTTGCGTTGCAATATATCCTGGAGCGACCGCAACTACTCTTATGCCGTACTTACCCCACTCAGCGGCTAATGCCTTGGTAAGGCCTATAACACCTGCTTTACTTGCACAGTAAGCACTTCTTAATTCAAGTCCTGTCTGACCCAACATTGACGAAATATTTACTATGACCCCACCTTTCCCAGACCCGATCATGTGCTTAGCAACTACTTGACTGCATATAAATACTCCAGTCAAGTTAACGTCAATAACTCTTTGCCAATCACTTAAATCCATATCAATTGCCGCTTTCTGCAAAGCGATCCCTGCATTATTTACTAACACATCTATGGCACCGAATCTACCTATGATATTATCTACCGCTTTAACAACTTCATCCTTCTTAGTTACATCAGCTTTAAAACCGATTGCCTCACCGTACTTGCCGAGCTCATCTAATGTTTTGCTTAATTCATCCTCTAAAGTATCAATAATGGCGACCTTCGCACCTTCCCTAAGTAAAACCTCAGCAATAACTTCCCCTATGCCTCTAGCGCCACCAGTAACTAAGGCTACACGACCTAACAATCTCAAGATAAACACCAAATAAGTAATTATACTTGGTTTAATAAAGTGATCCTCTATATGATTTAGTCAGTTGTTTAAAGTTAGTTTAAACACAAGATTTTAAATAACAACTTTAATAACATAATCGTGGCATAATAATGAGCTACATAGACATAATTAATGTTGACATAATTAATGTTCCCGATCCTGTGTCCTCGATCTTAATATTTGTGGGTCTAGTATTCATATATTTAGGCAGTCGTAAGGGTTTAGAGCCACTTATGTTAGTTCCAATAGGATTTGGAATATTGTTAGCTAATATTCCATTAAGTGGGTTGAATGATCCTCCCTACGGGTTACTTTATCTGATTCGGGAGAAATTACTAATAACTGAAGTATTACCTTGCTTGGCGTTCCTAACAATAGGTACTATGATGGACCTTAGACCTCTCCTCAAAAGGCCTTGGCTATTACTCTTCGGGATATCCGGTCAGTCAGGAGTTATTTTAGCACTACTCCTTTCATTGTTTGTTGGCTTCAACTTCAGAGAAGCTATTGCTGTAGGTATTATAGGGTGTGCAGATGGT
This sequence comes from Sulfolobales archaeon, assembly GCA_038831135.1. Classification (GTDB taxonomy): domain Archaea; phylum Thermoproteota; class Thermoprotei_A; order Sulfolobales; family NBVN01; genus DTCV01. The sequence goes on along the minus strand of JAWBKW010000003.1, from coordinate 70,086 downwards.
CCTACAGCAATTTTCGTTTCGACGAAGTATGCTCCTCATCTGTTAGGAGCTATCGGACTCGCTGCCTATACCTACATATCTATCGTTCCGTTGTTGCAGGTCCCACTAATGCGTGCGCTTATCTCTAAAAAGGAGATGAGTATTAAGATGCCTCCAATGTCGAGTGATGATGTGAGCGAGACTATTGTAATAGCTTTTCCAATAGTATTAATACTGCTTTCATTGATTTTCATGCCAAGTGCATTACCATTAATAGGTATGTTAGCTTTAGGGAACTTCCTAAGAGAAAGCGGAGTAACCGAACTAGTAGATAGGTATGTTAAGACTGCGTCCACATCCCTAGCTGACATAGTAACACTCCTCCTAGGACTTTCAGTTGGTTCAGCACTCTCCTCCAATGTAATAACTGCAACTCCAGACCTACCTATCAAAGTAATTACTGTTTTCGCATTAGGTATAGTCGCATTTGCTGGTGACTTAATTATAGGTATACTTACTGGTAAACTAGTCTCCCTCTTTAGTAAGGGTAAAATAAACCCTGCGATAGGAGCTTCAGCAAACTCAGCCTTCCCAGTATCTGCTAGAGTAGTCCAGAGAGAAGTCAGTAAAGCATCCCCCGGTAACATAATTCTGATGTATTCATTAACGACTAATTTAGCTGGTCAAGTAACGTCTCCAGTCTTCGCAGGAATAATTTTAACCCTCTTAAGCGTTATGGGGATCTAAAAATTAGTATTTAATTACTGGAACCCTACCAAACCTCTTTAAGCTTACATAACTACCTTCAGGTATTCCCACAGGTATTAATCTAACACCTATAGTTCTATTCTTAATTAATGAAGCTGTAAAGACGTCACTAATGATTCCCTTAATCATGTTTAAATCCTCCTTCAATACCACCATATCCACACCTACTAAACAGTAGGTACTCAAATAAGTAAGATCTCTAAGGGTTACTGAACCTTCAGCAACCCTCTCCTTAAGCAGGTCATCCTCCGCAACAGGTAGCATTACCTCATTAAAACCTAAAGCCCTAATTCCTACTTCTTCAGCCACACAATTAATTAAACGGTTTAACTCCTTAACAGCCCAACCACTACCTGGATAAGCAAACTTCACACCACTTAAGCTCTCAACTAATTCAACAACACTCTCAGATTCCCAAGGGGATAAAGAATAATCAATACCTAATAACTTCAAACCGACCTCTTCTGATAACTTCCTAGCTGACCTACCCACACTACCTACAAAATCTATTAAAGTATCCTTCCTACCGCTTAAGTAATCTTTAAATAAGTCCACGTAACGGAGAGCTAATGCAAACCCATCTTCATAAGCCGTGGCTAAGGGGAAGTAAGGAGTCTCGACATAGTCTGGAATAGAAATACCTATCCTTGTGAAATCATCCGGAGTTAACGACTTAATTAATCTGGAATAAAGCTCAACAACCTTAGGAATAGATGAAACCTTACTTAGCTTTATTGTCACGTAACACTGACTACATGAATTAAGTACTGAAATCACGTCATCAACGCTTACCGAGTCAGCATCAACATGATAGGACGCTAATAGTAAATCACCTCTACATAACAACTCAGATAGCTTTAACTGGACATCATTCCTTAAGTTGGGTGGTAATGCGACACGGAAACTCCAAACATTAAGTCCTAAATCACGTGTTAACCTCTTAACAATATCTATTTTATCGTAAAGCTCATCCCTAACATAGGTATAATCGCTGATACCTCCTAACGATCTAAGATGAAGTGTTAAACACCTAATTAGAGCCATTCGACCACCACAATAAACTCATACATATATTAATTAATGTTGGGGTTTAAAGAAAAGTTCATTTCATGAGTAATTAAAGAATTAAGATCCCCCATATTAGAAAAGGTATATAATTAGTAACCACTATCTATAGCGACACCCATAAATTTTCAGTTAAACCCTTCAACTCCAGCTTTCCCTTAAGCTTCTCAACTATAGGTTGGACATCATCCCATTCGTCTTGAGTTAGCGGCGGCACATCAGTCTTCTCAACTATTGATTTGATTATCTGTTTTACTCTGGCCTCACCTTCAGCTGTTTTTGGAATTATAACCCATATATCATAGAAAAGCGTCGGCTTAAAAGCTCTAGGAATCTCTGCGAGGAATTCAAGTATAATACTGTCCTCCATTTCAGCTCCAGACCTATAATGAATTTTCTTTAATGTAGCCATAAAAACCCCTGTCGGGAGAAATAACGCAAGCGTCAAGTTTTTAAGAAGTTGACTTACTGATATAGATATTCCCTTAGTCCCAGCTACTCTATTAACGGCTTCCTGCGCTTCATCCCTCTCAAGCTCCTTAAAAGTTACGTTCAACCTACGCAGAATCTCGGTTAAGGGTTTCCTAACAATAAACCCTAAACCAAATACCTTCGAAGCCCTATCAACGAATCTCTTACTTACATAAAGCAAGAAGGGTTCAACCAAAATCTCACACAACATTATTATTACATACGTAAGTATTAAATTTCTATGGTTGTTTATCATCTAAAACCGTTGCTAACTTTTACTGCAGAACTTCAGAATACCCACGTAAGAAGATTAGATGTGTAGAGGGTGCCGCAATCGAATTCAGCAACTATGGCGGATTTAACTTCCTGATAAGTGATGGAAAATACATCTACTCACTCTGATCTGGATACTCAAGCCCATGTTACGCTATTCAGATCTCACTATATACGGCAGTTGTAAGGTATCTGATGAGCTTAAGCGAACTTAAGACTTGAAACAAGGTGGTAGCAATAGTTGCTACTAGGGAACTAACCAAGGAAGAGTGGATAAAGTTCCCAGAGCGAAAACTTAAATCTTTAAGGATGGTCTACTGTATTTAAGTAAAGAGTAACTAATGACCTTGAAGTATTTTAGGAGTAATCTACGTAAGATCTCTATAAGGAGCGTATAAGACGGACCTAACATAAGTCCTGAAGAGACCGCAACTAATGTACTGGAGTTGAAGGAGATGGAGATGCTGAAACAGGATAATATAGAATAGAGTCTCCGCAAACCATCCAGATGTAGCACTCTACATAAACCTGAACATAAGAAACACTATCGAGAGAGGTCTCAACTACTTAAAAATTAAACCTCTGAACATCCCACTCTTCACATAATGATTACCTTAAGATCATTAACTAAATTTAATAAACTCTGAGACTTTAATTGAAAAACGCTTTTCAAATTATTAGTATTTCCAATCTGTTACCGCTTTCCATTACCTTTTCAAATAACTAGGTTTAACATTGTGGCGAAGATGCATGGTTCTGATAGATCTATGTGAACCATACTAGAGTTAGTGGTATTGGTGCGGGGGGTGGGATTCGAACCCACGCAGGCCTACACCAACGGGTCTCCTACCCTGGTAGCTGGAAGAGGTCTTGAGCCCGTCCCCTTTGACCCAGCTCGGGCACCCCCGCACCATAATCTTACTTCCTCTATAGGGTTTATTAACGTTAATTTAATGTACCACTCATATTTATTCATTTTCTTTAATTAAGGCGACCCTACTTACACATAAATTACTTCAGTCCCTATGAACTTAGAGCCTTCCAGTAAGTTAATGATGTTCCTTGATTGGAAGGCATTTATGAAGTAGAGCTTAATTTTACTCCTTTCAGCTATGGTTAGTGCGAGTTGGTCGAAGAGTTCGTATGAGCCTGCAATAGTGTTACCTTTAATTATAGCTTTTAGGTCTGATATTGTTATGGTCGAAAGTAGTCTAGCATCACTGTATTTTTTGGGGTCTTTATCGTAGACTCCATCAACATCTGTCGCATTTATGACTAAGTCCGCATTTATTAGTTCTGCAACTATCATGGCTACAGCGTTCGTTGATTGTCCCGGCTGCAGACCTCCTAAAGTAACTATCTTTCCTGAGGACCAAGCTATTAAGAACTCATCTATGTTTGTAGGAACGTGGTTATATGCTATATCCCCTAATAGGGCGTTTAACAGTAATGCATTAATTCTTGATACCTCAATACCAATTATGTCTGACCAACCTTCATTTATTCCTAGAGCTCTCATAACGCTTATATATTGTCTAGCTGCAGCACCTCCTCCACAGACTATGATGAATCTATCCCCTAATTCATATCTTCTACTAATGATTTTTGAGTAAACCTTCAAAATCTCTATATTTTCTACATCAAATAACTTACCAGTTAATTTCAAAACGATTTTCAACTTAGTTACCTTAAGTATGAGTAATAAATGAATTAAATAAATTTATTCAGCTTTGTTTCCGACTCTTCATTCTAGAGTATATTATTGGTACTAAAATCATTATAGCTGTAGCTACGTATATAAATTGACTTATTGGACTAGATAAGAAGACTAGGGGGTTGCCGAACGCTATGTCTAGGGAGCGTCTGAAGTACTTTTCAGCGAGGGGACCTAAAACAAACCCAATCGCCATTGGAGTAGTAGGGAATTTATACCTATTCAATATATAGGATATTATACCGATGAAGAGAACTGCTATAATATCAACCACGGAATTCCTTATCACGTAAGCCCCCATAGCACTAAAGAATATAACCGTGACTGATAGGAATGGTATGTTCCTCCTCAAGTATTCACCAACTCTTAAGAACATGTAAACCACTGCAGGTGCAAGTAAGTAGAAGAATATGTTTGATAATAAAGTACCAACCAATACAGTATAACCTAGTTGAGCCCTATACCTGAAAATCCAAGCACCGGGTATTACTCCGTGAATCATTAAAGCCCCTAATATTATAGCGGTAGCGGCACCTCCAGGGATGCCTAATGCAAGAGTGGGAACTAACGTACCCATGGCTGCTGCGTTATTTGCTGCTTCAGGCACAGCAACACCTTCAGGAATCCCCTTACCCCAACGCTCTGGTTCCTTAGAGAATCTTCTCGCCATGATGTATGATATAACTGCAGCTGTGGAAGCACCTATTCCGGGAAGGAAACCTATCAACCAACCTATAGGTATCGCTATCAGGAAAACTAATGGTGCTGATTTAACGAAGAATGATTTGCTAGGAGCCATTAACTCCCTCATACGGTACTTTTCACGAATAACTTCAACCTTTAATTCACCTTCAAGTAATCTAAGTATCTCAGGAATCGCAAAAATACCCAAAAGAACAGCAACTAGATCAAAGCCTCCCCCTAACGCAGTAATTCCAAACGTAAATCTGTACATACCGGTTGTAGGGTCTGAACCTATAGTGGCTAGGAAGAACCCTAGGAGAGCAGATATTATCGCCTTAATACCACCTTCGAAAGTGGCTAAAAATGATATAGCCATAACGATTAGCGCGAACATTTCCGATGGTCCAAACATAACCGCAACATCCGCCAATACTGGAGTAAACAATAAAACAATAATTCCCCCTACTAATCCACCAATAAAGGAGTAAAACCTGGAGAGCATCAATGCCTCACCACACCTACCCTTCTTAGTCATCTCATACCCATCTAATGCAGTCATTATGTTTTCAGTACTTCCCGGTATTCTAAAAATAACTGCAGATACCGAACCTCCGTATACTGCTGAAGCATATGCAGCAACTAAAGCTATTATAGCGGTTTCAGGAGGTAGCCACAACGTAAAAGGTAGAAGGATGGCAGTAATCGCTACTGAGGTTATGCCCGGAGTTGCACCAGCTATTAAACCTAAGAACGATGCAAGTATTAAAACCCCAATATTTAATGGATTAGTAAGCACGTAAGAAAATGCTTGAGCTATATTAGCAAGGTGATAGTCCATCATTAGGTTCTCACCTTCCAAATAAACTCAACAAATATGTCGTAATATCGTGGAAAACTCCAAAACCTCTTGGTAGAGGTATTAACAACATTACTGGAAATATTAACATCGATAATAAAGCGAACACTAACCCAACAATTACTGACGTTATTATCCTTACATTAAGTACTCTCAAGTATGCCGAGAACATTAGAAAAGTTGACATAAAGAAACCTAAATATTCAAATATAAACGCGTATAATACTATAAATATTATAGTAGTAATTATTCTGAAGAAACCCCTTCTCTCTAGTTTTGGCGGCTTAAAATAATTCTTCTTTATAAATCTTGAGGCTAAGGCAATGATACAAGTAATTATTAGACCAATAAGTAGTGTAGCAGGCCAAACTTCAGGTCCTATAGCGACGAACGGCAACTTAGGTAATTGAAATGCTAAGTAGAGAAAGTATGAAGAAATTATGAGTAGCGATAAAAAAATAAGTATTTCACCCTGCATTTAACGTAACCTCTTAACTTATTAATCCTATCTCCTTGAATACTCTTAAGTACGTATCATACTCTGCCTTAACGAAGTTCCTGAACTCATCACCTACTAATAGGCCAGGCCTGTAATAGAGGTACTGCGCCTTCTCTTGTTGTTGATAGTAAGAAGATTTATAAGCCTGCTCACATAACCATTCAAGCTTCTTAACTATATCTGAAGGAACTCCAGCCCTAACAGCAAGACCCCTCCATAAACCATAAGTTATGTCTAGACCTAACTCTTTAGCAACGGGCACATCAGGAAAGTCTACCAACCTCTTATCCGTGAAGAATATTAACGACTTAACCCTACCCTCCTTAATTAACGGGACTATAATCCCAGGCTCCTCCATCATAGCATCTATTTTACCTCCAAGTAGGTCTGTACGCATCTCAGAAGCTGATTCGTAGGGAATATACCTCAACTTAGTACCAGTTAATTTAGATAGGAGAGCCGTATTGAGGTGATCCGGTATCTGTCCTAGCCCCGTACCTCCTACGGTTACTTCTCGTTCTTTTGCGTATTTTATGAATTCGTCGAATGTTTTGAATCTGGGGTCGTCTGCTCTGATCCATAACCCTCCTACGTCCCATTGGTATCTGCAGATCGGTATGTATTCCTCCATTTTATGTGTGTTCTTACCAAGTATTATATTGCGTAAAGCACTTGCACCGTAGAGTAGTACGGTGTATCCGTCTGCTGGTTGTTCAGCTACGTATGCTTCAGCTATTGCTCCACCACCTCCAGGCATGTTTACCACAGTCCATGGGACCCCGGTTAAGTTCTGAAGTACTGGCGCTATAGCCCTGGCAGCTAAGTCGCTACCGCCGCCAGCACCAAAACCAACAACAATAGTTACTGGTCTTGTAGGCCATGCGATCGGGGGAGGTGTAGGGCTGGGGGTAACCGTAACAGTAACAGTTGTCGGAGGCGGTGTGACGGTGGAAGTAATTGTTCTAGGGGGTTGGGTAACTGTGGAAGTAACAGTGACAGTAGCAGCTGCAGCAGTAACACTAACAGTAACACGAGAAGTTGAGGTAACAGTAACGGGTGGTGGGACGGCTGAGGAGCCAGCGAAGTAACCACCAACACCAGCAACAATAACCAAAACAACCAAAACACCAACTAAAGACCTCTGAACACTCATAATAACAAACCTCAATATTATATATAATCAGTATTTATAAACTTATTCTGATAAATAATAGATAAGATTTTTCATTCATAGCTTAATATCTTATGTTTATAATATATAATAGATTAGCTTTATTAATTGAATTGCTTATATTCTAGCGAGGTCCGTACCCTGGCTTATACCATAATTTTCTTATTTTTATTAATTGTATTAAGGTTTATTAATGATGTATTGATGTAGTTGATCTAGTGTGGTTAACGATGCTTTGGATATTTGTGTTTTGGGGTGTTGGACTGACAGTTTCGACGTTAATTAGTTCTTGGCTTATTAGTAGATACAGAGATTCTTTAGGTTATCCCGTACTTTTGATTTTTTACGTGACTTACATAATGGTCTCTAATATTTTGGCCTCTAGAATTAGTGAATTCTATATATTGATACCCATTATTGTTTCTGGCGGTACTATTACTTATCCATTTGTTGCTCAGTTAGTTGATATGATTAATGAGATCTATGGGAGGAGGATGACTTACGTTGCAGTATTCTTAGCTTTCGTGGCTAACGTTATGGTCTCCATGTTTATATTAATGCTGTCTACAGTGCCTCCTGCTCCTTGGTTGGTTGAGTTAAGTGATTCATGGAATTACTTTATGTTGCAGACTCCTAGAATTGTTCTAGCGTCATATTCTGCTTTCTTAGTTGCTGAGTTACTAGATGCTACCATATTTGCTGAGATTAAGAGGAGGGTCTATAAGTTTGAATTAAGTGTTAGGAATGTAGTTAAATTTGCTTTATTCAGGTCGTTAGGTACTGATGTAGTGAATATGTTCGTTGATAGTCTTGTGTTCTTTCCTCTAGCCTTCATTTTTGTGTTATCATGGGAGGATGTATGGAATATGATTTGGTATGGGACCTACGCTAAGGTACTGCTAGCCACCTTAGATACTCCGTGGTTCATAGCTTTTAGGCTGCTTACGAGGAATGTGAGGAGGGTAATTGATTAATTGCGTATTCTAAGGCTTAACGACTTAGTAAGGTGTGAGTTAGTTGGTAGGCTGAACCGCTTCACGATTCAAGTAATGATAGATGATGAGGTACATCCAGCACATCTAACCAATACTGGGAGGTTGGAGGGCTACATAGTCAGGGGTAGGAGTGGGTTATGCACCAGCATAGGAGGTCCTAAACTTAAGTATAGGTTGATAGCGGTTGAAGACGTTGGAGGTTACGCTATCTTAGACACCATCACTCAGGGTAAGGTTTTTGAGCAGTTAGTTACACAAAAACTCATACCTTGGTTAGTTAAATGTAGCATGCTTGGGAGGAATTTCAGATTAGCTGGTGAGGTCATAGACTACGTCTTAGACTGCGGTGGCGCGCTATGTCTTGCAGAGTTGAAGAGTGCTGTGTTAAGAGTTGATAATTACGCATCCTACCCTGACTGCCCCACTGCTAGGGGAAAGAGGCAGATTAAGACATTAGCAGATTATGCAGATATGTTTAAAGCGTATGTAGTTTTCATGGCATCATTACCTAAGGTATTTGGTTTTAAACCATTTTGTGTGAGGAATGATAACATATTAGGAGTTATGAGGTATGCATTAGAGAGAGGAGTAGTTTTTAAGGCAATTAACTTTTATTTAGATTATGATGGTTGGGTTGTATTATCGGATAACGACTTGCCGGTAGAACTTAAATGCTGAAAATTAGTGGGGTTTTAAACCGTTAACTATCGAGCTGTGCGTTATTAACTATGCTAAGATTCAAACATGTTTAAATCTTTGTTAATCCTCACTTACTAATGCGGATATACTAAGTGTGATTAATTGTTTTATCTTTATCAGGTATCATGGTTTTATAAAAGTAGGTTTAATAAGTTTAGCTTTAAATTATTATAGGAGATATCTTGAACGGGTTTGGGGACTTCCTTTGGTTATTCTTTATTCTTTGGATTTTCATAACGTTTATATCTCCGCAGTGGAAGTATTCGGCCTTAAGGAGGGCTAGAGCTAGTATCATTAGGACTTTAGAGCTTATGTATAGTTCTAAGGTGATTACTTTAATACATAGGCAAGAAAGAATTAGTTTATTTGGTATACCTATCTATAAGTTTATTGATATTGAGGATTCGGAGGATGTGTTACGTGCTATAAGGACTGCCCCTCCCGACAAAGGTATTGTTCTTGTTATGCATACTCCCGGCGGGTTAATGCTGGCAGCTTCTCAGATAGCTTTAGCTTTAAGGCGACATCCCGGTAAGAAAATAGTTATAGTTCCTCATTACGCGATGAGTGGTGGCACTCTCATAGCTTTAGCAGCTGATGAGATAGTGATGGATCCTGACGCGGTTTTAGGTCCTGTTGATCCTCAGATCGGTACTCAGCTAGGTTCATTGCCTGCACCATCCGTGGTTAAGGTAGTTCGTGAGAAGGGAATCGATAAGGTAAATGATGAGACTTTAATCTTAGCTGATATAGCTGAGAAGGCTTTGAATCAAACCAAGGATTTAGTCTGTAAGTTACTTGAGGGTAAGTTACCTAAAGATAAGATTGAGTTAGTCGTTGAACGCTTGGTTATGGGTAAATATACTCATGATTGGCCTATAACTGCTGAAGAACTTAAGGAATTAGGTCTTAATGTAAAGACTGAGGTCCCCCCTATAATATATAACTTAATGTCTCTCTATCCTCAAGAAGCAGCTAGGAGACCAGCAGTTGAGTACTTACCAACATCCCCGTATGGTTCTGAGGAATCGCTAAAAACCTGAAATTAATTTTACTATTTATTTTTATTTAAAAAATATTTTCGAAGATTCTTATAAATTAAGATTAAGCTTTATAATCAGGTACTTTCGGCGGCAACCTCACCTTTTTAGAGTATAAAGAGTTAAGTACTAAATGAGAAATTATTAATAAGATTATCCCTAATGGTAGTAAGACTAATGGACTTGAAATTCCTGTATATAGGATCGCGTAAAGTGCTGCCGATAAGAGACCTGCTGTTAATGCGTAGGGTATCTGCGTTGATACGTGGTCCATATGATCTGAAGCCGAGAACATTGACGACATTATTGTTGTATCGCTTATAGGGGAACAATGGTCTCCGAAGATGCCTCCGCCGAACACGGCTCCTATAGATGCGAATGTTATAATATATGCTATTCCTATATTGTCCGGGTATTGCAGAAGGGCGAGCTGCCAAGCCATAGGTACTGCTATAGGCATCATGACCCCGAAAGTCCCCCAGCTCGTGCCTGTAGTGAACGAGACAAACATAGATACTAAGTATATTATGAGTGGCACAAGGAATGCTGAGAGACCTATTACTACCGCCCCATGAATTACGTAGTCCGCGGTTCCGACAGCATCTGTAGCAGATTTTATGCACCATGCGTGAAGTAAGATTGCGTTAGGCAGGATCATTAAGTACATGCCTTTGAAGGTGTTCTTCATGACTTCTTTAAAACTCATTATTCTGCCTAGGAGTATCCACGTAAAAGTTACGAAGTATGTTGCCATTCCAGCCCAAAGTAATGCTTTAGCGGTATCCGCATTCATTAATGCTTCTGTGAATGGCGTTTCCCAGAAAGCGGTTAGTTCTTCAGCACCAGTGGCCCACATACCTATTAACGTCACTATGACGAGGGCAAACATTGCTACTGCGAATAACCACCCGGAAGCGTATTTCTTAGCTTTAACATCTGAACCGAAAATTTCCTCAGTAGGTAAGAGAGGTGTAGCACCATCTCTTAATACCTTACCTTCACTTATTGATCTATGTTCCGCCTTTAACATTGGACCGTAATGCTTCCTAGTAAAGACCACTATGAACACTAGTATTATAGCTAGTATTGAGTAGAAATGATATGGGACAGCATTTAACCACATAACATAAGCACCTAACTCAGGTGCTGCACTTATAGCGCCCTCCGAAGCCTGCTGAGTTAATGTCTCAAGAGAGCCCTCAATCATGCTGACTTCGTAACCAATCCATGAAGATACTAAAGCTATACCTGCTACAGGCGCGGCTGTCGAATCCACTATATAACTGAGGAGCTCCCTACTAACCCTCAACCTATCCGTGATGGGTCTCATAGAATTTCCAACAATCACCGTATTGCCGTAATCATCGAAGAATACTGCAACACCTAGAAGTGATGCAACAAATGACGCACCCCTAGCACTCCTAATATTTCTCGAAACAGATTTAGCAAATGAATGAACAGCACCTGATGAGTATAGTAGACCCATAAACGCACCTAACACAAAGTCATATAGGAGTATGGCAGCATTCCACGAATCTGTTGCGTTCTCTATATACCAATCGATTAACTGTACCGTTGCCTGAAGAGGGTTATAACCAGTAATTAATAAAGCACCAACCCAAATACCAGCAAACAAAGCAGGGACTATTTCTCCTGTAGCCATCGCTAATGCTATAGCTAATATTGGCGGTAAGATCGGGAAAGTTATATAGGGGTATCTCTTATCTTCAGGCATATATTCAGCATCTGGTGGTGCGAACGCTAATAAGGCAATTACTATTACGGCAATTACTATTGAGTATTTAATAATTTTTTGATTCACTTCCCATCACCTCAAATATATTCATAATTAAGAAGATAACCATCCCTTAAAAACTTTTTTAATAATAAAATGTATGTGAAGTGAAAACCATTGCAGGCAGATCTTAATTATTATATGCTTTCTAACAAATCATAAATTATACAACGGTAGGTTTAGGCAGGTAACTCCTCCATCACATTTTCTAAATTCTGAAACATCAACCTCGATCGGCTTAAATCCATTACTTCGTAATTTATTGTACGTTTTAGTATATCCTTCAGGAACTAGGACTTTACCTTCACCTAGGTAGAGCATATTTACGGCATAAGCCTCATCGAAAGGTATTCGAATAATTTTAAATCCTTCGAATGCCGTAGCGTCGACAAGCTCTGGGACCAGCGCTAAGGTTTTACTACCTAAATATGTAACAGCAGATAATAGGTGGAATACCTTATCACTCTTGAGCGGTATTATGTCGTGGTCCCTAAAAAACGTTCTTAAGTACTCGTATCCTCCTAGGTTCGTTCTAGAAGTTATTCCAACATAGATTATTCCAGCATCCGTGATTAATATATCGCCTCCTTCAATAGTTGCTGGTTCCTTAACATATACAACATTATATCCAAGCTCCCTAAGATAATTAGCAACGCTTTTTTCTTCACCTCTCCGACTAGGAATACCGAAATTCGAGATGAGTGCCTCTCTCTTTAATGAACGAATAACTCCAGTATCTTGGATAAATACGGCGTCTGGGAAGCCATCAGCCTTAGGAAGTTGGATAACTTCGATACCTTCCTCACGCAACACTTTAACATATTCATCATGCTGCTTTAGTGCCATCGTATAATCAACTGTATGTCTTAATGGATGAGATGAGACGCAATTAATTACATCTTCAGTAGGTTTCCTCACAATAACGGAACTGAAGAGGGGTTTGGTACTATTTAAATCCCACTTAACCATCTGAATCCCTCATTTACTTACTTAATTGCTTTTAAATAACTCAAAATTAAGATGCTTTGTTGAATTTTCTACGGGAATTATTTCGTTCCTATGGTTAGGGTTTACCTTTATGGTTGAATGGCTATTAATATAATATTAAGCCTAAAATTTTGAGGATACAATTATTAGAGTTCCTTACCTTCTACGTATCGCTAAAATCCTCCTTCTATCATCATGATTAATTTTAAGTAATTGAGGGGTGTTAGTTAATTTTTGATGAGTGCTCTTCACAATCCTTGAATATCCTTGGTGTTGCTGGCGAAGCATTGCTGAAGAAACCCAGATCTTCAAGGTTAGTTGTAGATTTTTCTCAGGGATCTCCCTAACGTCTTTAAAGCAGTGCATAATTTCTGATCTCGAATTGCGTTATCTTTATCATCACTTATTATTGGATGAGTAACTCCAGTCAATAAGATATTCTTATTATAGATATTAAGTTCCCAATCGGGGTACATTCTAAGGCACTAAAACCATAAAGACTCATATAATCTTTGATTGACATTAACTATACCTGCAAGGATTTATACATATTAACTCTGTTATTTATGATTATATTAGAAGGTAGATGTGATGGCTGCACCATTTTGCGAGATATATGCACGTACGTTGCTACCAGCTCTAAAAGCTATGATAGCTAGAGAATTAGTAAATATGTATGGATTTACGCAATGGTCCGTTGCTAAAACGCTCGGCACCACACAGCCATTAATAAATTATTACTTAAGCGGTAAGAGGGGATCAAAACTTCTGGATAACCTAAGTAAATCGGAGGAAATTAGAAAATACATAAAAGATGTTGCTGAGCAGATAGTTAAGGGTAAAATAGATAGTGGCTCATTTTTCTGCGCATTATGCGTAACATTAAGGAATGACCAAGAACTCCTTAAGAATCTAGGTATAAGTAGGCCGCATTCCTACCCTAAATGTAGTAGCTAAGGGGAATTATTACCATAATCTTCGATGATAAATAGTACATAACATTCTAAAAGTAGCTTATGATTAATTTTCGATTTATTGATGATCAGGATCTCCTATTAATTAACGTATTCGGCAGGTTTAGATGGAATGCTGTTGGCATTTATAGTATGTAGTTTAAGCCGTAGAGTTTACCTGCTCAATGATTTGTCTTAAGGTGATTTCATGTCTGATCTCATCTTCCGCTATTTTATCTAGATCTTTTGTGTTTCCTATGATGAGTTTGCATGTCTCCCTAAGTAATTGAGCGTAGACATACATAGTCCTTTCTTCCTGAATAAGTATTAATTCCTTTAATCCTCTATTTTCGATTCTTCTAAGGGCTTTATCTAGGTATATTCCTGTCCACCTACATTCGTCCGGGTAAACCCTTAGGTTTGACTTTACTTGATTCAGAAGTCTAGAATATATTTCTGCATGCTCCGATGATTCCTTAGCTATCATATTAAACGATTCTTGGTACTCTTTAAATCTCTTTGAAAGCTGACTGTAATGAGTAGCTATAGCTGACTCTAAGCTTGTAGCACATTTAAGTAGCACTAATATATGCCGGTCCAGACCTTCATAAGATTGTATTACTTTATTAATTCGCTTTCTTGATACTGGTAGGGATAAACTGATGTATAGGGCAGATGCAGAGATTATTAACCACCAACCAGTCCAGAATAAATTAATTATATACGCGTAAATTAGCACTCCTTCAGAATCTAGGGTCTTCTTAATCCCTACTACTAAACTGATAGCAAGAATCGCAACTACTAGAATGTAGTAAAGATGGTAAATAGATTAACTTAACTCCTACATCACCTTTGGGAGTTACCTTAAATAACTTACTTCTTCCTAGGATCCATTCAAATAGCGCTAAAGTTACCGATAATGAAGCAACCATCTGAATCCCTTGATGATAGGCAAATTCAATGAAACCGTATCCGTATTTCCTCATTATTTTTAGGAAAAGTATTAATGACGCTAGAAAAATAGGTATATAAGTAATGAGGTAGTTCACTGGATTAACATTCATGAAGTAAATTCCGAACAGAAGGAAAAGAGTTGGTGCAATAACATCAAATATCGTTAGTAAACCCACGTGAAGCCAATAATAAAGACCGTTTAGGTAGTCTAAAAGTATTGAGGGACGCATTTCAGATCGTAGAAATTTCTTAATTAATTGATAATTACCTAAAGACCACCTGTTCTGTTGTGACATATAGCTAGGTAGGTCTTTCGGCGGTACACCATGCCAGACAAAGGGTAAGTCAATATATACGCTCTTATACCCCTTCTCATGAAGCATAACTGAAGTAAATATATCTTCTGTAACAGTTTCTTCGTAAAGTCCTCCAACAACCTTAAGATGTTGAATCCTATATATAGTCCCGCTTCCCAAGCTAAAGGCGGAGCCTTTCAACTGTCTTCCCCTCATAACAACTCTTAAAAACGGAATGAGCTGTATATAAGCGGACAGCGAGACAGTATTATTTAATTCCGAATAATATTGAGGAACTTGAACAAACGCCACCTCAGGGTCTTCGAATAACTGAAGCACATGCTCAAACACTCCAGGAATAAGTCTTTGGTCGGCATCCATAATAGTTAAGAGATCGTATTTTTCACCGTACTTTGCAAGCCAGTTATTAACAGCTCCAGCTTTATAGCCTCTCCTTTCCCCCCTTCTTAATATGTAAAAACCGTACATCCTGGAAAACCAATCAAGCTCACGCTTAATATTATCATCAGTTGAATCATCTAAAACGTAAACATCTCCTAAATCACCTAAAACCATCTTACAAGCTATGGCGGTCTCAGCAACGATTTTGGGCGGCTCATTAAATACTGGCACCACAATAGCTACCCTATATTTACGTATACCTGGTGATGGTTGCTTAATACGATCTAGAATAAGTTTCTCATAGGGATTATCCTTACGCCAGTAAGTAATAAATAATGCAACCATTAATGTGGATACGACCATATCTAATATTATGAAAAAAGTTATGAAGGAGCCAAGAATACCTACACCAACAAGCAGAGTTAAAATAAATGCGACTAATCCTGGAAGGATAATTAAAAATGCGTTAGTAATCCTCATACTTACGCCCTCCAATTCTTTAAATACCGATAAATAAATTTTATAGACGGACAATGAGTGATGGGAAGATTAATATGTTGATGGACAAAGCTTTAAATTTAAGACCATAAAATAATAAATCAGTAAGGGGTTATAATGACTAGTAACGATCTCTTTAATAATATTCTTGATAGGTTAGGAAATGGTCTGATCTGTATTTCAGGAGATGTAGGTACAGACAAGACTGTTTTAGCATCTATGATTGCGCATAGATCCGTTTTCAATGGTAATAGATCCCTCTATATATCGTTTAGGTATGATAAAGAAGAATTATATATGCTTGTGAAGAAATATAATGCAAATCTGGAAGAGATT
The DNA here is from genome assembly GCA_038831135.1 of Sulfolobales archaeon. Classification (GTDB taxonomy): domain Archaea; phylum Thermoproteota; class Thermoprotei_A; order Sulfolobales; family NBVN01; genus DTCV01. The sequence continues at coordinate 53,651 of JAWBKW010000003.1, read as the reverse complement.
GAGGCTAAAAACGTATTTAGTTTCATTAGAATCCCGTTGATGCTTCCAAAGGATAACATCTTGGAGGTTTTATCAAATATATTAAGTGAGTATATTATAAAGCGTAGATATAACGTTGTAGTATTTGACCCCATAACTGCATTATTCGATTTATTAGATAATTTTGAAGTTAATGCTTTAATAAATAATTTCATAAGTGAATTAGCGAAAGTATCTAATAATAAAATAGTGACAGTTTATGATAAAGAACCAGAAGCCGATCTTGGTTATAAACCTGACGTTTTAATCGAAATGAAGACTAAAATAATTAATAATTCAGTATTTAAAGAGCTTAGGATTAAGTCTTACCGAGATAATACGAATATATACTCAATCCCCTACATTTTAAGTGAAGGCTTAGGATTTACACTTTTTATACCTCCGCAACCTAGCGAGTTAGTATCATCATTATGCGACAATAAGCAATTCAAAAATCCATGTAATGTAATGCAGGGAAAAATAGGAAACATATGTCCAGGTGATATACTATATATTAAACTTCCCAACCTGAAATTTATCGGTTATCCGTTAACTTATCTAATTATATCCGCGTTATATAATAAGTTGAGATTATCAATTATAACGCATCTCCCAAAACATTATCTAAGCTCTCAGTTACTTAAGGCATCTAAATCAATACTGAGGGATAAGAAGATATTCCCGTCAATAGAAAAATTAATCGGTAGTTATGTAAGAATAGAGCCCCTAACACCAACATCATTTATTACTGACGAAATAATTTACAGAACCTTAAGAACGTTAGCAGAGTTTAAGCCCGATATAATTACGTTTACTAATTTCTATTTTATTAATCCCACTGCAACTCAGTCAACATATTATACAGGTCATGAAGAACTATTAGTAAAGATAGTGATGTACTTGAAGAACATGGGTGTAGTCTCTGTATTATTTGATGGGGAGAGTGTTAATAACTCAATTGAAAAGCTTATCGAGCCATTAGCTGATATTTCAATTAAATCTACAGGAATGCGAAGATTCTTCAGGAAATTACTGCCTAAATTTGTTACCAATAACGTTAGAATTGATGTCCAAAAAGACTTAACCCTAAAGGACTTTATATCTTGTTCTAAAGACTTGAAGAACATAATTGACGACCTCGTCACCACCATTTAAAGCGCTTTCTAAACCTATTTCCGAGTCGATGTGTAATGATGTTTCTCCCTCATAACCTCAAAAAGCTTTCTCCCCTTATCAGTAAGTAATATATACTCACCACTTAACTCTATGTAACCCTTACTTGATAGTTCATTTAATAAAGTACTTAGTTCTTCACGACTTAGGTTAAGTTCTCCAACCAGGTCTTTATAACTTAATGCTTCTAACTCATTTATCCTTTTAATTATGTCAAGGTTTGTAGCGGTTATGGGTTTAGAGGGTAATGGCATTTCATCTTCAAGAGTTTCAATGTCGGCTGAGAAATTATTTACTTCATTACTAGATCCTTGGGTACCTCTCGAAGCTATAGCCACTATAGCAACTAAGCTCACTATCAGCACTATAGTAGATAAAATAATTAAAATATTGACGTTATTTATTATGGTGTTAATTAAGTCTATTTTTACCTCCTCCTACCTCTTAAGTATAGCAGTAGACCGCCCAAGACCGCTGATGCTAAGATCGCATATATGTATTCCGTAGGTAATAATGCAGCTGCTGTAGAAGATACTGTGAGAGTTTCTATATTGCTTTCTATATTAGACCCTGGCACGGTAGCTTTAACTTTATATACGCCTTCAATATTTGGGGCAGTGAACGATATTAATGCTGAAGCTGACGTCATCATGTGATGCGTAACTGGTTCCCATTCCTTATCTCTTTGAAGATTTATAATTAGTTGTTGCGGAGTTGAAGTAGCTGGGCTCAGGCTCACCCTTACATATACTTTATCTAGTACTTTAACACTTTTATTAAGTAGTTCTAACGTGATGGACTTTATAAACTCAATCACGTCTAGCTTAGCACTTACTGATATAGGTATTCCTCTAATTGAGGCTCCAACTACGTAGTTTCCTGGCTTTGAAGGAGCGGTAATATTTATCGAAGCTTTACCGTATTCGTCAGTCATAAATCTCTGTATGAGTACTGTCTCAGTCCCTGAGGAGATAGTTAGTTCTAATTCGTATTTGCTTGGAGGTGTAACACTGATGGAGTATCTAACTAATGAGTTAATATCCACAGTTGTAGATGGTGGTGATATGCTCAATAATATCTTAATAACTTCCACGTTACTATAATTGCAAATTTTGAGGCTATCAAAGTTAATACAGGCATGTACTGTTAGCATGCCTTCACGGCTTATATTTCTGAAGATTATGTTCGTAATACCGTTGCTTAGCGATATTGATGAATTTTGAAGTACTTCTGAGTCCTTAGTCAGGTACGCGTACCCGTTGAGTGAAGTATTGATTAAGGGACTAATTCTCACAGTTACTGGTAAGTCATTACTGTAAGTAATTACGGTAGGGTTAGAAATTAATATTTTAGGGATTTCTAAAACTTCTAACGGTTTCGGCAAGCTCTCAATAACTCTATAGGTTGATGGTAATACGGCCTTAACTGAGTACTTACCTGGAGGTAATTTAATAGCGGTTAATAGACCACCTTCACCGCCACATACGTACGTACTACCTAATTCAAACCACATATATAGCGAAGGATCTAGATACGTTACCTTAACAGGGATGCAGATAGGTAGGATGGGGGCGATCTTAATCGTAAATGATGCGTTATAACCGGTAAACACTTTATCAGGCTCTAGGGAGAGTGTTAAATCGCTTATAAAGTCTGAAACACGCCTAGAACTATAGACAGTTAAATAGATCGAGTTACTGACTATGCTAGCGTTGCTTCCAATAGCCGATAATGGGACCTTAACCCTAAATACTTCCTTAACATAACTAATTGAAGGGTCGATACTCTCTGCTGTCCATTCAAACCTGAAAACTCCGTACTCATCAGAAAGTACGGCATCAAGAGGTATCCAGAAATTATCTACAAGCTTTTCAAGTACTACGAAGGATTTATTACCTGGGATCACCTTACCTTCAAACAGCACTTGGGATCCCTCAATAACGGATGCCTTATCGCAGTTTAAGGTAACCTTAACACCTTTGAAGACCTCAATAATCCCTGAGGCGTTCACGTAATCTTCAACTCCATCAGGTAACATATACCTAACCACAACATTGACGTTGTAAAGACCTGGAGTAAAGTACCTAAAAGTGGTCACATTAACTGATCTGGCCCCGCCAGGAGGTAAAGACTCTACATACCTCCTACCGATCAATTCCTTACCTAGATAGAAATCGACAACGGCCCACTCAACGTTCCTAATACCCTGGTTTCTAAGAACTACTGAAAAATTTACACTATCTATGGATTCAAACATAAAGTAGTAATTGGGATTACCATTAATTAATACATCAGATAAGACTAATGTATGGCTAACTGATATAGTTACTGGGAATTCAAGGTAGTGTTTGAAAACCTTACTGCCTCTAAACCCTTCTACGGCAATAGTGAGTTTATAAGGGTACGTAGTGCCGTAGTTGGACCCGCCGAAGTAAAGATTAGAAACCACTAAATACATATAGCCTGAAGCCGTCGTTGATTTCTCCGATAGCTCACCTATGTATTTTGAAGAGATTTCAATATTATTTGAGATCACTCTAGCAACCATGTATAGAGTACCGTTAGGTGGGGAACTCCTTAATACAACATTTATGCCTATAGGCGTTAATTTACCCATAATCCATGGGCTTTCAGTATATAGTGATAGATCCACAATCCACACACCTAAATCATCCACCCAAGTAATAGTTTGGTATTTAACTGAAGGGACTGAAGCCATTAGGTTGTGTGGTGTTATGAGTAATAAAGTAATTATGAACATTATTGAATATTTTATTAAAGTTAGTGATTTCCTATCTATTAGATTCATCTAAATCCCTTCATTAAAATATTTGGAGAGGAATTTAATAGTATCGCCCCTTACCCAGGAATTAACTCGGGGAATAGTAGTTGTCCGAAGATGTAGTTTATCAGGGTCTTCATAACAAATGAAGCAGAAGCTGTTGCAATTGATAGTACTGATATTTGAATCCATAGAGTCTCCATTAACCCCCCATATGCTAACTTAATGGTTAAAGCATTAGCTATAACTAGCACCACAAGAAATAATAGCGTAGTAGTATAGATGAATGAAATATTTTCAGGTGTTATATAGAATGGCACTAATCCGTACAGTTCTGTCATTTCAAGACCTACTGAGAGGCTCTCCATGAATTTCGAGAACATCTGAAGTATGTTAATTATGCTAACCGATACGGAAGTCACAAGTATCTGAAGTATATATGTAGTCGCTTCAAATGTCCTAGCAATTCTTTCCCTAGTGCTTCTAAGGTCGTTCAACCTTATAAATAAGTCGCTTAGGGCTACTCCAGTACTTCTTAAATCTCCTCCAACCTCTACAGCATCAACTAATACGTTAGTGCTTCTCATCACTAAATTACTCCATACATTTAATGAGAAATGCCTCCAAACGATTTTAGGGTCTATACCATTGCTTAACTTTGCGTAGGCTAACTTAATATGCTTAGTTAATGCGCCGTAATCACTCATAAGTATTGATGCGAGAGCCCTTACATAATTTGGTAGTACCGAATAAGTTAGACCGAAACTACGTACGAATATGGGGTAGAAGGATTCAACCTTCTTAATATTGTTCTCTATCTTAGTAGCTATGAGACCTGGTAGAAGGGCTAAGCCTCCGGCAACCATTATAGCTAACTCAAGGTTATTTAAGTTAGTATAAATTAGGAACCCAGTAACTGAAGACAACGATAGTACTATTGCGACTGAGGCGTTATACTTGGAATATATGTGCCTTGGCTTAGGCTTAATGCTAGGGCTTACCCATTCTTTAGGGACTACCATGTACGTAATTACCGTGAACGTCCCAACTACCGTTAAGGAACCTATTAACGTTAGTAAGTAAGTGGTTATGTTACTACCCACGAATACCATAAATACTGCCATAACCGTGAGTATGAAGGCAGCTGAACTCATTAAAGTTGTATGCATGCCTAATATAATCCTCATTAAGTCCATAGCCCTATAGTACTGAGCTTGGTAATTCCTTCTAGCAGCAGCGAACTCAACCTCTAAAAACCTCATAGGGTCCTCACCAGTCCTTAAGACCTCACTAAACCTCAGTAGGAATTCCCTAAATACCCTATTCTTAACGTCCCTAGATACAAGCCTAATACCTCTTACGAAACTATATCCCCATTCAGTAGCTAATGCGGCAATCCTCCTTAGAGTTGCTTCATAATCACCGTAATCACCTAAAACATTATTTAGTTGGAAAAGCCTAGCTCGAACAGGCCTACCTGTGGAAACCGCATACATATGGAGGAGGAGGTAGAGCAGTGGTAAGTCAACGTTAACCTCACCCACTCTAGATCTTAGATAAGGAAGGACGATCCTCACCAAGCCAACAGCTATCGGTACAAACATTATTTGTATGAATTGAGGGTCTCTTAGATAGATTAGTAAGGAAGTGGTTAGCACTAGTGATAATATGAAATATCTATCAAGAATCAATCTCTTCTTAGACAATTTACTCATGAATGATTACCGTGAGTTATTTAATGAACTCATTCTTCTGCAACTTAGTTAGTACTTCGCTAAGGACTTGAATTACTGCTTGAGGTCCTTCCTCCTTCGGAGTTGACTTAAGTCTTGAGTCAATTAGGCTGTATGTCTTAACGATGACTTTAAATACATCGAAATAGTTGAAGATTTTCTTATTAATCAATTCCCTCAATATTTTAGCCCTTAGGTCTAACTCCTCATAAATGAGGCCCATATTCCTCCTAGAGATTCCTCTAGCTAACGCTATCTTCTGTTCGAGTAGGTAACTAGTACCCCTCCCCCTAAACGTGAAGACATCTTTTACAGGTTCCCAAGTAAATATGGGTACGTATATTACTGAATCGCTTCTGGGGTCGTAACCTATTACTTCGTTAATGCTTACAACACGCCTTATGAGAATACCTTCCTTATATGCAGCGCTCTGTATTAAAATGAAGTTGAGATTATCTAATTGCGTTTTAGGTACGTTAATAGGTGGTGAGGAAATTCTTTGCACTAGTCTTTCAACGCTGCCTGCATGGAATGTTGCTAGTACTGGATGCCCTGTCTGCATAGCCTGAAACGCTACATTCCCCTCAGCACCCCTTATCTCACCAACTATTATGTAGTTAGGTCTCTGCCTCAAAGCAGCCTTAAGTAAATCGAATAAAGTAATGCTGGTTTCGACGGAGCCTGTGTCCCTAGTTAGTTCCCTAGTCCAGTTCTCATGAGGTGCCTGAATCTCTGAGGTATCTTCTATGGACACTATCTTGGCGGTAGGCCTTATGAATGCTATTATTGCATTGAGGGTTGTAGTCTTACCTGAGGCAGTTTCACCTGAGACAAAGCCGCTCATACCTTCTAGAAGAACCATCCATAGGTAAGCCGCCATATACTCATTCATCGTTCCATAATTTATTATCTCGGTAATGCTTATAGGTACCTTACTAAACTTCCTGATAGTGAAGTTACTACCCCTTAAACTGACATCACTGCCGAAGACAAGGTTGATTCTACTACCATCAGGTAAAGTAGCATCAACTATAGGTCTAGCATGACTTACCGGCTTCCCAATTCTCTCACTTAATTCTATAATGAACTTATCTAACTCCTCCTCACTGCCGAAGTAGATATTAGTCTCTAAGGGACCGAAGATCTTATGGACAGTGTAGACAAATCCTACACCATTACAGTACACGTCTTCGAGATAAGGGTCCTTAAGTAATGGTTCAAGGACCTTTAACCCAGCCTTATCCCTTATCATGTAGTAGATTAAGTTGTTGTAATCTCCTCTCCACACGGGTATTCTCTTAATCTTACTCCTCCTAGAAAGGAACTCGCTGTAATTTACCGGAGCATCTACAACATCAACCAACTTTTCGAGATATTTAAGAAGTATTTTCCTTCTCTCAGAAAGGTCTTCAGCTACGTCCTTCTCAGTAAGAACTTCAGCCAACTTCTCCTCAGCAAATATGAAGAGTTCTTTAGGGGGCTTAGGTGGTTCAATAACTACATACTTTCTATAACCTGATGATGTACCACCTGGGGGCATATACACGTGAATGAATATACCTTCATCAATACGGTATATGAGGTTCACGTTTATGATTTTTTTAAGATTGCTGGTTAGGTCTTTAGGGTAATATGATGGAGTCCCGGCAAGCCTAGACACGTCTAATACGTACTTAGCTAGGTAGCGGTACTTTCTCATCATGTTATTTAATTCCTGCAAACCCTCAACACTTAATTGTTTAGACATAGCGCCTCCCTACTACACCTTAGCTAACGCTAATGGCACTATCTTAACTCCGAAAGCCGGATCGACGTCAAATGCTATTGTCGTCTCAGCTAGTGTAGGGGCTCCCCTAATCTTAACTACGTTGATCACTTTAACACTTCTCCCCCCAATCTCAGCGAGGTATAGTTTAAGATATACGTCTGAAGAAGCTGCAACGATCTTTATGACTTCATCACTAACCATCTTGGGATGTATAGTCATTACTACTAACTTACCTAACTTTACTAACTGCCTTAACTCCGTAGTGAAGTTATGAATGCTCGTGGTTGGTAAATAGTTGATTAATAAACTTATTGAGTCAAAAAATATCGCGTCAAATTCCCCGGCCTTAGTTCTTAGAAATTTAGTGAGGTATTCAAGTAATTCAATCACTGGTTTCTTGCCCCACCTAACGCCTTCAAGATGTGCTGGAATAATACTTAAGGACCCCTTTATGTAGGGGGTGATTAAGTCGTAACTTATGTTCTTAGCCTGCTCTAAGAAATTCTTAACAGTGTTTTCAGTAATTATGAGTTGTACTTTCTTACCAGCTGATGTTAACCCATAAACGAATTGATTACATAATGCTGTTTTTCCCGTGCCGTTGTCACCATCTAAAATTATTAATGCCGGAATAGGTAATCCGCCACCAAGTCTGGTATCTAATTCTTCATTCCCTGTACTAATTACTTGAAGTGTAGGGCTAGTTGTAGGTGAAGACATACTCGGCCCTCACACCTTTATGTGTTGTGAAAACAATGAGGATAGGGTTATTAGGTGAGGGAGTGTCTGAGGGAACTACTTTCAGAAGAGCTGTGGTTCCGGGCCTTAGATCGATAAATACATCATTATGTGTGAAGTAGTTATTAGCTATGAAGTAACCCTCAATAAACCATGACTCCCCAAACTTACTAAATTCAATTACCCGTCTATTCGTGTAATTTGATACGTATTCAAGTATTAGGGTTGATGAGTTATCTATTATTATTGATGAAGAACCTGAATTACTTAAGTTTAAAAATATATAACCGTTAGAGTAATTAGCTGATTGTACGATCAATACCTGAGTTAATGTTCGGTACTCCCCTTTTATAGGGTTAAAAAACCTATTAATTGTAGTTATATAGGAAACTACAGTATTGCCTACGTATATTAGTAGAGTGAACATCATACCGATAATTATGAAGGATACTATTGTGTAGGAAAAAGCCATTGAGGAACACCTATAGTGAGCTGAATTCACTCTCTACTGAAGTACCCCTACTTGTAATAAATTTAAAGTAGTAGGGTGGTTGAAGAGGTGTTGAGTTATAGATCCTTATCGCTACGGTTTCTGAAGGATCTATAACGCCGTTACTCACTCCGTACTCTACATAATCCCAACAACCGCATCCGGCGACAGGCTCATTACTATACGGGATATACATCGCTATAGAGTTAACTCCTTTAAGTATGACTGTAGCCCTTGCTATAGATTGTACAGTATAGCTTCCAACGTTCTTTAGATAGACTACGAAGCAATTAGCGTAAGGGTCGTATGTAGCGTGGACATATATTAGCTTCTCACTAAGTCCTTGAATAGCTTCAGAGGAGATTATGGTGAACCTGCTTTGAAAGTCGGACAGCCTGGACATAACCACTGAGCTGAAGGCCACTGCAACAGTTACACCAACAATAATGAGTAAAGCCTCAGCAAGTATATTAGATATACCTAGCTTAACCACTCTTACCATGCTTCATCAACTCCTTCAAGACATAATCACTTAATAGGTTATCCTTAATATTCAAAGCACTGATTATTCCGTAGAGGTAAGGCAACTGATCCTCAAGGCTTAGCCCGGACTTACGCATATTATCTGCTAATTCGACAACTCCTGACAATGCTTTACCAACCTCATCGTTAATTAAGCCGACCTTTACGTATCCATTAATAAGCATTAAGGCCTGTTCCTTACTCATCCTACCCAACATTGAGTAAATAATCTTAAGGACTTCAAGAAATGATGTAGGAGTCATTGTGGGATGGGTTACGGGGCTTTCATAACTTTTTTTACCGTTACCGTTTTTACCGTTACTATTACCGTTTCCGTTCCGCGAATTCTTTAAAATATTGAAAGGAGATGATAGCTCAGCTATTGACTCCTTAAATTCTAGAATTAGTGACTTAAAGTTATCGTTTAGTGATACCACCTCCTTCCTAAGATTAATCACCTCTTGATCTAATTGATTCATACGTTCAATAAGTTCTTGAGGAAGCTTAACCTCAACTATAGTAGGTTGCTGAGTCTGTTGCATCTGCTCAGTAGGTTTAGCAACTAATTGCTCAGGTTGTGGAGTCGTAGCCTGAGGGACGTTATTCATCACCTCAAACTCTTTAGGAGGCTCCTCTACTCGCTCGATAACTATCTCACTCCTTCTAGTACTAGCTAGATTTACTTTATTTATTATTGGATGTACTAACGCTCTACATATTAAGCAATGACACTTCCACACAAGATTATTTTTAAAGCAACAGAATATAAAATTATCTGCTAAGGATCGCGATTTACTTGCTTCTGAGGCTGGAAATACCGGCTAAAGCTATGTGAGCTCCTATCAATACAGTAACCCCAGCAAATGCTAGAAGTAAGTACCTAATAATTATGTTATCTCTTAATATTATCCCGCCATTTATAAGTATGAGGGTCAGGAAACCAAGCAACGACGCAACTACACCAACTATCACGTAAAGAATAATCAATAATTTAACTTTATCCAATGTTTAACCTCCTAAGACATTATCAGAGTACCTGAACCGCTAAGACCTTGAGGAATTCTATAGTCCTTACTTAAGATTTTAACGTTATTTATTGTTAAGTCAATATTTAATTCATCACCGCCTACAACTCTACCGATAGGGATCAATATAGTTATGTATGCATACTTATTAACATCTAACCTTAGGTCCTTCCCAGTAAGCCAGGAAGTAATTACTACACCTCTAAGATTAGATAGTAAGTCAGAAATCCTAATCAGATAGCTTACCTCACCATATAATACCTTCACAGCCGGGTTAGGCCTAACCGACAAAGTAGCCAACAAATCTAAGTAGCTGACAGGTAACGTGACTCCCTTACCAACAACTAATGAGACATCATCATAGAAACTCAACTCATAAGTAGATGATGAATCTGAAGAAAACCTAATTAAGTAACTATTATCTAATACGCTATCTAAGTCATCATCGATGACTATATTTAATTTATTAGCCTGATCAACATAAACAATAAAGTCAACATATTCATAATTAACAGAACTACCTACAACCCTACTAACTAAGACCCTACCAGAAGATAAGAAGGGAGACACCCCACCTAAGACTAAACGGTCGCCGCCTACCTGGACAGCATCATCAATAAAAACAGGTAGCTGAACCCCATTAACTGAAGCCCTCAAACCTACACTACCTAACCTAAAATCTAAGTCTGAAGTACCGCCAACCTGAATAACAAGCCTCCAAACACTACCATCATAATAATTAAGGGATACGGAACGAATTGAGAATTGATTAACCCCCTCAGACTGCGGAGAGAAAATAGAAACATAATTCAAAACAATAAAGCCGTAAACACCTACAGTCAAAGCAAAAGCTAAAACAACTACGGCAGACTCCTTACTAATCAAACCATAACGAAATAATTTATGATAAAAAAGAAGTTTCATTTAATTACCCACCACTTACCTCCTTCAACCCATACTTTTAAGCATTACTACCCAATATCGAGGTCTACATACTCGCTGTCTAGCTTTGGCGGTACAACCCTCTCAATAGTTACTGTAGCTCCTTGAGGCGGCTTAATCTCAACGATAATCCTGCTATAGGCGGTAGTATTGAATATCTCGCTGTTTGATGCATTAAACACTAGCAACACTATCTCACCAGGCTCTAATAACTCATCACCAGTTGATTCATCCGTCCTAGCGTATAACCATGTAGCATTGAGCAACCCGAAATCCGCTTCAGAAATATCTTCCTTGAAGTTCTTAGTTACTTTAAATGTCACAGAGTTATCGTGTTTGTACCCATTATCAGTGTGATTAGCATTTCCGTCCGGAGCTATTATTGTGATTCCCACAGCGGTTTTGTTTAAGTCTATAGGTCTAGCACCTGCGGTTAGTTTTATAGGTATTGCTACTAGCTCTAAATATCTTCCCTCGGTATTTACTGTAGCTATTACGTTTCCGGCTATGTCTATTGCTCTAGTGCTTTCTTCATATGCCCTAGCTATTACTTCCTTAGTTTTCTGCGTTGCGAACATACCCATGTTTAGGGTGACGAACGCTAATGCACTGGCAACTAATACGAAGGCTATCAACACTATCGCTGCTTCAATGCCTACGATACCTTTCTTGGTTCTGATTTTTAGGGGTTTCCTTAACTGCATACTGGCTCACCCCAAGAACTTCCATTAAGTGTTAGTTTTTAGTAGTTGAGGTCCTATACGACTTACAGTCGAAATAAAGTTCTCGGTTGATTTACCCACTGATTTCTACCATTAGTAGTTGTTTATGGTTTAATAATTAACATGCTATGTTTAATGCGGTAGTGTTATTTTTATGGGTAGGTTTGTGAAATAAGCCGTGGCTAATCCTAGAAGATACGTAATGAGCTCGGGATGCATATACTTAGTGGTTGAAGCAGTGCGTGAGGACAGTCACTCTTATAATTCCTTCGTAAAATACTTAATATTGGTTTGATATGGTTTGAGTTTAGGGAGTATTAACGATATCTTGCAAAGGGTTAGTGTATTACGTGAGGTTGACTCGGTCATAGATTTAACTCGCGGGTGGCTTCAATTTAGGATATTAATTGCTTTAGGCTTTCTTGGGAGGGTTGATGCGGATAACTTAGCTAAGTTGTTAGGTGAGAGGAAGAAAGCTGTTTTAGATGCTTTGCGTAAGTTGAGGTTGAAGAATTTAATTATTGATGGTGATGGCGGTAGGTATGTGGAGTTAAGCAGTGATGGTAGGGAGTTATACGAGATGGTTCTGGGATTAGTTTCTGGAGACTTAGCTGTTGCTGAGAATGGTCTAAAGGCTTCAAGTATCAGCGATGATATTCACAGGGATTTAATAAAGTCTATATATCTGTATGACGTAATTGTTGCTTTAGGCACAGCTAAGAATTACGAATTACCTCTAAATGCTTTAGCATCTATAGTTAAGTTAAGTCCTGAAGTACTTGACGATTATGTAAGACCGTACTCTGAGGGTGAGTTAAAGTTATTTAAGAGGCACTCAGTCAGCAGTAAGTTATTGAGTAAGGGTAGGAAAATAATTTACAGGCTTAGTGATGACGGCCTTAAAGTATATCACAGACTCCCCGACTACGTTAAGTACAGAAACGATTGGAAGGCATCGATACTTAGGGCGTTAACACATAGTGGCCACCCAAGAATAGTCTTGAAGAGGATATCCCTAACACTCTCGCTGGGTTCAGCATTTATAGCGCTTACTGCCGTATTCCTCCCCCCTAACCTCTCCTTAATACTAATAATGACTTGGGTATTGATAATTAGCTTCATAGCATTGATTACGGAAACGACCTTCTAAATTAATAGAATAGATTTCTCAGCTTTATTATCGATAAAGCACTTAAGAGTGTTATAGAGATAGCATAGGGGTTAGGACTGTGAGTAAATTAGTAATTATATTATTGATTATGCTTCTAAGCACCTCAGCATCATCAACACTACTATTCATGCAGTTAAATAACGCTTTAGATGAGAATAGGGCGTTGAGCTATCGATATAACGTACTCATCAGTAATTACTCACTGATTAAGCAGCAGCTAACTAATCTTACAGGGGCGTATGATGTTGCAAGTAAGGAGTTAGGGAATGCTTTAACTGAGAATTCTAAGCTTAAGGCAGAACTAGATGAGTTGAGGCGTAACTATGAATTGGTAGCTGTGGAGAATAAGCAGCTTAGTGAGTGGTTGAGGGGGAACGTATCGCATTATTCTAGGGAGGTTGAGGTGCTCAGGACTGAATTAGATGAATCTATTAATAGGTATAATAAATTATTCCTGGATTATGAAGCATTATCTGAATCACTTAAGGGTAATCTAACATATATTAATGAATTAGAAGCTCATTTACGTGAATACATTAATGAATTAGATAGGCTTAATTCGTTGCTGCGTAGAGCCGTCGTTCCTGTTGACTTACCATACGAGGATCATAAACTTAATGAGGAATTCCTAAATGAAAGTGTTAAGTCCTTAGAACAAGTTGCTGACGGACTCCCTAATCTCTCAGGCAAAAGTGTTGAGGAATTAATCACTGATGTGATTACGTGGGTATCGAATAAAACGTATTACCAGCATGATCTGGTCGTGTTGAAAGATTATTGGAAGTTACCTAATGAAACGATTAAGGAGGAAGGCGGTGACTGCGAAGATCTCGCAGTACTAGGATACGCATTACTTAGGAAGGCTGGGTTTAGGCACGTATTTTTAGTGAGTTGGAATACTGATACCTCAGGACACGTAGGTGTGGTATTATTCGTAGATGGTGAATGGTACTTAGTAGACCCTGGTTGGGCATACGTAAATGACTACGGCTTATTTATGAGGGTTAATTTATTCCGTGATAGGGATAACTTATTCATAGCAACTATACATCCAAGCAGTATCCATCCCTTGATTAAGAATTCATTAATTAATAAAGGATTAGCTAGGTATGAGTGGTATGACTACTTATCAAATACGTTTACTGATAAACCAGCATTAGGAAGGCAGATATTGTTGAGGGACCTCATAGTTAATTGGCCTGTGCGTGACGGTTATGAAGCAAAGGTATGGACATTAATAACTGATGAGAAAACATTAATAACTAGTAACGTCGATGAGGTGATAAACCTATTATATGAGGTTACTAGGTAGTAATGTTTAGGGAGTTAATTACTTAATCCGTAGATGCTTAAAGTATCTGATAATTCAGTAGGTACCCTATCTAACAACTTTAGGTAGTAACTTAAGTCGATACTAATCTTCTGTGAGTTACTTACGTATCCGTTATTTCCGTAATGCTTAATATACATGTTAGTGAGGCTCTCCCTCTAGTACATGGGTCGAATATCGTAGTGTTATATTCATGGTTTAAAATTTGCTCACGCAACCACTTAATAACTAATATTTGAGAGGTCATTATAGAGTACCGATTATGGCTGATACACCTCAAGCTGTAAAGTATGTAGGGATAGGGAATATCTCAGAGGTTTGGAACAGTATTACTTACGACCTAAGTATGTTGCTCATGAAGTTCGTAAATATGTTAACTAGGCAGTTAACTTCTCCACGTTCCTGAATCAGTGATGGGTATACATGGAAGAACTTCTCACCCATATATAATATGCCGTTAACCCTAGCATATAGGTTAAAGACCTTCTCAACAAATTTACTCCACCTTAACTCCCTAAACTCTCTAGAATTCTTAGGTCTCGCCTTAGTGAAGTGGACTGCCCTCATAGTACCGGCACCAGTCACGTAGCATAAGCCCCCGTACTCGTTGCAGATACCTTCGAACTTCCTAGACGCTTCATCCCATAAACTATTAGCTGATTCGTAGATACCTCTATGTTCAGCTAAGTACTTAACTAACGTGTAGCCCGCTACCGTAGTAACTAGGTTCCCTACAAAAGTACCTCCGTGGTAGGACCTCACCTTTTGGTCCGGATACTTTAGGTGGTCTAGTAATTCCATGACCTCAGCAACACCTCCGAAGCCACCGGCCCCCGGGTAACCCCCACCTATTACCTTCCCATAAATCGCTAAATCAGCTTTTACGTTGAAGAATTCCTGACCACCTCCTGGGGCAAGCCTAAAGCCCGTAATCACTTCATCAAATATGAGTA
This sequence comes from Sulfolobales archaeon, assembly GCA_038831135.1. Taxonomy (GTDB): domain Archaea; phylum Thermoproteota; class Thermoprotei_A; order Sulfolobales; family NBVN01; genus DTCV01. The sequence goes on along the minus strand of JAWBKW010000003.1, from coordinate 38,284 downwards.
ACGACCCGTATTGATAAGTTAACTGTCTTAAACCATTAAGGTAGGAATCGGTAGGTGCTAGACACCCACCACCACCTAAGACCGGCTCTATAAGTATTGCAGCAACCGGGTACTTCCTCAATACCTCCTCAGCAACTTCTAAGTCGTTAAATGGTATGGCTAACGTATACTTTATGGACTCCTCTGGAAGTCCTGCCGATTCAGGACCGCCGAAGAGGTTTACGTGGGTGTGTAGGGAGTCGTAGCCGCCGTGCCATCCACCCTCTATTTTAACTATGTAGGGCTTCTTGGTGTAAGCTCTAGCTAACCTAACAGCATACATGTTTGCCTCAGTACCGCTAACACAGAACTTAAACATCTCAACATTAGGTAAGACCTTAGTTAAGAACTCAGCATATTCTACTGCGTAAGGGTTCTCGAAGCCTAGGTGGGTTCCCTTCCTAGAGAGCTCACACACGGAGTCGATAACGAAGTTAGGTGCGTGACCTAAGACGTGTGCGCCGTGACCCATCCAGAAGTCTAGGTACTCATTACCGTCAACATCCCAAACTCTCGTGCCCTTACCTCCAGTGATGTATGGAGGGTAGGGACTTAAGTATCTGATGTAATAGGTGACACCGCCCGGTAACACTTTACGGGCCCTCTCAAATAAGCTACGACTAACCCTAGTCCTACTTAAGTACTCTACCTCAAGCGAGTTGAATAGTTTCACTAAATCACTCTCGATACCTTCGTAGGAAGGCAAGCAAAACACCTCAATATATATGAGTAAGACGCGTATTTAAGTACTGCCCCCGGTGGTGATGCGGAAAACTAACTCCAGTGTTGAATGATGGGTAAGCTTTAAAATATTTAACTGAATTACGTGATTAGGACTGATAATGGGTTTGGTTGACGTTCTAATGAAGTCGTCTGAAATACTTGTTGAGAAAGATGCTGAGGTAAGGCTTACTACTGCCGCAATACTTGCTGAAGGTCATGTACTTATCGAGGGAGTTCCCACCAATCCATAGCTAAGACCTTAGCAAACATACCGTTTAATCCTGAACTCCCTGACTACTCATCCATTAAGTCGGTTAAGCAAGTGTTTAATGAACTATATGCTTACCTACCTAGGGGCAGGGCGATAACACCATACATCACAACACCATCAATTCTGGAGAGGTCTACCCCAGAAGTTGTGGATGCGTTGACCTCCGTATCGAGTAAGGGTCACGTAACCTACATATTATCACCTATCACCTACGTCTATGAGGTAAAAGGTATTCCAGGACTGGGTAGAGCCATATACAGGTTAAGGATTTATGAGTCATTAAGGAATGAATTAGACCGTATTAGGAAAATTAAGTCGTTAGGGGTGCCTATCATAACGTTAGGACCTGAGAACCTCACTACTGAGGTCGTGCGTAAGTTGGAGGTCTTAAGGAGCTGACCTCCTTAGTTGGGGATTAAGACTTAACTTTCTTATTAGTTGAGTATACGTAAAGTATAACTCTGTTATTAAAACTTAAAACCCCTATAGCACAACATCTCATAGGTGATCTATATATCGAGCGTTACAGATCCTGTATGCGGTATGAGTATCGAAGCCTCTAAGGCTAAGTTCAAGACACTGTATAAGGGGAGGGTGTATTACTTCTGCAGTTCTTATTGTAAGAAGTCTTTCGAGGAGAACCCTGAGTACTACATTAAGCACGGACCTCAAGGAATGCCTAAGCACTGACAGATAGTTTGGTGCTTGAATGAATAAACTTAGAGTCAAGATAGTTGGTGTTGACTGCCCTACATGTGTTTACGCCATAAGGAAGAACCTAAGTAAGGTGGGGGGATTTAAGGGCTTAGATGTCGATGTAACTACCGGGGAAGCTATAATATTACTAGATGATGATGCTGAGGTAAGGGAGGTATATAGAGCTATTAGGGATGCTGGCTACGACCTACTTAAGGAGAGTATTGAGGTCTACGTAGATATCGAGCCTGAAGAAACTCGCAGCCTAGAAAACAAGGTCTTGAGGCTTAGAGGTGTTTTAGATGTCTATATCTCCCCTACCCTCGGTTTAATGAGGATCAGTGTAAACACACTCGAGGTTAGTAGGGAGGATTTACTGAAGGAGTTAGATAGGTTTGGAGTAAAGATTATGAAGTCTGGTAAGGCCCCCCACTATGGGGAGAGGTATGAGTTGCTTATGAGGTTAGTAGCTTTTACCCTAGGCCTAGCGGTAATAACGTACTCCACACTCTCTATGTTCTTAACAGGGGTTGAGGCAAGTACGTATGTGTTAATGCCTGCAGCAACGATGGTGCTACTCTTATCGCACTCAATCATAGTTAGAGGGTATAAGTCATTACTTAAACGTGCACCAACTATGGACTCCCTAATATCGATCTCCTCAACAATATCGTTCCTTTTTGGGTTAACTCTAGTCATAGGTTTAATACCTCATGACCTAACATATAATCATGTTGAGGCTTCTTCATTTTTTGAGGCTTCCGCAGGTGTATTAGGGTTTGTTAGCTTAGGTAGGTATTTAGAGGAGAGGTTAAGGCGTAGAGCACTTAGTCGTATAGATGAGCTTGAGAAAGCTATAGGTGGTAAGGTAAGAGTAGTGAGGGATGGGGTTGTTGAAGAGGTAGATGTTGATAAGGTCTTAGTTAATGATGTGGTTGAGGTTAAGTCCGGTGATAAGGTTCCTGTAGATGGCGTAGTTATTGATGGGTGGGGTTATGTTGATGAATCCGCATTTACTGGTGAGCCTAAGCCTGTCTTAAAGAGGAGCGATGTACGTGATTACGTACTAGCTGGTTCTATATTATTAAGTGGTTATGTTAGGGTTAGAGCTACTAGGGTTGGGAAAGATACAGTCATCATGCATATTGCTGAGAGTGCTAGAGAGGCTCAGTTCTATAAGCCTGGGTTTCAGAGACTTGCTGATGGAGTTGTCGGCGTCTTAACATGGTTTGTCATAGCCTTAGCTCTCACTACATCATTAGTGTGGTACCTCATTTCAGGTAATCTCTCACTAGCACTGATATTCACTGCTTCAGTACTCGCGGTTACATGTCCATGCCCTCTAGGCATAGCTATACCTATGGTGGTCTCTGTAGGTGTATTAGTAGCCTCTAAGAAAGGTTTACTGATTAGGAAGGGTGATGTGTTCGAGAGAGTTACATCAGCCAATATGGTGATCTTCGATAAGACAGGTACTTTAACTATTGGGAAACCTAGGGTGAGGAAGGTGGTAGTATTCAACAATGACGAAAAGTCATTAATGAGCTACGTATGCAGTATTGAGAGCAGAAGTGAGCATCAACTAGCAAAAGCTATATTAGACTACTGTAGTGAGAGAGGGTATGATAGTAACTACGAGCCAACGAACTATGAGCATCTCCCGGGACTCGGAATTATTGGTGAAGTCAACGGTTATAACCTAGCAGTAGGTAATGCTGAGTTAATGAGTAGATTAGGAGTGGGGGTGGGTAAGGAGGTTCTGGATTTGGTGGATGGTGTGGGGAATAATGGCGGGACCCCAATACTTATCTCGTTTAACGGAGTCCTAGCAGGCATTATTGAGGTATATGACGAGTTACGTGAGGAAGCACATGAAGTTGCTGAATTCTTTAAGAACGTCGGGTTTAAAGTCGGTATAGCTAGCGGCGATGTTGAAGCAAACGTTAAGAAGGTTGAGGAGAAGTTAAAGGCAGACTTCTCTAGAGCTGGGTTAAGACCTGAGGATAAGGCAGACCTAATAAATGAGATGCAGTCGAAGGGCTATAAGGTCGTCTTCGTAGGTGACGGAGTTAACGATGCAATAGCTATCAGCACCTCCTTCATAGGAGTGGCGACTAGTAAGGCGACAGACATAGCTAAGAGTGTAGGTGATGTAGTACTAATCTCTAACGACTTAAGAGGGCTTAAACACCTACTCAGCCTAAGCGGTAAAGTTAAGAGGAGAGCCTTAGAAAACCTTGCCTGGGCATTCATTTACAACGGATTACTAATCCCTATAGCCGCTGGAGCACTCTACCTGAACTACGGCATAATCCTAAAACCTGAATGGGCCGCACTCTCGATGGTTTTAAGCGATATAACAGTAATCACGAACTCCTTAAGACTTACAGCTGAAGGACGCACGACATAATTAAGTGAATCGAGATCCTCCTCACATATGGTTTCTTTGATGTTCCCGTAACCGAGGTTGAAGTGAAGAACGGTATAGTGACTCACCCGCAGAAGTATTTAGAGGAGATCATGACGCCCTTCAAAACTAAGTATTGAAGATGTTAAAGAAGATTTCTAATCTAGAGACGAGATTAATTCCACCATTACACGACCCTATATGTAGGAAATTGAAGGAGATTATGAGGAATAATTGGGACAGAGATGTGGTGAGACTGAGAAGAAGGTTGCAGTGGTATATACATCTATGTGGAGGCTATCTAGGAACGTCCTTAAGGTATCAAGGATAAGTCGCTTTCAGAAATACCAACGCAATAGGAGCAGATCACTTACCTGATCAAATGTTAGAGCATTCGCAAAGTACGTAGCTACAATAGATGTATATGCCTGAGGAAGCTGATATAGATAAAAATTAAAGGAATTTGGGTAAGTCTTTAAAAATTAGTACCATATGTGATGGGAACTATATTAATAATCCGAGATCTATCGATAAGGAACTCGCTAAACGTAAGATAAGTTTAGGTGATCGAGCTTAATATACTCTTCAACAAGATTAAGTAGTTTAGTTAGTAGGATGGGTAACTGTTGGATTAAGAGAACGGAATCAATTATGGATAGGGTTGTTGGGACTACTATGAACGTGAGGGCAACGCACTTAAGATGATGTGGTGTACATGGAGACGTAGTCAAATGTCAGAGACGTTATGAGTAAGGAAGTCTTAGATAAGATGGGGGCAGGTGCAATAGTACTCTCTCAAATTATTAGGGAAAAGATTATGAGGACTAGACACAGCACCTAGATGAAAGCCATTCACATAAACACCCTATCTAGTTAAGTTTACTACTTAACGACGTAAGTAAATAGGTGAAAATATTTTTAATAGTGCTTTTAAGGACAGTATGTGGTGGAATTTTGGGGAACTCCTCTCATGGGCAGGCTTCTAGGGCTGACGCAATCATACACTGCCGCGGAGACAATGTAGCTGTAGCCATACGCGATATATCGCGGGGAGAAAGTATTAAGATTGTTTACATAGATGATCTCCAACTTGGCTACATTATTACAGTTAGGGATGATATTCCTTTAGGTCATAAAGTAGCGTTAAGAAGGATCGCCAAAGGAGAAAGAATCATCAAGTATGATAAGCCAATAGGTTATGCAGTAGACGATATACCTGAAGGCTCTCATGTCCATATACATAACTTAAGGTCGTTGAGATGGGGGTCTAAAAAGATTCAGAGGGAGATGATTTAGCAGATGGTAACGGAGAGGTATACAATTAAAGCTTATCTAAGACCTGACGGTGGTTTAGGGATTAGGAACCACGTATTGATAATACCTGTTGACGATCCTTCGGGAACAGTAGCCTCCAATATTACGAAGATAATCTACGGAACTAAGGCAATTCCTCATCCATACGGTAGGTTGCAATTCGGTAAGGACTTAGAGATATTATTCGATACTCTGATCGGGTATGGTTCAAATCCTAATGTCGCAGCAGCTATAGTTATTGGAATAGATAGTAGCTGGTCTAATAAAATAGCTGATAAGATCGCTAAAACAGGAAAACCTGTCGAGGCCTACGGGATAGAGGGCCATGGAGATCTAAGAACGTTAGAGCGTGTTGCAAGGAAAGCAAAGGAGTACGTACAATTCGCAAGTGAATTAGAGAAAACATCAACAGACCTTATCGGGTTTGTATTCAGCATTAAATGCGGTGAGTCAGATACTACGTCAGGCATCGCAGCAAATCCAGCCCTCGGTTATGTTACAGATAAGTTACACGATCTAGGTAACACTATATTGTTTGGAGAGACTAGCGAGTTAACAGGCGCTGAAGATATTGTCGCTGAAAAGATACCGAACCCAGAACTTAGAGAAAAATTCTTAAGGATTTATAAAGAATGCGTTAGCTTTATCGAGAGCTCCGGTTTAGATCTACTTGGCTCCCAACCTACTGAAGGCAATATAAGGGGAGGAATATCAACAATTGAGGAGAAGGCATTAGGTACGATCCAGAAATTAGGGAGTAGACCAATAACCTGCGTGCTTGATTACCTAGAACACCCCCCAAATAAAGGAGGACAACTATGCTTTTTAAATTCTCCATCAGCATCTGCCGAATTCGTTACATTGGCTACAGCCAAAGGCTCTATACTAAACTTCTTCACAACAGGTCAAGGCAATATTGTAGGCAACCCTATAAGTCCAGTAATTAAGGTCACCGCAAATCCTAAGACAGCTAAAAACATGGAAGAACATATAGATGTAGATATTTCCGACCTACTATTATTGAAAATAAACCTAAAAGAGGCTGGAGAAAGGATATTTAATCACGCATTAAGAGTAATGAATGGAAGATTAACAGCGAATGAAGTTATAATGCATGAAGAGTTCTCACCACTTAAATTACATATAACTGCATGAAAGTGATTTTACCAATAAAACGTACCAAATCATTAAATCACTATTTTTTAAATGAACGAAGAAGCAACTGTAAACCTCTCATCTTTAAGGACGACTTCACTTATCAGGAACGTTGATAAATTATTTGGTGCGGCGGCCGGGATTTGAACCCGGGATCTCCGGCTTGGGAGGCCGGTGTCCTAACCATGCTAGACGACCGCCGCATTCAGATAATTCATTATTTATACCTTAATTAATTTTTAGATTTATGGTGGTCAACGTACTGTCTATGGTTTTGTCATCAACTAAGGATGTGATTAATGGCTACGTTACTCCTGGTGGTCCTGCGTATTATTCGTCTTTAGCTCTTCTCTTCATGGGTTTTAACGATTTTATTGTCGTAACTAATGAAGGCATCACATTTAGTTATCTTCGTAAGTTTGGAGTGAATACGGTTTCATCTGGTGTAGGTGAAACCGTTTTTGAGTTTAGAATAGATGGTGGTCGTACACTTAAGTTGATTAATTTAGGTTTTATGAATGTTGATAGGGTTTTAGACTGTATTAGTGATTGTGTTGTTATCTCACTCACTTTAGGTGAGATCCCGTTAAATACTATCAAGGATTTAGTTAAGGGTAGGAGGGTTGTTATTGATGTACAAGGCTTTGTAAGGTCTGTAGGTAGTGATGGCTTGGTATTCAATGATCATTATTCTTTTTCAGAGTTAGCTGCACTGGAGTGTGAGGAACTAGTTTTGAGAGGTGAATTATATGAATTTCCAAACGAGTGTAGAGGGATTAACGTCCCTAAATGTGTAAGTAAGTTTAATGCTTCGATTATTATTACGGGTGGATCGGGTCCTACTTATTTCTCGAGTATTGACGGAGTTCTTGGAATTATTCAACCGCCGGAATTTATTTATGGAAACACTATAGGTACTGGTGATGTTTTTACGGCGGTATTTGCCTATAATTACTTAATTTTAGGTAAGAGTTTTGAGGAGGCTGTGGCCTTAGCTACTTCAGCAGCTTCACTAAGAATACGAGATTTGTTTCCCTGGTACACCATCAATGAAGTAAGATCGTTAGGTGAGAAATTATTAAGACTATGTAAACGTATTACTTATTAATCTGTATGCGATCATTAATTGACCATGCAGCGAACAAGTAGAGAAACAATAATTAGGCACTACTATAGGCGACTCTTCCTGCTTCCGAAAACCTACGTAATTCTAGTTGCGTACTTAGCTATAGCATCCTTAATAAGTATTTTTGAGGTACTCCCGGCAACAGACTTAATCACGTATTTAGATAACATACTTAATTACTTGTTAGGATTTACAATATTTCTAATTCTCAACATAGTTTTAACTAAATCGAAGACTTTAAATGTTAAAAGGGTATTAGGACTTACAACAGTTTCTATAGGTGTTTTCTCTATTGCTGAGGTAGTGTTTGCTAGATTAGTTGGTATTAAGGGTCTCGGGATCTTAACATCCTCAGGCCTTACATATATAGTGCTTCCAGTGTTCTTGAAATATCCTCAAGCTTTGATAGCGTCAATAATTCCTCAATTCGTATCCTATTTAATTCTAAATAAGGTGGTGTTCACATCATTACCTACGTACTTAGTTAAGGCAATTGCTATTCAAGCATTATCACTTATAGCGTCCTTCACTATCGTGATGGTAATAGAACTTAGAGGGAGGAAATTACTTGGCATCAAACCTATGTCTCTATTAAACTCTTTTATAGCGAGTTGGTTCAGTAACGACCCGCAACCAATAGAATCCGAATTTGAAAAATATTCAGAAAGTAAGGATGTGTTACTCCGATTCGCACTTTTGAAGACTCAAAACAGTGAAAACGTATTACTTGTCTTCCCAACCATTCATTTCGGACCCTTCAAAAACATAGGTAGTTCCAGGTTCCTCTATCACTTAGAAGATGCTCTAGGTAGTAGGTATCAAGTCTTCGTGTTTCATACACCATGTTCGCATGAGAGAAACTTAGTATCTTCATCAGATAGTGAAGAAATAGTTAAATACCTAAATAATAACCTAGACGGATTACTTAATATTACAGCAGACTTAACCCCTTGCAAACCGTATGTAACAATAGATGATAGTGGTTGGGAGGCTTACATCATCCCACTTAAGACAGGATTCGTAGCATTCCTTAAAAACTTAGTTAATGGTTCGGACGACTTACCGTTTGATGTGTGGGACCTCTTAAACGATGCTAAGGGAATGTATTTTTATTCATTAGTAGATACTCATAGCTCCAAAGGACAACCAGAAACTAATTTAGCTATCTTTAAAAATTTGTTAAATAAATTGCTCGCTAATTATCGATGCGAAGAACTGAAGAATTTTGAAGTAGGTTATAGTGAGGGTTACATAAACTTCCTTCATCGAGGACTCTGCTTTAATAAGGTAAAATCCTTAGTTATGAATTTCGACGGATCTAAACATGCCCTTATATACTTATATGGAAATAATATGGACACTAAATTCAGACAATTAATAACTTCTGAAGTCTCTAAACTAGGCTTAGACTACGTTGAGGTTGTAACTCCGGATGACCACAGCTGTGCGGCATCATTTAAGGAGTCCCCCTACGATATAGTTAGCTGTTGCGATGACGTCATAAACATTATTAAGGAAGTTGTCTCAAACGCGTTATCGAACATGTCTAAAGCAACTATACATACGGCTGATATAATAATTAGTAACGTTAAGCTTGTAGGGAATAAGGTATGGGATATGGTTAAAGGTCTCGACATACTTGGTAGTTCAACCATCAAATATTTACCCACATCAATATTCGCCATGAATATAATACCTATTATAACATTACTCAATATTTTCTAAATAAGGATTTAGAATTACTCGATTAGGACTTTCTCAAGCACACTAATAAATCTATCAATAACTTCGTAAGTCACATGAGGTCCTACAACAACCCTTAAAGCGTTGCGTATTGAGGTAGGGTATACGTATAGCTTTAAATCCCATAAACGCTTCATGACCTCATCCCTATTATTGACTTCGAAAGTTACTATAGGTAGTTTAGGGTCCTTCAACACCTTAATACCTAAATCAACTAATCTACTGCTTAAGTATTTAGCCCTCCTAACTAATTCATGAGCTAAGCTTCTAAATCCATCAATATCTAAAACCTTTATAGCGGCCCATGCAGCAGCTGCGATACCACCACTTCTCGTACCTAATAAACTCCTATTCTTCCCTAAAGGCATGTAAGGCGCTTCAAACGTAATTAATTCCTCAAGTTCTTTATTACGCAATAATAAAGCACTACACGGGACTGGAACAACTAATTTATGTAAATCAACAGTGATTGAGTAAACGTTATCTAATCTAAAGTCGAAAACCGGTATCTCAGGGTCTTCCTCAGCTATGAATGGGGCGATTAAACCACCGTAAGCAGCGTCTACATGAATAACGTATTTAGCGTCCCTGCATTTACTCACTAAACGATCAATCGGCTCTAGAACCCCTAAATCAGTAGTTCCAGCGGTCATAACAACTGAGGCAAGTCTGTCTTCATATTTACGGATTAATTCACATAATTCATTTATGTTGGGTATAAACCTTTCATCAACGCCTACCTCAACCAAACCCGTCTTAAGAACCTTACATGATTTCCTAATACTTATGTGGGCACTCCTAGGAGCGATTACGATATCACCTCCAGTAAATTCTCTCAACGCATATAGAGCAGTTAAGTTAGACTCGCTTCCCCCATAAGTAAGTAACCCGTAGCCATTACCATGCATGAGTCTTGACAACCAATTAATACATTCAACTTCGAGGCCGTAAGTAATTTTAAATAGTTTCGGATCATTTAGGTTTGTGTTGATGAAGGTTTTAAAAGCCTCAACTAGGTAGTGAGGCGCTTCAATAGTCATAGAACCAAGTACTTCACCAACCTCATAACTCGGTTCTTCACTCCTTAACTTCCTCAACATCTCAATCACATCATCCGGATTCAAAGGCTTAGCACCATTGAATACTTAGTTAAGCTTAAGTTAAATCTCCATATACTATTAACGGTGTATAGATGAGGGCATGTATTGATGGGTTAGTATTTGAGGCAGCTCACTACACACCAATTAATAACGTGCCCCAGTTACATGGCCATACGTTCACACTATCAGTATGTGTTGAGGGTGAGTTAGATAAAGAGTTCATGGTAATTGACTTTTTAAGACTTAGAGAAATATTGGAGGGTGTTATTGAACGCTATAAATACTCATTAATAGTGCCTAGAAAAGACTTAGACTCCTTAAATATTAAGGGACCATTTAAGGTAAAATTAGCAGTAATAGACTACCCTCAAGCAACTGCCGAGGCTTTATCAACGAGTATACTTGATGAATTAATTACTATATTTAAATCTCTTAACATGAAATTTAAGATAACATTGAAAATTAACGAAGGACAACATAATTATGTAGAAACATTTCGAGAATTATAATGAATAAGTAAAAATCATTGATTAGGACTACGCTTACTCTTCTCATAATGCACTAATGCCTTAACCATTTTATCGTGATGCTCTTCCTCATCAGTAATTTCGGACATTAACTTATCTATTAATTCGGAAGCATCTTCATCAAAAAATTCCTTCAGCAGGTTTTTAAGGATAGGAAATAATAACCTATTATACATTTCCTCACCGGTAAATCCTTCAACGAATTCCATCTTAGTTAAGGCTTGAAGCAAATCTATCCTCTTATTGTCAACTTCCTTCATAACATTATCAACTACTTTCCAAGGCTCCCCTACTAATTTAGGACATTTAGGACTCCCTACATCTATATTCAGCAACTCGTAAATTTTCTTCATTAGAAGCGAGTGTGAATCACTCTCATGTGATAACCACTCCAAGATTAGTTTCTCTAATTTATCGTCGGTCAACGCCGCTAGTTTACTATACAGTTGAGATACTAGCTTTTCAAATTCCTCAGAGCACTTAATCGCAACAACAACAAATTTACTATCAAGGAGGGTACCGCTAATAAATCCTCACCAATCAAATATATAATTTTAGAATTTATGCTTAACTCATCCTACAGTATTTCTCAATACATATATTTATTAGACCTTTCTTAATGATTATAAGGTGCTATAATTTTGAGTGAGAAACCACTCACTATAAAAAGCCCTAATTGTGCTTACTGCAAGCTTAAACCATGTAGTAGGGAACCCCATGCAGTTAAACCAAACTTCTGTCCAATGATTGTTTACCCAGAAACTGTCGCGGAGTCTATAAAGAAATACGTTAATACCTTGAAAGAGCTACATAGGATAGCATCGATAGTTGAAAAAGAGGGATACTGCCTATGGCCTCGGCTTCGTGAAGTTGCTGAATTCTCGAAAAAACTAAATATTAGGAAGTTAGGAGTTGCATTCTGCATAGGATTAAGTAATGAAGCTGAGTTCGTAGTCAAATACTTAGAAAGCAAAGGATTTGAGGTTTATTCAGTATGTTGTAAATGTGGTGGGTTTGATAAGACGTTAATCGGTCTTACTGAGGAGCAAAAACTAAGACCTAATACTCATGAATCCATATGTAACCCTATAATACAGGCAGAACTCCTAAATAAAGTAGCTACTGAACTCAACGTAGTTGTAGGGCTTTGTGTAGGTCATGACACGTTGTTTATAATGCATTCAAAGGCACCAGTAACGTATTTAATAGCGAAAGATAGGGTTACGGGTCATAATCCTGCCGCAGCTATTTACGCCCAGAATTACTTCAAATCCAGACTAGATATTACTTAATGAAATACCAAATCTACTTAATGCTATTCCCACTGAGTAGATCCATGAGCCTGGCGGCGTATCAAAACTCCTAATATACTGAGAACTTCTAAATCTACCTAATTCCTTCCTCGACATAAGTATCGGAATATCTACTAGACCTAAAAAACCGTAATCTGCAGAACTATCTCCAACACCTATCAAAGGTATCCTATGACCAACCACGTTTAAATTCTTTAAAAACGAATTAACTCCACCTTCCTTATCCATACCGAGAACCTGTACAGACCTATTGGTCGTAACTGCTTTAAGACCTGAGTATATAATCTTCTCCCTAATAGTATCCTTACATAGGGAGTTCCTAGTTATGAACGCGTCACTGTAATACCTCTCTTGAGACTCTCTCACAACATCTAGAGGTAAACTCAAAAAATTAGAAATCTCTAAAGCACTCGATTTACTAAGCCTTAATACCTCCCCTCTACAGACCTCCTCATCTTCGATTTTATTAAGAACCTCCTCAAATAATGAGATAGGTTTACATAACTCTAGAACTTCATATCCGTCAGAACCCAACTTCAGTCCTTCCCCCCTCAATATATTATTAGAGCTGTAGATAACGCAACCTCCCTCAATAATGAATGCTGAAAACCTAAAACTTAAGAGTTCCATCAGATTTTTAAGTTCTTTAAAAGTCTTGAATGTGACTGGAACAACCTCAACTCCAACTAACCTCAACCTCTTAAGAAAACTGCTTAGTAATTTTAGGTCCCCCCTATACCCTAATGGGAGTAATGTATCGTCAACATCGGTCAGAATCAATGCCTTACCATTGACTCTAAAATCATTTATAGCCATGCAGATCTCACTACGACATAACTTTAACCGCAATATTTTTAACTCATACGTCCTATATTACCCTTACGTGACCGGCTTCATCAATTGACATTTAAAGTAGAACATTAGATAATCTTCGGACATAAGGTAGCTATGAAGCATTTATTGCATAAGGGTTTTCTCGCCCTACAAAATTTACGTCCCAATCCTATTAATAACAAATGCGCTTTCAAATAATAGCTTGGTGGGAGTGTCTTATGAATTTTTTCTTGTATTTTTAAATAATGCTCCCCTCTATTAATAATCCCTAACCTTGATAATACGCGCCTTATGTGTGTGTCGATCGGAAACACATCCCTCCCCCTACACATTAACATAAACACATCAACAGTCTTATACCCGATACCATCAATATCTAACAAGATCTTCCTCAATTCCTCAGGAGATAGAAGTTTAAGAACATCAACACCTCCTAGGTTCTCAATAGATCTTGCAAGAGAAGTTAAGACTTGAGCCTTCCTCCTATAAAGACCTGCAATTCTTAACGTATCTTCAATCTCATTAATTGTATGGCTGAGAATAGATCTAGGCGTTATAACACCTAACTTATTTCTTAAGTTATTAAACGCTACTAATGCTAAATCATCCCTAGTGTTCTGCGATAATATTATCGAAACTAATACCTCGAAAGGATTATACTTAGACTTACATAAATGATACGCTATAAACTCCTCGTCCTTAACGCTTAAATACCTTTCAAGCGAATCAATAACTCCCTTTAAATCGATACCCCCATCCATACATATACCAAGAATACCCCTAATATCACCTTATTTAAATCCTGATTTACTTTTTATGAAAATCATTAATATTTGAGAACGCAGCAAGTTATGCGTACAGGGGAAGCAGGCTATTCGGTTGAAGCATGGAAACAACTCCAGGTCTCTTAGAAGGGCTTTAAGGAAGCTACGGGAGAAGCATATTAAAGAGGGTTTAAGAAATAAGGCGGCATCTACTGTTGCGAAGAAAGCTAAAGAAGAAAAGCGCCGTTGTTGTTCTGGAGAAGCTCCCCAAGAGGTTTCAGGATAAAGCACTAGAGAAGAACGGGCTGAAGTCTCTGAATGCACATAGACTTAAGCAATCAGCCATCAGAGGCATCCAGAAGCAGGTAGTGGAGAAAGCACTAGAGCATGGTGTAAGAGTAGAGCTCGTAGATCCGAGGGACACATCCAGGAAATGCCCTCTCTGTAGCTCCAGCCTGTCTCCAATGACAGGCAATGCTCAGAGGAGGGGTTGGAGCCCTAGGCTCATAAAGTGCGGTAAATGTGGATTCGCCCACGATAGGGACGTGACCGGTGCGTGGAATATAGCCCTGAAGCTAGATGTGAGCCCCATGCCGTTAGGCTCGAAGGGTGTCCATGATCCCTGCGTAGAGTGGTTAGTAGCTGCAGTGAACCGCGGGCAGGAGGCACAACCCGCCCCAGGAAAATCTACAGAAACCTAAGACAAAAGCGGTTAATTTCCCAATGTATTAAGACATTGAGTTAATTTTCTTTACCATCTCTAGCGATAAGCGAAAGCAAAGCCCCTAAAATACTTAATACTACATAAATCATTAGTGACGATTTCATTGCTATAAATAAGTCGTTTTCGAGCCTCATTATTGATGTGATTATTGATGTGCTTAGTGCTTGACCTACGAATCTCATAGTGGCTAATAATGCTGTTGCAGATCCGTACGCCTCTCTTGAAGACATATTCATAATGGCTGTAGTATTAGATGACGCAAATAAGGCGAATCCAACACCTAAGATAGCTAGAATCACTAACAAGTTAACTAATGGTGATTCCCGAGTAATCAGGAGTAAACCGCCTATACTAGTTGCTATGATGAACATACCGATTGACGCTGTAGTTGATGGATCGCGGCGATCTGCTAGATATCCAGCTATTGGTGATAGTGTTGCCTGCGTTATGGGTTGTATAGCGAGTATAAGTCCAGCATCAGCCGGTTGTAAGTCTCTAATTTTTTGAAGATACGTGCTTAAGATTATAGTGAGTGCGTAAGTAGCACTATAGTTCAGTAATGCAGACGTATTAGCTGCTATAGGTCTTCTGTTAAGAATCGTGGGATGTAGGAGCTTAGGATTCTTTCGCTCATCAACCAGAATAGAAATAAATAGCATCATACCTGAAGAAATCGATAAAAGCCCCAACAGAGTGCTAATGCTCGAAGCTCCATAAACTATTAACGCTATAGAAAAAGGTATCAATATAGTCTTAACGCTGCTGGGTTTCGAAGCTATTCCCCGTCTTAAGTCAATAACAAGTAAAGTGAATATCAGTGCAATAGTAGCTATTAATGCTTTAAAGACGAAAAGCGTACGCCAACCAAAATGGTTAATAATGTAGCCCCCAATCAATGGTCCTAAACTAGAGCCAACATATATCGCCATCGTATTAACGCCTATACCTAGGCCTCTCTTCTCCTTCGGAAATACATCGACTAATATAGGTATTGCAGTACTAGAGATCATTGATGCAGAAACGCCTTGAACAAATCTACATACTAATAAATCAACGTAGTTATATGTGAAGAAAGTAATAAACGATGAAACAGCGAACAACGTAACACCCGACAAGAAAACTTTACCTTTACCCAACCAATCACTAACACGTCCTATAATAAGGACTAAGGACGAGAGAGCGATCAAGAAGATATTTGCAACCCAATTAACTTCTGCTAAATCCAAATTAAACTCCTCCGAAAGGGTCGGTAATGCTAAAGCTATGGATGAAGCTGTAAACGGTATTAGAAACGATGCCGAAGTAGTCGCCAGTAAAGCACTATAGTATTGTGTCTTGACGAACTTCACATACTTTAATTACATCGAAACGTATTTATTTATTATGTTAGAGGTGATTTAATGAAATTCCTCTTAATAGCTAATAACTAAGTAATAATAAACAATATAAATAGGTTTTAAAATTCATCAAGTAGGGTGGGATCTCACTGCTGGATGTAAAGGTCTTAAAGGCTGGATATAGGGAGGGTATACCAGTAATTAAGAATTTAAACTTTTCCTTATCTAATGGTGAGCTATTACTTGTTGTAGGGCCTTCAGGCTCGGGTAAGACATCCTTAATATTGACTATTACTGGGGTAATTACTAATCTGCTTAATGGATTTGTTGAAGGTGTTGTAGATCTCTATGGGGTAAACCCGTTAAGTTCTGAAGGTTTTATAGAGGTTGCTAAGCTTGTGGGAGTCGTTCTTCAAGATCCCGAAAAACAATTGGCTATGCCAACACCTATTGATGAAGTTTCATTCACGTTAGAGAACCTAGGATTTAATGTAACGCCGGAATTTATCATGAATTCCCTCAGAAATGTAGGGCTTGAGTCTAAGGCTTATACACCTACAGAGCACTTATCGGGCGGTGAGAAGAAAAGATTATGTATAGCTGCTTCAATAGTTCATAAACCAAAGCTGGTGGTATTTGATGAACCTACCGCGAACTTAGACCCTTGGGGAGCCTCAGAAGTAATTAACTACATTAAAAGTTTAAAGGAAGAAGGTATTGCAGTTATGGTTATAGAGCATAAAGCTAGATATTACTTACCGCTTGCTGATAAGATAATGGTTTTAACGAATGGTCATCAAAAGCTATATCTAAGTAAGGACTATATCTTAAACAATTATGAGAACGTTATTAAGATATTAGATGAGTTAGGAGTAGACGCATCAAAACCTAAACCGTTTCCCACGCGTAATATATCTGATAACTCATTAGGTGTATTAGCTGAGGATGTATGGTTTAAGTATCCATCAAATAATGAATACGTCTTAAAGGGGATTAATTTAAGTCTGAGGAAAGGAGAAGTAGGAGTTATTGTAGGACGGAACGGTTCTGGAAAGACTACACTCCTTAAAGTACTCGCAGGACTTTATAAACCGGTCAGAGGCTCAATTAAGATCAAGTCCTATAGCAATACAAAATATAGGAGGTTTAAACACTATCCAGCCTTCTACGTACCTCAAGAACCCGACTACATCTTCATTCACAGTAATGTGTTGAAGGAATTACAGTCCCGCAACAGTAAATTAAGTAGTCTCAATTTTGATGAGGTTCCGTGGGTTAAGGAAGTACTTAATGAATCTCCTTATAGGTTAAGCCACGGTCAGAGGAGATGGCTTTCATACCTTATAGCTAAACTTTATGATCCTGATGTTGTGATGTTTGATGAGCCAACAGCAGGACTTGACGCGAGACTACTTAAGCAGTTCGTGGACTGGGTAAGAGACTACGTAGCCAGCGGTAAGACAGTCTTAATTGCAACTCATGATGTGAGGCTTTTATATGAGATAGCCACAGCTGCATTCATAATGAATGACGGTAAGTTAATTCAAGTAACAATAGATGAGGCTGTAAAATACCTTGAAGAACCTACGGAGTCGATGGGGTGGTAGTTTGAGACCTTTAACTTTATTCATATATGGACTTACGGTAACAGTCTTAGCATTCATCGCAAGATCTACGCAACAATTAGTTCTTCTATCATTGGTAAACGCCCCGATCGGAATCTTATTAGGATTTAGGAGATTTAAAGCCTTAATAATTCTCTTCTTGATAGGGTTAATTGGTTTATTCATTAATGCATTAATGTTCGCAAATAACGGTGCAGCGGTACTTAACTTATATATAATTACCGTAAGGGAAGGAGCCCTCATATCTTTCTTAAATGTGACTTTAAGACTTCTCATAATTCTCAATGCAACCCTTATATTTATAACCCGGATCAACGTAAGAGACTTCATAAAGTCTCTAGAGGAGGAGTTAGGATTGCCTAAGGATATAGCTTATGCCTTAGCCGTGGGTTTAAGGATGTTAAGTATTCTCGAGCGTGATGCCAAGGAAATACAACTTATTAGAGTTGAGAGGGGTTATAGGAAGTTCCCGCTGACGCCTACTGACGTTAGTAGTTTTTTGAGGCCTCTTCTAAGCTTAGGTTTAGAAAGGGCTGTGTGGATTGGAATTGCTACTGAGTTGAGAGGATTTGCGATAAGGTCGTCTAAAAGGTCAGGATTTAAGGTCGGGATTTCAGATATGTTGATTTACTCCTTTTTAGTTCTGCAATGTGTTTTGGTACTTATGATGTTTTGATTACTTATTTATCAATATGTATATAAGTTAGTAATTGAGTAATTATAGGGTATGCCTAATGGCATTAAGTAGGAGATTTACTGCACTAGACTTAACTTACTTAGGAGTAGTTGCGGCGGTATGTGGTGTAATATTCGCTTTGACGTGGAATGTATACTTTATAGGAAGTGCTTTAGGAGGTCCAATAGCTGCTAGGATTCTATCTTATGGACTGTGGTTCATAGGAGCTCCGTTAGCAGCTACCCTAATTAAGAAACCAGGAGCAGCCTTCTTAGGTGAGTTCTTAGGTGCATTAGTTGAGACTATAATTCCAACATACGGAGCCTTCACCAACCTTATCTATGGATTTGCTCAAGGGATAGCATCCGAACTAGCGTACGCTATATTCAGATATAGGAGGTTCGGCATAATTAACGCATCACTGTCAGGGGCCTTCGCAGGATTTCCATGCGTGGCGTTAGATGCGTTACTTTTCGGGGATGTATTCCCACCAAATGTGATGGTATTAATTACTATAGCCGCCGTCGTTAGCGGTGCAGTTTATGGAGCTATAGCCGCTTTAGCTGTAAGGAGTGTTAAGAGGTGATAGTTATTAGCTTAACGAATGAATTAAGGAGGAATGCAGACCATATATGGAGGAAAATCATTAACCACCCCTTCGTAACAGAACTTTATAGCGGTGAATTACCTCTAGAAAAATTTAAGTACTACATAACACAAGATTACACTTACCTAATAACTATGTATAGGTGCTTTAGCTTAATAGCTTCTAGAGCGGATTACAGATTAGCAAGAAAGGCATTAGAATTAGCATATATGGAAGCGACTACTGAGATGGCAAACTATGAAAAAATATTACATAGCTTAGGAATAAAGATAGAGGATGTCATAAATACGGAGCCCGCTCCAACAAATATTGCATACATGAACTTCTTAACAACAACTTGCGCATTGAAGTCACCAATTCACGGAATGATAGCATTACTACCATGTTTCTGGAGTTATGCTGAGATAGCTGAAGAACATAAACATAGATTAGATAGCAATCGGAGCAAACTATATGTTGATTGGGCAAGTACTTACCTATCAGAAGAATATAAAAGATTAATTCATGAACTTAGAGATTTAATTGATGAAGTCAGCAACTTTCACAGTAAGGAAGAGCTGGAGAAAATTTTCATAACAGCGAGCAAATACGAATACCTCTTCTGGGAAATGTCGTATAGGATGGAAGTATGGCCCATATGAACAGTTAGATATACTACAAATAGATAGCAATTAATGAAATAGTGAAAGTTAATAATAATATAAAGAAAAAAAGTTTTAAGTAATTTAACATAATCATTAAAGAAGAGAGATTGAGTCAGTATGAATGGACTAGTTTTCGGAATAGAATATCTAGATAATTTGTACTTAAGAGCTCTTAGACTTAAGCCTCTAATGATTATTGCAGGTAATCCAGGCACCGGTAAAACAACCCTAGCATGTACTATGTGTTACGCGAATGCGCTCAGAGGTAATAAATGCCTCTACATAACATTTTATGAAGATAGAGAAAAACTTTATGACGTAATGTCTGGACTAGGATTAGATCTCTATGAGGCTGAATCAAAGGATTTGTTAAGATTTGTTAAAATCCCTATCACCTATTCTTCGGAGTTCTTCGGCGAACTAATCATGAAGTATATAGAGAGTTTTAACCCTAAGATAGTAGTTATAGATTCCATAACCCCATTACTAGCATCTGCAGCAACGCAGAGAGATAAGAGAATAATAATCCAGAACTTCCTATACGAGCTGCCTCGAAGAATCGATGGCGCGATTATCTTAATTTATGAATCACTAAATAATGAAGCTAACGAATTAATCGATATCTTCTTTATTGCTGATATTGTTATATTCATGAAGAACGTTGTTGAGAAAAGTACTTTGACTAGGATTATGGAAATTAAGAAAATGCGTGGATGCGATATAAAGTTAAGTGAAATATCCTACAGCATTTCCGAAGGTAAAGGCATAGAGCTTTATCCAAAACCATTTCTAGAAGAAATATCCCCAGATTCGAAAGAGTTGAAGTTACCATGTAAAATATTAGAACGCTACATTGCACACGCTCACCTCGGGATGTCTGTCTACATATCACATTATGCCGATAATAGACCTCTAGAATCCCTATTAATTTTAACAGGTCTTTTAGTTCTAAACGACCTGAGATGCCTGTATATAGTGTATAATCAACCACCTAAATCCGCTAGAGAGCAAATCATTAGGGTTTTAAAGAAATATGGTATGGCTGAGGATGAGGCTGAAAAAATCGTAGATAAGCATTATACGTTCATCAGTATAAACCCGTATTTATACACATTAAGTAGTCTCCTAGTTAGGTTACAATCAATATTTAAGGATGCCTTCGATGCAGATGTGATAGTCTTTAATGACGTAAGTCTGGTAGGAATGGTTTATAATCCGGCTGATTACTTAAGAGCTATTTACGACAACGTTAACTACCTTAGATATCTTAAGAAGTTGAATATACGTATAGGTAGTTATATAAATGAGGAACATTATAGGTTAAATGCGATGGTATCGGATATAATCTTTAAGGTTACTACGGAATTTAAACCTAATTATGAAGGATGCGAGTTAATGATATATGTATGGCGTAGGGGCATGGAAGCTACATCCCTTAGAAATGATGAAGTAATGATGTGTTGCGAGGAAATAGTCCAGAACATTAAGAAAATGGAATAAAGGAACACTAATATAATTACTAAACTCTCAAACAGATTAATCTTAACCTTAGTTTTAAGTAAAACCTAATAAAGTGGTTATAAGCCAGCAACAGATGTTTTCGGTAGATATGCATACGGTAATATATATGTTCCATAGTTCTCTTTATTAGCTGTTAGTAAGAAGTTTTCTTGCTTCAGCAATTCATATATATTGCCCGATAAGATAACTCCCTTCACTGGATATCTCTCTTCACCTTCCTCAATAAGCATTCCATTCGCGACTGTGGCATTTAATAATCCATTAACAGGGTTCGAGAGCCATAACCCTATTACATCATATATTATCAATCCTTTCCTAGTAGTCTTTATTAGAGTGGTTAAGTCCTCGTTACCGGAATCAACTATAATGTTTAATCTCCATGGTGATGGACTATTAGATGGTGTTGACCTAAAGGCGTTTCCTGTGGATTTAAGACGGTCTATATTAGCTGTGTAGTTATCGTAGAGGTAGTTCTTTATAACTCCCTTATCGATCAAGCATTTCCTCGTTGTTGGTACCCCCTCATCATCGAAACCCTTCGTGCCACTCATTGATGGTTGAATACCGTCATCAAATACTGTTAGTTCCTTACTAAATACCTCATGTTCTAACTTCCCTTTAAGTGGTGATCTGTTCCGTTGAATATTATCGGCGCAAAATGCCGGAATAAGTAGATCTTCAAATACGTACTTAAAGACTTTAGGTGCCATAATAACTTCATAAACACCTGTCTGGACTCTCTTGGCACGTAATGTTTTTACAGCTATTTCAGTAGCTTTACCGATTAGATGCTCAGGATCGAACTTAGTGAGTGACGTACCTGAGTAATACTCCGTATACCCGGACTCCCAACCATTTTCAATAGCTTTAACGCTAGCGGAAATAAATGCCCTAGTGCCTTGCTCGTTTAGAACCTCTCCATAAGTATTAGCGATAAACCTCTCAAAATATACTAGATGTGTATGGATGTCACTAACGAAAACTCTCTTATCTAACTCATTCGCCCTAGTTACTAGGTAATTATTTAGATCAATGATGCGGTTAAAGTCTGGATACTTAATTTCTTGAGCGATTTCTAAATTAGTGTTTGAACTACTTAACTTACGTGGGAGCGATAACCAATTACTATCTTCCGGAAGCGTCTTAACTACTTTAACAGCCCTCTCCACTATATAATCTAGTTCATTAAGTCTTGAAATTATACCTCCTTGAGTTACGACCTTCTTACCAATGGTTACCCTTACACCGACGATGAGCCTATCGCCAGCAACACTATCTTTTACTCCCTCCCTATCGCCTCTAACGGTAGTTATAGACTCCTTAACCCCGTATAACTCTGCTTCGCTAGCTCCATACTTACGCGATAGCCTTAATCCCCTCTCTATTAGTTCATTTATTACTTCATCCACCCACAACCACCTTCTTAACCCTTATGTGGGGTCCTCCAAAACCAACTCTGACTGACTGCATATCTTTACCGCAACCTCCAAATACGTTGGTAGTTATCTTAACATCATTAGCTACTGCATCAACTTCCTTTAATGTTTCAAGTATCATCCCACTTACCGTAACTCCCCGAACAAGTTCAGCTACCTCACCATTCCTGACAATATAGGAGGGACCTATGCTGAAGGTGTACGTGCCTACCGAAGGTCTCACCTCACCGCCTCTCGAACCTAAACCCTTAAGATAGATACCGTATGGAATTCCTTCAAATAATTCCTCAACATCCCAATCACCACCGACCATATAATAATTGGTCTGTCTTACTAAAGGATTATGCATCACGTCCTGAGCTCTACCATTGCCTGTTAACCCTAAACCTAAACGTGTAGCTACTTCTCTACTACATAAATACCCAATCAAAACACCTTTATTTATTATAACAGTCTTGCCTTTAGGAATGCCTTCATCATCGTAAGGCACTGGATACCCTCCATCAACAACCCCCTCATCAACTACAGTAACTGACTCACTAGCTATTCTCTCACCAATTCTACCACTTAGCACAGAGTCCCCACTTACTATTAAATCACCTTCACTAGCATGTCCTAAAGCTTCATGCAGAAGCAGACCTACAACATCGTTATCAACTATAGCTACATAACTACCTGGTGAGGGAGTCCTAGCTGTAGATGCTTTAACAGCCATCATATCTAGCTCATCAACGAAGTTAAACCAATCATTACGGCGTATGAATTCATAACCACTAATACATGTCTTAGAATCCCCAACCCTCTCAATAATTTCACCTGATTTAGCTACACTGGCGTGTGAAAATCCAATACTTATTATGTTTATCTCCACTTCGACACCATCACTAGATATAAGGAACTTTCTATCTTTTTCGAAAGCCATTCTAGTAACTGCTGATACAATACCGCTTTTTCTAAGGCTTGATTTATTAACTTCTAGCACTAACTTAGCCTTATCTTCAGGATCGATGTCCTGAGGGTCTTCATTTACTGGAACAGTATAAGAGTCTCTTACCGCCTTATATGATGGGTAACCACCTATTTTCTTAAATCTCTTAACTGATTTGGCGATGGAAACAGCATTTTCCACCACCTTCAATATATTATTAGAGTCGAAGGAAGTAGTATAGGAGTATCCGACGCCCCCCTCATAAATCACGTATAGACCTAGCCCCGAAATCCTATTTAACCCATAATTCCTTAATACACCGCAGTCAGCAATAACGCTTTCATAAATTTTTTCCTGCAATCTCACCAATGCGTAATCAACACCCATACTCAGAGCCTTATCAAGGACCTTAGTAATCAAATCCTCCTCATACATTGGAAGTCCTCCGAATTACTTATAAAGAAATACTTTAAATATAGAAATACTTAATAATTTCGAGGTAGAATCAATAATATATTAACTATCCTATGTATGGTGGGTATTAAATGGAGTTTTTAAAAGTAATTAAGGAGGGTTTTTCCCGTAATGAATTATTAAAAACCACGGTCATGTTATCTAACTACCATAGGATTCAAGCCAGTAAAGATATTGAGGAAGCAGCGAATTACATCTACCGAACTCTTAAGGACTTGGAATTATTTGATACAAAGATATTGAAATTTCCCTATAATGTCTCCTACGGTAATTTAAACCCAGTTACTGGTTGGTGGGTTAAAGACGCTGAATTATGGTGCGTCAAACCTAAGGAGGAATTACTGCATAGCTTTAGGCAGTCTAAAACATTAGTAGTGGCTCATAGTCCTGGTGGTGAAGTTGAAGCTGATACTGTCTATGTAGGAACAGGTGATAGGGCTAAATATTACGAAGGTATCGACATAAGCGGTAAAGCTGTAGTAGTAAGCGGTAATACTTACCTGGCTTATCGCGAGGCATGCAGAAGAGGTGCTTCACTTGTTATGTTCTACAGGGATGATGTTCCTTATGATGCGGTACCTTACCTTAGCTTATTTTTATCCCCCGACGAGGTGAAGTGGGCTAAGGCGATGGCATTAAGTATTTCTAGAAGGATAGCTGAAAAGATAAAGCAACACATCGCGAGTGGTGATAAGGTAGTTTTAAAGGCTTGGGTGAAGGCAGGTTTCACTAACGATGCTGAAATAAATGTAGTAACTGCACGATTAGGTGATAATAATGATGAGATTCACGTATTCGCCCATTATTGCCACCCTGGAGGGACGGTAAATGATAACGCTAGCGGCGCCTCCTTGCTGATGGAACTTTCGAAAGTTTTAAATGAAGCTATAAACCGTGGTAAACTCCCACTACCAACTAAACACAGCATAACTTTCTTGTGGTATCCAGAATATTACGGATCTATGGCATATCTAACACATAAAAAAGATGGAGTGGGGTTTGGGGTTAATCTCGATATGATTGGTGAGAACCAAGAACTAACTAATTCAACACTCAATTATGTTAGACCCCCTACCTCGTTTTTCCATCCTTATGAGGCATTAATCTATTATGAGCTTAGAAAAGCATTATCTAGGTCATCATTTTCATCACCGAAGAGAATAATTAGTTTAAGATTTGACTCGCTAACTTATGAATCAGGTAGCGACCATGATGTATATATTATTAACGGGATTCCTGCTGTGATGATTAATCAATGGCCTGATACATACTATCACACCGACCAAGATACAATAGATAAATTTGACCCAGATACCTCAATCTTGATAGGGTCAGCCGTAGGTGCTGCTATACTTAAAGCCTCTACAGAAGAATTAGATAAGAACTTAATTATCAGCTATGCGTTCGAGTATATAGGCTCTGAAAGTTATTGGGCGGATAAAGAAATAATAACTTTAAGATTTAACTATATCTGTGATAAGTTATCCCAAAAACTAGCAAAATATGTAGGGGTATCCATCAATTTAGGGAAAACGGCATTAGAAGGAAACGAATTCGCTGGGTTGGAACGTCCCGTAGATATTCAAATGAGGTATAAGTATGTAGGTCCTACAAGTGTTATAGATTTAAGAGCTATTCTTAAAAAACTGAAGCAAGAAGAATTAGATGATTTAGAGGAAATCATAAAAACAAAGAAATACTTGAGAACTATTGTTCAGGTCCTCATTCCTTATCTTCTTAGAGATCCGAAAACACTAAATCAACTAAGGTACGAGATTGCGGGAGAAATAGGCGCAAATATAGAACTCTTTGAACTGGAGAAACTATTGAACATTCTAGAAAAGATGAATTTAGTAATTAAGATCCCGGCTTAAGATACTGACTAATTACGCGCTAGAATTGAAAATAACTTTGTTTATATACCCTTTATAAAATTAACCTTCATAAACATGGTAATACCTCAAGTAGTTTACAGATCTGGATCTCCTCGAGTTCTACATGAGTATTACCTAATGTTTAGGAAAGTTAACTCAGAAAAGTATTTATTTAGTATTACTTTAATTTGAAGGGGCTTACTAAATTGATTAAATTGGCTCAGATGCGACACTCCAAGATAATTACGTTAAGGATTCCCAAAGAACTAGATGATTTACTTGCTGAGGTATGTAGCGAGTTGGGATATAAGTCAAAGAGCGAATTTGTTAGAGAGGCTGTTGATGAGTACATCAATTACTTATTTAGTCTAATAAAGAATGATGAGGATCTGATAGATACTGAGGAGGAATTGTTCGAATCTTCTAAAGTTATAATGATTTAAAATAGGTTGCATCCTCCATATACTATATTTTTAACCAGTCGTTCTACTACCTATAGGGGCTTTGATGGTTAATTATACATTGAGATGTAAGTCGTGTGGAAGAACCTATAGTAGAGAGTTTAAGTACTTTAAGTGTTTCTGTGGAGGTGTTTTAGAGGTATTAATAGATATTAACAGTCTTAAGTGGTCACCCATCAAAGAGGCTAGAAGTATTTTAAGGTATAGTTCTTTATTGCCAGACCTATCACGTTATATATCCTTGGGCGAAGGTGGTACTCCCAAAGTTTCTATGACCTTAGATAATATCAATCTATACTTTAAACTAGAGTATCTTAATCCTACAGGAAGTTTTAAGGATAGAGGCTCGGCATTAGCTGTTTCTAAGGCTGTTGACTTAGGCGTCGATGAAGTTTTAGAGGATTCCTCCGGTAATACGGGCATTTCAATATCTGCTTACGCTGCACGTGCTGGTATTAAGGCAAGGATTTATGTACCAAGTGATATTCCTCTCGGGAAATACTTACTTATTAAGTCCTTCGGTGCTGAGGTAGTGAAAGCTGGAACTCGAGATGAAGCCTCACGGAAGGTGCTTAACGATTTAAGTGATAAAAATTATTATATAGGGCATACATGGAATCCTTACTTCATCGAAGGTACTAAAACATTTGCTTATGAAGTTTACGAAGAATTAGGTAATGTTGACTGCATAATAACTCCAGTAGCTAGCGGTACGTTATTGCTAGGCATTTGGAAAGGATTTAATGAGCTTCTCGGGTTGGGATTAATTTCTTCACTACCTAAAATAGTTGGTGTTCAGGCATGCGGCTACGACTCCTTAAGCAAACACTTAAATAATGTAGTAGCTACTGAATGTAGAGGCCCTACCTCATTAGCGGATGCTATAAGGTTAACGAATGCCCCTAGACTACCTTACATCGCTGAAGCAATTAAGAAATCCGGAGGATTTTTAGTAGTTATTAATGATGAGGAGATAGTTAATTCCCTTAAAGAATTATACCGCATTGGATTCGCTGTAGAACCAACTAGTGCAGCAGCGTATGCCGCCTTCAAACTAATTAAGAAAGAATTAAGCGGTAAGGTAGTAATCCCGTTAACTGGAAGTGGTTTGAAGTATTTAGGAGGTACGGACTCACCACTATATAAGGTGTTCGTTAGTGAGTCAAGTTGAGGAATTAGTTAATAACGCGATCCGAGGTAATAAGTTATCCGTATCGAAACTACTCACACTAATTGAAATGGATCCGGAAATAATAAAATCAATAGCGAATATCGTCTGGCCTAAAACACCTAAAGCGCATATCATCGGTGTTACCGGTGCAGGAGGAGTAGGTAAGTCATCCCTCATATCAACATTAGTTGATGAATTGTCATCTAGTAATTACTCAATAGCAGTTTTAGCTGTAGATCCCTCATCACCTATAAGTGGGGGATCTCTACTTGGAGATAGAATTAGAATGACTAATATAAAACATACCGACAAAGTGTTCATAAGAAGTATGAGTACAACCTCGGAAGAGGCTCTCCCACTTAAAGCACTCCTATCTATTGAGGTGTTAGATGCCTTAGGATACGACTACATAATAATTGAGACTCCTGGAGTAGGGCAATTCAACATAGGAATATCGCAATTCGCGGATACTGTGGTGTTAGTCCTAATGCCTGGAGCGGGTGATGAAGTACAGGCGTTGAAGGCCGGTATTATGGAGATAGGGGACATATACGTAATCAATAAATCCGATCGCCCTGATGCTGACCTAACTTTCAATCAAGTACTATTTGCTTTAAGCGATGTTAACAGAGATGATTGGGTACCTAGAGTAATAAAAACATCAGCGATCCACAGAATCGGTATTAAGGAACTTGTTAAGGCCGTAAACGACCATAAGAACCACTTAATCAACACCAATAAAATAACTTATAAAAGGATGTTGAGGAGGGCATTAGAATTAAACCTAAGCGTAAAGTATAGAATTACGAACAAACTCAACGAAATGCTAAACGATACTAGAATAAAAAGTATTTATGATTCATTAATAAAGGGTCAGTTAAATCCTATATCAGCAGCTGATGAAGTTCTTGAGTTAATGTTTAAATCTGCTTAGATTAAAATTAATAATGACTATGTTGGGGCCGTAGTTTAGCTTGGCAGAATGCGGGGTTCGGGTCCCCGTGGTCCGGGGTTCAAATCCCCGCGGCCCCACCAATCAATAACTCGCGAGCTTTAGGGCTTGAATAAAAACTTACTTATTGCGTCTTTTTCTGGTTCGAAGCATATTCCAGGCTTCTTACAGATCTCGATATATCCATTACTTATAGTTTCAACTGTTTGCTTAGGTAGCTCCTTAGCCAACGCATTATCTCCTTTATACATGTATTCGTAACTTAGGAAAGTCTCTCTAGGCACTGCTGCTGATACCTGTATTGAAGCCGCCCTACAACCTGGACCGGATAAACCCACGTGAGGGGCGATGAACAGACCCTCAGCCTCAGCGATAGCTACTATTTTCATGAATTCTGTGATACCACCCACTCTAGCTATGTCGGGTTGTAAAACATCTAATGCTTTCTTCCTAACATACTCCATAAATTGATATTTAGTGAATAATGACTCACCACCGGCAATCATAACATCTACCTTCCTCCTTAACTCGGAATACCCTTCAATATTGTTGGGCGGTAGAGGTTCCTCAAACCATATTACCTCATACTTCTCTAAAACCCTTCCAACTCTGATTGCTTCATTCAAACTGTATGCGGAATTAGCGTCAACCATTATACCTACTTCATAACCTGCATGATCCCTAACAGCCTTCAGAACATCTTTAACTGATGGTCCTCCAGTAGCTATCTTTTCCATACCTATCTTTATCTTCACTTGTTCGAAACCCTCATTCCTTAACTTTAATACTTCCTTAGCTACAGATTCAGGCGATAATTTATCCATGTAATGCCAGTAAACTGATGACGCATAAGCCTTGATCTTATCAAATGTTGGACCTCTCAATAACTTATGTACAGGTAATCCTAACGTTTTGCCTGCAAGATCCCATAACGCTATATCAACACCTGAAAGGGCCTCCACGAAGAAGCCACCAAAATGCCCCCTAGTCTTAAGTGATGCAAACATCCTCTGCCATAGCTCTTCAATAGCTAATGAGTCATGACCAACTATTATATGGGAAAGTAATTTCTCAACAATTTCTGCATGCGCGGTGGGAACCTCCCTAACTAAACCTTCCCCCCATCCAACTAAACCATCATCAGAACCCACCTCAACTAACAACATGTAGTACTTACCCCTTACTCCTGCAGCCGAAAGCTCCTTCCAGTAAGGTAGGTAGTGATCAGGTCTATCAACACTTACTCCAGGTCTTTCAGAAACTAACGGATAAGCCCTTACGTATTTTATCCTGCTAAATATTATCACCGATAATAAGATTATGTGATAAAAGCTTTAAAACTGATTAAATAATGATTTGTAAAGACCTCTTAATCAGTATATTACTAACCTAAGTAAATGACCTTAAACCTTTCTCAAAAACTTCCTTATTAACTATACCTTCAGGTACTGACCCACTTAAATAATCCTTAATAGACTTAAGTACAGACTCATCCATCCCTCTTAATCCTTGAAACGTAAACGCCGCTATATGGGGTGTTATGATTACGTTATCAAACTTAAGTAGAGGATGATCACTGCCTATAGGTTCATCTTCAACTACATCTAAGGCGACTGCCCCTACAATACCCTCATTAATTGCCTTAATAAGTGCCTCAGTATCTATAATCTCCCCTCTAGCGGTATTCACTATTACTACACCCCTCTTCATCTTCGTAAATTTACCCCAACCCATCAAGTGATAGGTTTCAGGAGTTAATGGTGTATGAATTGATATGATATCCGAGATTGAGAGCAAGACATCTAGATCTACTAATTCGATCCCTAGTTCGCTAATCCTAGACCTATCTACGTAAGGGTCGTAAGCAACAACCCTACTTCCAAAACCTTTAATAAGTATCTCAGCCACCCTAGAACCTATATTACCTACCCCGATCAATCCAACAATAGAGTGTCTTAATTCTTTACAGACAAATTTCCCTCTCTCACCCCAATTCCCTGTAGCAACCTTTTTATGCGCACTGACCACCTTCCTCAAAGCCGCTAATATTAAGGTCACTGCATGCTCTGCAACAGCATCACGTTCAACATAACCAGGAACTCTAGTAACTACAATCCCATGCTTAGTCGCAGACTCAATATCTACGTTATCTACACCTAAGCCATGCCGCGCAATCATCCTAACCCTTAAATTATTTCTAAAGAATTCATCATCATACTTTGGTGTAACACTTGCAATAATAATATCGTAGTCCTTAAGCATTGACGCAAGTCGAGAACCGCTTAAATCCTTTGAAACCTCTACCTTATCAACAGTGGCGAAACTCCTCAACTCATCAATAACATTAGAGTAGAGTCCGAAAGTCTTACTATTTACTACAGCGATTCTTAAGTCGGAACCCATATAACTACCTAACATTACTATTCGATTCTGGATAATTAATCTTCATTAACTGAATACACCGGCTTAAGATATTGAATCACCGTGAGATCAAGTACCTCGAATGCGGAGGAGGTCATGACATTTACTTAATGCAGGTTTAAACATAAATATCACGTGTTTATAAATGTGAAACCTATACTATATCAGTGTATAAAATGTCATCATTAGATGATTTCAAAAATGCTTGGAAGAAATTAGAAATTGAGGAAGCTAAATCAGATTTCTTAGCGCACTTCACATCTTACGTGATTGTGAACATGTTCTTATTATTTGTTAATCTATATACTACCCCAAGACATCTATGGTTTTTATGGGTTTTGGCTGCGTGGGGTGTTGGTCTAGCATTTCATTACGTGTTCTCAAGGGAGAGATTCGTAGTTTCTAATTGGGAGAAGAAAGTAGCTAAAATAGAGTTTTATATGAGGAAGAGTTCAAGAGATTAAAATCTAACTAACCCTCCGGAGTCTTATGGCTTGTTCATACTCTTTTAACCCATACGCTAATATGACTAACTCACCTAACCTAAGTTCCTCTTTCTTCTTAAGTAATTCGTAAGTAGCTTCTAAACCTTCATCATAGTCCGTTGCTTCTACTTGATAAACCCTTAGACCCCATAATATGCTTAGATATCTCGCAATCTCCGGATCCGGTGTTCCTACATAAAAGTCGACGGAGGGTCTTAACAACGCTATCATTCGTGGAGTATTACCATGCACACTAAATACTACTAATTTAGCGTTAATATCCTCGGCTAGTTCGGTAATTCCCTTAGCAAATTTCGCGCTTAAAGCCTTAACTTCCCTCGACTTATTTATACTTAACTTATCCTCCGTTGTCTCAACGATCCTCCTAAGCCATCTCACAGCATCTATAGGGTACTTTCCAATAGCTGTCTCGCCTGTAAGCATTAACGCATCAACACCATCGCTTACGGCAGTGCTTACATCCACTACTTCAGCCCTTGTAGGTACGGAGCTCTCGATCATTGACTCAAGCAACTGCGTAGCAACTATTACAGGTTTACCTAGCTGTAGTGACTTATTTATGATTTTCTTCTGAAGGTAGGGAATTTCCTCTAAGCCGAAATTCATACCTAGATCCCCTCTAGCAACTAGGACAGCATCCGAAGCCTCAATTATCTCATCTAAATTCTCAATAGCTGATTTTGTCTCGATTTTAGCGATAACTTTAACCTTGTCACGACCGGACTTCCTGATAATGTCCTTAACAATCTTTACATCCATTCCTCGTCTAACATAACTTAAACCTATGTAGTTGAAGCCATTGTTTAAAGCAAAATTAAGGTCTGATATATCTTTCTCACGTAGTAGTGGTAGGTTGAACTCTTTATTAGCCACGACTAAAGCCTTTCTAGAACTTATTAATGCATCCGTTAAGGCCGTTAATTCTATATGGTCATGAAGTATATCAGATACTCTGAACCTAATCTTTCCATCACTCATTAATATAGTATCTCCTACCTCAAGCTTGTTATAAACCTCCTTAATTGGTAAAGGTATTTCCTTCTTATCTTTGGAACCCTTATCACTTAATATTAAATTAACGGTCTCACCCTTCTTAACGTAGAAATTCTCATCAACATCTCCTAACCTAATGGAAGGACCCCTTAAATCACCAATTAATGCTAAAGGTCTCCCTATAAACGACTCAGCCTTTAATACGTTACTAACCATAGTCCTCCAAAGCTCCTCATCACCATGAGCGAAATTTATCCTAAATCCAACTACTCCCTCCCTACATAAAGTTGCTACAATATCTTGAGTAGCTGAAGACGGTCCAAGAGATGCTATTAATTTAGTCTTACACATTTTCCAAGCCCTTAATATCAATATACACTCATTAATATAATTAACGTGAGTTAATAGAAGATACTTCCCTAGAATATATCAGGTGAACCTCATTACCGCATTCGCAAATCCTTAAATCCTTAAGAGTCAACCTAATAAATTCCGATTCCGATTTAAAACCATCACCACCTACTATGGAGGGGGAGTCCCTCCCACCAACAAGGTATGGGGAAATAGTTATCCTGAGCTCGTCGAATGATTTATCCTTAATAAAACCCCAAATAGTTTCACTACCTCCCTCCACAAGTAAAGTCTTAACACCCTTTAGTAACAATTCACGTAACACGTAATCCAATGGCAGCTTATAATCATTGCTATCAAGCATAATCACCTCCACACCTTTACTTAATAGATAATTAACTTTATCTTGAGACGCGTATCTAGATGTGAAGATCAATGTCTTAGAAGACCTATCATTGATTACTTTAGCATTGCCTGGAATCCTTAAACGACCATCAATTATTACCCTCAGAGGGTTTTTACCATTTACGTATCTTACCGTAAGTAAGGGATCGTCTTTAATTACGGTATTGGCTCCAACCAATACAGCATCTACTAAAGCCCTTAAATTATGTAACCTTTTTAAGTCATGTTCGCAACTAAATCGTGAGTAGCCGCTTACAGACGCTATTTTACCGTCAGCGGATGCGGTCACGTATATTATTACATAGGGTCTCGTACTTGCTGGAACAGTACCTAATGATGCCATCATTTATTAACACCTCAACACCTTCAGGCCCTCCTCTCTTAATGATTGCTAAATATTTATTCTTAGAGTATCTTATAGATGTTAACTCTTCATTAATCATCAGTAAATTGACCTTACTACCTTCACTAACTCTGTTGTTAAGTCCGACCACCTCTGCGTTAGTAGCCGTTCGTAAAACCCATTTAGGATCTAACACACCCTTGACCCTCATTAAATTCGTGAGTAGGTCGAGGTCTCTCCATAAATCACCTTTGACCCATGAAGCATTATCTGTTCCTAACCCAACCTCAATACCTAAATCTTTAATTAGTTTAAGGTTTGGTACCTTACCAACAAACCATAGATTAGATCTTAAACACATAATTAATGGTATTTTAAGTTCTCTAAGAAGTGTTAACTCATCCTCTCCTAAGTAAGTGCCATGCACGATCGCGTCAGGTTTTAAATATTTAAGCATATACCTAAGATCGTCTTCCTCATAAGTATCAATAACTTCTGAAATATGGACATGTATACCTATATTTAATTCCCTTGCTATTCTTCCTAAGGATTTCAATTCATCACCTCTGAAATATAGAGGTGATGAAATACCTACACCATTGATGAGTTCCTTCATCTCGTAAACCTGGTCCGCAACGTTAATGACTTTCGTTGGCATACCGAAGACTAAATGCGTTAAAGGTCTTGAATCCTTATCAAGTGATGCATGAGTAACTCCACCCTCTCTGAACTCAACTAATATACCGATACCGTATCTCCAGCTATGATGTAGGAATCTAGTAATGGCTTCCCTTAAGGAGTGTTCGGTAGCTTTACTAAGCATTAAGTACTTAACACCGTACGGATCTCCAACAACACTATCTATGTCTAAATCCCATCCAACTTCAGGGAAGGCGTAATCCAATATATGTGTGTGGAGATTTGCTAAAGGTGGCATAACAAATGTGTTATTAAAATTAATTACGTTCCTGCCTGATGCTTTACCCTTTCCTATATGCTCTATGATACCATCCCTAATCACGATATTTAATCCGTCACTCCACTCCTCTAATTCTTCGCCAATAATTCCTGAGTCAAAATTCATCACTAATTCTTCAACCATATGGACAGCACCGGTTTATACTTAGCAAACATTAGATATAAGCCACACAACACCGTCCACATCCTCGAACTTTAAGTAACAATTATTGTCAATGCAATAAGACACAAGTGATGCTATTAATGCATCCTTTACGTCCTTCGATAAATTTCCTAAGCTATGATTACCTAATTCTATGCAAAACCTGGCTATTAATTCCTCCACAGACTTGCAATGACTGCTTAATAGAGCACTTCTGGGATGAGTCTCAAAAACGTTTAAAACCCCTTCCAACTTGAGTCTTTCAACTAATTTCAATGCCCTAGAAGTTAATAACCTCATATATTTAAATCCTGGAGGAAGAACTTTAAAACCAGCCGAAACTAGTTTCTTATCGACTTCCCTCATACCTGAGGATTCACTGAATGGTGCATCTATAGAGACTAAGAGGTGATTATGCACAGCGAGATCAAGGATGGATGATATGATCTCCTCATCACTGTATAAGCATTTGACCATATGTAACTTGCAAGAATTAGAACATACAATTACTGCATATCCTGTACATTTCGCAGGTTTAGCCGCTAAGTCTATTCCTACATATGCTCTATTCAAGTACCCTCATACTAAAATAGAATGCTAACCATATATAAGTTACTCATAAGGTTCGAACTTAGAGCGTAGGAGGGTCGGATGGACCCTCTTCTCAAAATTAGCAAATTATTTAAAACACCTTTAGTTATGGTATGTGGGGATGTAAGTGGTCCTAAATGATGAAGTTAAGGTTGCGATAGTTGTTGCTGAGTTTAACTACGACATTACTTACCTTATGCTACAAAAAGCATTAAATCACGCCAACTTCCTAGGGATTAAGGTAACTTATGTAGTCAAGGTTCCAGGATCTTTCGAGATACCGTTAGTGGTTAGTAAATTGCTCTCCAAAGATGATGTAGACGCTGTAGTTACTTTAGGTGCGGTAATTCAAGGAGAAACAAAACATGATGAAGTTGTCGCCCAACAAGCCGCTAGAAAGATAATGGATCTAGCTGTTCAGTATGGCAAACCCGTCAGTCTCGGTATTATTGGCCCCGGCGCTTCAAGGATGCAGGCCCTCGAAAGAGTTGAGGATTATGCGCGTAGAGCTGTGGAGGCTGCTGTTAAGTCTGTTAAAAGGCTTAAAAACTTAGGTAGGGAGGTTTACTCAGAAAATACAGTGTTTATTGAGTGAAGCTTATTGACATACACCGTGTTAATTAAACTTACTAATTACAGAACATGGACTGAGTCATTGGGTTATGATAGGGAATGGATCATTCAAACTACTCAGTCAAGGATATACCATGACCTACAATTACTGTCTAAGGAATTTAAAGGTTTCACCCTACCTATGAGGTACGATATCCAGATAGTGTTACTTCCTTCAAATACTTCATTGGATGGATTCATTAATGAGTTGAGAAAAGTAGTAATTGATTGGGAACCTATTAAAGCTGATTATAATGTATACTGTGGTTTACCTCATGAGATTCTAGGTAATAATGTCGAAAATAATTGCTCCGGTAATGAAGTATGCGTAGCTCATTTAGACCTAAATAACTTCACCTCTAAATCTATATATAAAGGATTCTACCAGCCTTATGTAGAAGTACTAAGTATGGTTA
Organism: Sulfolobales archaeon; assembly: GCA_038831135.1. Lineage (GTDB taxonomy): Archaea > Thermoproteota > Thermoprotei_A > Sulfolobales > NBVN01 > DTCV01. The sequence goes on along the minus strand of JAWBKW010000003.1, from coordinate 2,084 downwards.
GTAGGTTAGCTGTTGCCTTAATAAATAAGGCCATCGTCCAGTATTTAGGCGGTGATAACATTGTTGTAGTCACTTACCCTCAGTACATTGATGATATACTTAAAGAAGTAATGGATGAAGACATTAAGGTTGGGGTTGGTGTTTCTGAATACCCGAGGAAGGCCTTTGAATTAGCTGCTAAGGCTTTAAATACCTTGAGAACGGAAAGAAGACCTCCTAAGTACCTTGTCCTTAAGGAATAAGCATACCATCTACATCCATTTTAAATCCTCTTAAACTAAGGTATTCATTACTTACCCTTAAGAGGTTATCAACGATTTCCTTGAGTTTGCTCATCGTTCTGGACTCGGAATAAATCCTTACCTTTGATTCAGTCCCGCTGGGTCTGACTAAGACCCATGAACCGTCATCGTAGTCTACGCGGAATCCGTCAATTTCCATTATACTTGCTTTACCAGCTGCCCTACTCTCTAAGTAATCCCTTAAATGCTCATACAGACCTAATTTTAACTCATTTGCTACTCTGATGGAGTACCTAGCTTGGGGGTAGTTTGGGATATCATCCATTAACTGTTTTATTGATTTACCTTCCTCAATCATTATTTTCACTATTAACCCAGCTTGATATATGGAATCTATCCAGTAACCCCATGAAGGGTCAATAAGTTTCCAAGGTTCAGCAGCAATGATAGCTTTATTATTTATTAATGCCTCATGAATCTTACCTAATTTACTAATAACTAATTCTCCCCCATATCTTTCAACAATCTCCTTCACTGAGTTACCGCAATCTATCGAAGCTACTACCTTACCCCTAACCTCCATTAACTTATACTTAAACATTAATGCTATAAGCCTATCCTGCTTAACGAATCCTTCAGACGGATCTATAACTGCTAACCTATCCCCGTCACCATCATGCGCTAGAAATATATCAGCTCCTAATTCCCTGACAGCACTTAAGTATTGATTTAATACATCCGGCCTTGGTTCTGGTTCCCTACCCGGGAATCTCCCGTCAATGTTGGAGTTCAGTGTTTGGACTTTCGAGCCTAAACCTATTAAGACTTTAGGACTTACTAAAGAGGTTACACAGTTTGCTGTATCAATTACTACTTTTACCTTCCTCGCCACTTTCCGAGGCATTAACTTAGCTATCAAGTCATAGATGTAACTATCTATTAATCCATCCATTACCTTATAACTACCTACTGAGGACCAGTCTGTATAGGTGTAGGATTCCTTCTTAATCACTTCCTCTATTAATTCTTCATCATCACTTCTTAATTCTACACCATCACGGTCGAATATTTTAACACCATTATACTCTGGTGGGTTATGACTAGCCGTTACGTAAATACCTCCAGAGAAAGAGTTCCTAACCACGCCGTAAGTGAGGACAGGTAATGGAAATACCCCACCATCTACTACATCAACCCCTCCCGACATGAGACCGGACGCTAATGATAGTTTAAGTATATGAGTTGTTAATCTGCAATCTCCGCCAAGGAGTATTCTCCCCCTATGGTTTAGATATGATGAAATAGCTAACCCTAATTTTAACATAAGTTCTGAAGTTATTTCAGAACCGAAGATACCTCTAATGCCTGAAGTCCCGAAAAGACCCACATCTAAAACCTCTTAAGGTCTTCAGGCTTAAGTAGAGAGACTATCGCCTTCTTTAGAATTCGTCTAAACCTAACTACTCGGACATATATTACCCAATTAGGTTCATCTAGCTTTACGGGTCTATCTACATACTTAGCAAGTTCTTTAATAGCTTCTAAACTCCCTAACTCTTTTAAAAATCCTTCTTCATCGTAGAGCAGATGTCCCTCTAACGTTATTCTGAAGGTCTGACCTGAGGGTATCCTACTAGATAACTCACTAACCGCTCTGGATACTTCATTAATGAGTGGATCTACGACGTAGTCTATGGGTATGACCTTAATCACCGGGCTTGAAGTATTGGTTAGTGACTCCCTGATGAGCTTAGCGACTTCGTGGGGGTCTTCAGTTAAGTATAAAATAACGGATTGATAGGAGCTAACATATTCCACCCTATCCCCCAACAACTGCTTTAT
>JAWBKW010000002.1:0-122915 GCA_038831135.1 Sulfolobales archaeon | reverse complement strand
GATCAAGGCATTACTATTGCTTAAGCATATTAGATTTTCATTAATTAAGGTACACTCTAGTGGCCTGTACGAGGATATATATGAAGTCCGCTTATAGAGTTCTAACGATTTTATACCTCTTAAAACTATATAATCATCACCAGTAATACCACTTAATACCCTTGAATTACTTATGATTTTCCAGACATTATCTGTAATTATGTATGGGTATCCATTCGAAATAACTATTAATTCTCCAGACCTTAACCTACCAATAACCTTAGGTTTAGAGGGGATCAGTAATTGATTGAAGTTCCTGCCATCAAACCTAATAATGACCCCGAAAGTATTATCATACAGTATGTATTCATTATCGACATATGCTAGTGGTTCTACGAAGAAGGGAATCCTAAGAACTTCATTTATTGAAACAAGGTAGTTACTATCTGAGCATCTTACGATCCCTAAACCATCACCTACAGTTACTTCCTTAACCGAAACACACTTATCTAATTCGTAAATCTTATTTAAATCTAGAAACCTGAAACCTATCGATACATAATATTTTCTCTTGTGTTTAAATACCGCCAGAACCGTTGTATTAGATTCTGCATAGAGAAAGTCTTGAACCTCTAAAACCTTATTTTTCATATGTGGAAATATTAAGAAATCCTTCCTATTCCCACGAACCAGTATAGATGAATTATTTAAGTGCTTAATTTCGGTACCTCGGTACCCCTCTATTAAAACTTCTTCATCCTCTGAGTCAAGATTTAACAGTAAGACCCCATCATTACATAGCTTCAGTAGTGAGTTATTATTTAGGGTAAATACCTCACAGTTAAAACTTAATGCATCCCCACCACGTAAGAATACCTTCGAATTATTCCCATCCCTAAAAATCCAGAAACCTTTCACATCAACTGTTAGATCCTCATTGATTATTATTTTAGGGGTTTCATTAAAGCTATTAACAATAGGTTTAATCACTACGTTCTTAAAAGGTAGGCTTCTAGTTAAGAACCACCTATTAACAACTACTTTTAAATCTTCAAGCCCTAATTCATCATTAAGTTCTACGATATCGTGTAACTTAGGAAGCCTCAATCAACACACCCATATAAGACTTATAAACAGCAATACTATGCCTGAAATCAACGTAGTACTAGCTGTACCGAATACCGCATAGTCAACATAAACCGCGTACGTGATAGTTATTAGGTAGATATAGAGACCGTAATCTATAAAGTTGACATTCGCGAGTGAAATCATTGATGACATAAGCCATGGAACCATTAATGACATCATAATAAGTGGGAATGTACCTACGAGATACTGCTTAAAATCTTCTAACATATCCATAGTTAGAATTCTTAAACCTAATAATTGCTCCTTACTTAAGGATCCATTAATTAACGACTTAATTAATACGTAGTAAGTGTATCTGCCAATCCATGAATTAAGGACTGCTGCACCGGTACTATGACTATTTAAATCGATCTTAGTACCTAATTCCTTCAAACTCTTAGATCTGCATCCGCTGAGTACGTCTTTTAGAGCTTTCAACGGATTTATTAAAATACTCGGTGTCTCAGCAAACATATACATAATTTTAGGTACTTCATGAATTTCGTTTACAGCTTCATATAATTTCTTAATCCCTAAGACACCATTAATTAATGCTATAGCAGATACTGAAAGCATTAAATACTTAGCAGAGTACGGATCTATGACTAAGTGATACGCTACATAAGCCATTAATACATAGGAAGCTACAGTAACGACTTTCTTAATAGTGTTGAAGTTGTAGTAAATCTTGAGATGAAGAACATTACGTGGGAGTAGTACTACGGACATTACCACTATGACGGGCGTTAATTCAATTACGGATGTTAATCCCTTATCACCTGTAATTATTGAGAGGGAAACCATTAAAGTTGGTAAGTAACTTATTAATACACCAATAACTAATATCGTAGTAGCTCTAAGCCTAATTAACGCCTTTGCATCGACTCTCAATTTATGAATTAATTCCGTAGATGAGTGTATGAGCCAACTACTAACTATGCCCTTAGAAACTGCTAGGAGGTAATCACCTAATAGTCTAGAGATAAAGTCTGAGGAAACATATTTTATGTAGTGATTGACGGTCTCAAATAAAGTTAGAAATCTCCTATACATCTTTAGTCTTAATCCTTCTCTAAATAGGGTTGGAAATACGCTCTCCCACCCACTTAACTCACATATATCGTTGAGTAATTCCGTATATCCCGTTAACGTGATAGCTTCAGATATTATGAAATATGTAAATTCATTCTCCAATAACTTACTTCGACTCCTTACCAATAACTTATACTTTAGGTAGGGTGTAAGGAAAGAAACAAGCACCGATAATAAGATTAACGGAAAAAGAAGTAAGTAGTTAATATCATAGAATAGCTTGACCGCTGAGATAAACACCCAAACCATAGTGAAGGTTGTTAATACGTCCTTAGCTAAAGATTTAAGTAATTTATTTTTACTTATTATTGTGAGGCCTGCCTTAACCCTAAGTAGCTGTAACTCGTTCACATAATTCTTCAAAAATGAATTCATAAGTGATTCCTACTCAACATAATTTAATTGGTAATTAGGTAAGAAACCAACATTTTTAAGTCTGATACTCTTCTTAATCAATTCCTCGAAACTTACATCATCCCCAAATGAGTATATATTATTGAGTATCACGTTATCGGTTTCAACATCATATATAGGCTCGTCAACACTTACTACTGCCCTCTTAACGGTCTTATCGCTAAAGACGTAATTAACGGTTACAAACGACCAAAACATGCTGATCTGATGATTGCTTAAGTTTATTGGTGGCCCTGTAAGCCTTATTATCGCCTCCTTCACGTTCCCTCCATGAAACGTTGTTAACCCACCTAAACCCATATTCATAGCCTGCACTAGTACTTGGGCTTCTGCCCCTCTCGTCTCCCCCACTACTATGTATTTATTGACTGACGATCGTAAAGCTGCTTTAGATAATGTGAACTGATCCAAGTAATTCGTTGTAGATAGTGTTGTAGGTACTATATATCTGATCCAATTACTCTGCGGTAGCGGGTCTATTTCAGGCGTATCCTCAATTATCACTATCTTCCATGCTGGGGGTATGAACTCATAGAGTAAAGCCCTTAGAAGGGTTGTCTTACCAGATCCTGGAGGACCAACTATGATGATACTACCTCTCGCCCTTATAACAGTATTCAAATACTTAGCTATTGCCTCTGGTAAAACCTCATCATCTATTAAGGACTTAATACTTAATGCGTTATAGCTCTTCTTCTTCCTGATCGTTATTTCAGGTCTGCCTAAGCTCACTTCATTAAGTACTAAATGTATTCTATGTCCGCCATCGATGTCTGGTAGGTTAGCGTCTAATATTGGTGAAGACTTAGAAACTATCTTATTGGCTTTCTCTGCAAATAAGTTAATGTATTTTAGCACTTCATCAAAATCACTTAATACTATATTCGTTGGTATATAATCGACCTCAGGGTCTATTCTCAAGACCTTACTATGTCTAACCCATATCGGTCCAACCCCAGCAACGGATATATCCTCTATAAATGGATCATCTACCAATACCTGAAACTTCTTATACTTAAGCTCTTTCCTTAAAGCGTATATGAACTTTACTAAATCATCACCACTTACATTTAGGACTTCCGAGACAATCCTAGATAATGTGAGTTCGTCGAAGTTGCTGTCATAAGGTATAGAATTTAATATAATATCAACGTTTCTCGAGATTTTTTCTTCAAAATCCTTACTGAGAACCTCCTCAACTAGGTATTGGTAGATGTTGTTAGAATATCTAACTATCTTAACATTAGCTATACCTACGTTATACTCATCAATGATTTCGAAATCATTCAAAAATATCACCTTAAAAATTTTTGATTTAAAATAACATCGTTAATTTACTGTTAACTCTATAGGTATCCTACTTCCCATCGCATCCTTGAACTCTAATACTATCAAAACTGCTTTTGATTTAATGTCGGAAATAGTTAGAAGTAGTGTAGCCTCCTCATTAGGTTCGAGGGTTTGCCTGCCAAAGACTGGATGCGGAGTTGTTACTATGTTAGAACCATTCGTAAGTATGACTGTGGCATTTACATTACTTAGGTTTAAGTCTGCAACCCCTCTATTAATAACTTCTATGAGGGCTGTGAAGTTACCGTTCCTATAGTCTATGGAGATTAAGTTAGCAGAGATCTTAGGTGTTACAGAATAAGTAGTAGCTTTCCCTACCTGAGATGATAACCAATGTTGGACTGCGAGTGTTACAGGTATTGCCACGGATATTAATGCCAAGACTATTATTAGATCACTTACACCTCGCTTAACGGTATTTTTCAAATACTTACTTCCCACTTAAATACTCACCTCAATATTTTTACCTAACTTATAAAGTGATAATAATGAACCGCTGATTAGGTGTAACCTTTTTAGGTATATGAACTCGGAACATTATTTAATGGTGATTGGGCTGAGCGAATTTAGGCTTAGGCTTAAACATATCCTCTCAAGTATGAAGGATAGGGTGGTAACTCCAGGTGATGTTGTGTCAGCTACAGGACTGCCTAGGTATGAAGTGTTAGCAACATTCCATATCTTAGAAGCACTTAACATAGTAGAGTTAGTCAACTCTAAGGGTAATTACAGAGTTTACAGATTAAGTGAGTTGGGTAATAAATTATTAGATGCTTTGGAGAGGGAGGAGGAAGCATTGATAAAGGTTAATGAATTAATTAGTGAGAAAGTGGCTGCAGAAGCTACTTCATAGAGGAAAATAGCTTAAATGCTCGTACAACTATAGTCTTAACATATTAAGCGTTTTATGACGTACTTCATTGAATGGGTGTGTCCATATGTATGGTTAGTGGAATATATTACCTGATAATTAATCTATCTCGGGACGTAGTACTTAATATAGGTCATTTAGGATACTTCAGCTTCACTAAAGGCACTTACATATACATAGGGTCTGGAAAGGGGGCTGGCGGTATTTATAGACGTATATCTAGGCATACTTCGAAAAATAAGAACGTCTTTTGGCATATTGACTACTTAACTACAAGTGTTGAAGCTCAAGTATTAGTTGCTATCGCCGTAATTAATACTGCATTGAATGAGTCGTTTTTAGTTAAACTACTGATAGAGGATGCGTGCTTTAAGCCCACCATAGAAGGTTTCGGATGCAGCGATCTTAGGAGAGATTTCACGCATCTCTTCAAATTCATCTGTACTAAAGACGTTGTTAGTTACTTAATTAGTAAACTAATTAATGCTGGAACTCCGAAGGAGAATATAATGTTAATACGGAATTAAATCAACGCTTAGAATTTCCCATAAAGCGATTTAAGTACCACCAAAGTTTACCACGTGGCGTAATAGGAAGATCCTATTTTATTAACGGTAATATTAGTTGATACTTACTTTAGGTAATTTCCTATAACCTACCAGTTCTTAGTTTAATGCGTAAATTAAGCAACTAAAAATATGTGAAGTTTATTTTACATTAAATTACTTATAGGAAACTAAGCCTACCTTAGCTAGCTGCTCTAATATCATAGCAACAGGTTCTTTTAACTCGTCTTCCTCTACTTTTTCCTTACCTTCCGAAGCAGTAGATAGTTCAGCAGTTATATCCTTGACTAACTGTTCCACCGTCTTCTCACCACTACATAGACTCCACACGTAGTAGGCACCTGCGGCTAAAGCGTATACGTCGCTCTCACTTAATGCAATTAAATAGTTTTGACCATCGAACCCTAACTCATTACCCGCTTTTAACGGCTTTAACTCCTTAACTCTTTCGTACGTCTCTGTTCTCTGACTCATCTCCAACCCCTTGGTCTACCTCTACCGCCTCTCGGGGGTGGTCTCCTGAAGCCTCCGCCGCCTTGCCCACCCTGTTCGGGCGCCTTAGGCATTGCATCAGGTATTTCGTTGCTTTCAGGAACTAATGAAGCGTCAACTTTATTAACTTTACCACGTCCTCCAACATTTAGTTGTACCTCATTTCTAAAAACTGATGTCCAACCACCCATAACCTCTATAACATCGCCTTCACTGATGGTCCCTGCAACACGACCCCATAGAGTTAGCTTAACTTTACCAGTGTTGTCTCCAACTAATGCTTCACTTATTGTCCTCTCTCCAGCTTTAGTCCTTATAACTTTGGGGTTGCCCACGTTTAGAACGCGCACAACAACGTGCACGTCTTCCATTCCAGGTTTTAAATCTATTACGTTTACCTTACTACTTTCCATCACGTATTTCAACTCCGATACGGTACATGTGTAGATGGTTTAGGCGTTTTTAAACCTATATGAAATGATTGACAACCCCGAAGCGTTTAGATTTTAGTTTATTTAGAGGTTTTAAGGACTTCATCAACGATTGACTTAAATCGATTAACGCCTAATACCTTAATAAATTTACCGAGCCTAGGTCCTTTAGATTTATTGAAAAGTAATGTGTAGATACCGCTAAAAAGTTCTGACGGGTCTCTCCCTCTACCTCTAGCTAATTCATACACTTTGTTGTGGATATCGATATCACTCATTGACTCGTTAATTGATTCGCTAAACTCTATTATTAAGTCCTTTACAGATTCTGGGGGTTGAGATGGTTTAAGCTGCACGTCATATTCATCTGGTAATAAATTGTTCTTGATCCACTCCTCAACATATAGTTTTAAATCATTGATTGTTACGTAGTCCTTAGTCATGTTTAAGATTGTGTCCCAGTCCCTGTATATTTGATAATAAATAAGTAGTTCCCCGAACGAAGTACCCCATTTAATACCACCACTTAATTCCCAAGCCCTAAACTGCTTCACATCCTGGTACTTGCCGTCACCAACTAACTTATATTCCTCATAAAGCGAGAGGAGGTACTTAGGGTCCATCCTTAAGTTCCTATTCTCTTCTAAGTCATGTTTAAGGAGGAAGTACTTTATTACTGATGGGTGTATGAACCTCATCATGTCGGAAAGCGATCCCAGTCCCTTACTCTTACTCATCTTCTTACCATCTATAAGGACGAAGCCGAACTTGAAGCCTATCGGTGGTTCCTTACCAAATATCTTCTTATGTATCTCAGTTGCTGTATCCCAAGAACCTCCTCTGGTGAAGTGATCTACACCGCCGCCCTCAACATCAACACCTAAGAAGTCCTGCCTTGATGGCCAATCAAGCCTCCATAAGAGCTTCCACTTATGCTCCTCCAATAGCATACTTCCCTTAAAGCCGCAATTACCGCATTCATATACCACTACATCATTATCGAAGGCCACAATAGCTGTGCTATCATTTCTGCCGCACTTACCACATATAGGTTTGATTATACCCTTCCAATTAGGGGGTAACTTCCTAAATGAGGTACTTTCTAAAACGTTTTTCACATCATCTAACCTACTAAAGAATAATCTAGCATAATCATCGTACCAACCCTCAGAATATAGTTTATCAGCTGTTAAGATTTCATCACACTCTATTGATAGCTTTTTCATCAGATGCAGTACCTCATCAAGGAAGTGATACCCGTAACTACTGTGACATCCGTAAGGATCTAAAACTTTATAAAGCGGCATACCTAGGTAACTCTTTAATTCAGTAAATGATGTAAGTTGCACTGGTATACTATCTAGGGAATCCATAGTGTCTGCTACAAAAATAAAATAGGACTTACGTCCGTATGACTTAATAGTTCTGGATATGGTATACGGTATTAAGATCTCCATAACAGTACCCATATGTGCAGGACCTGACGTAGTAAGACCTGAAGCAACTACATAGAACTCACTATCCCTTAGTGCGAAAAGAGATTTAACGTAGTCGTCGACCCATGACATCACTTACCCCTGAGGAAATTGACATTAAAACTTAATAAATTAAGTTAAATATGAATTTATTGAAGCCGGGTCGTCTAGCGGTCAAGGATGCGGGGCAGGTAGTAAAGGATTATAACTACCCCCGAATCTGGACCCTAGGGGAGATCCCCCGTGACCGGGGTTCGAATCCCCGCCCGGCTACCAAATATTATTCCTCAATAAGCACCACCATTTTGATAACTTACTTACAATAGAATACATGTAGGCAATGATTTTCTTCTTTAATATAATTAATACTTAAAAACCCTTAAGTATTATCAAAAAGTGGCGGCCCCGACCATAGTGGCTAGGAAACACCCGGACTCGTCAGATCCCGGAAGTTAAGCTAGCCACGTTGGAAGAGGCTGTGAGATCCGAGAGGTCTCGCAGCCCTTCCAAGTCGGGGTCACGCCCCTTAAGTTCATTTTCAATAAGTATAAGTGATTTCTAAAACATTAACAACAACTTTACGAGACTAATAAAACTTAAATCTGTTACTCAAGTATTTTAGAATGGTGCCGCCGTAGCTTAGTCTGGTGAGAGCGCCGGACTCATACGGTCGTCTGGGAGATCCGGAGGTCCGGGGTTCGAATCCCCGCGGCGGCACCACTGATAGATTTAAAATTAGAGGAATGAATTATTTCAAGGGATGATTAATGACTCCAAAAGCGAGTTGATGAGCTTCTCCATCCCTAAATGACCGCCTAACCAAGTTACCTATCTTCAGGAACGAGACTAAGTTATGAAGTGTATGAGGGGGCTATTACTTCGTATTGCTTAACACTAATATAGGTCTGAAATCGAAAGCCTTAACTTAAGAAAATAGAGAAAATTCAGCTATTTTGATATATTTTCAACTCCCTACGTAATTCCTCCTCAATTATGTTCTTAATCTCGAAATTATGTACCCTAACTAGGTGGAGGTAGAGACCTCTCTTCGTGAAGGACCCCCTATTACATAATCTACACCAGAGTAGACCACCCCTATCCTCAGAAACCCAATCCGCCACCCGATTAACAACGTTAACTACTATTTTATGGATGGAACTCCCAGAAATAGCTACTAACTTACGTTGGTCGTAACTTATTTTTGATGCGACCCGAGCAACGAACTCGATGAGCCTTTCTGATAGTACATCAACTCTAGACAACTTAACCACCATCATAACCGAGACCACCAACAGATAATACCAGCCCTATCAACATTATTTGAAGGATGAGAGAAGGGTCTTCACTATTCATGACTTTCTGCAGTACTTCACATTTACTTAAATCTATGGAAAACGTATCTATAAACTCATTTAGTACTTCTTTAGCGAAATCTATATCGCTAACTCCTTCCTTAACCATAATACCTAAAGATACTATATCATTTATAAGTATTGATAGCTTAAACTCGTCACCAACTTCCCAAAGATAATTCGTAATAAATCCCCGCAACTCATCTACGATACCCTCAACATAAGATGTGGTATGTAGTTCCATAACTAACTCAGAAGTTAAGTACTTAAGAAGCGGTATTAAATCTTCGTAATCTTCACCAATGTCCCTAAGTATACTTGCGACAGAAGCTGTTGTTACTAAATCACTTGCAAGGGCGTCAATACGATCAACAGTTTGCTCAGGGGTTACATCTTCAGATAAATATGATATCACATCACTCAAGACTAATCCCGGTAATACACTACAGTCCTTAAAATCCTTTAAAAGAGTTAGATCGATATGACCAAAAGACGAGTTATCATAAAATATTTCTAAAAGTAGGTATAGTTAGCATTACCTATACATATGTATTAAAAGCGAAGAATTTATTTACTCAATAACTAAAGGAGGTAGCCGTCATTATTAGCTTAATAAATCTTATCGTAACCATTTCCCTAAAATTAGGGATGAAATCCGCAACCTACTTAACTATTTGATATTCTAAACTCATAGAGACCTTAACGCGTATTACAATAATCCACGATATACTTAATTACTTTGTAGTATGTATTTATTGCTGAGTCGGCATCCTTAACGCTATACTTTATATTAATTACTTTAATACTTTCGCCAATGTTGGAACCCACCACCTCAACTTTACCTATTTCAGGTATTTCCATGAATTTATAAACTAATCTTACTTTGTCGACGGAAATTTCGTAATCAACATTATAGCACCATGGAATAGCTGCAACGTCAGCACTAACAAATAACTCGTCACTGAAATCAACTATACTGAGTTTAAGTTGGCCTTCTATAAATACTTCCTTAAAACCTTTTAAAGACTTCAAGGGTTCTAAACCTGCGACCCTAAATTGGTGTTAGATCGCTTTTACAGTAGGGACATTTACCATGGAGCCTCTTATAATCAGCTAAGCAGTAATAGGTATTACTTACTGAGCTACATTTAGGACAGGCGTATATAGCGTCATTGCCAACTACTAACTTCCTATTACATATGCTACAGTACTTAAGTACCCAACCCAAATGTCCGGCAGAGTTCGTCCCAACTAACTTAACCATATTATTCAGACCCCTAACACACATAGCGTGTAGAGCTTATAAATACTGATAAAGTATTTTGAGTTTATTGCGTTATGAAATTCCATTCACGCTTTCGTAGATAAAGCGAGCTTTACTACGCTCTAAGACGATACCATTTGTTTTAGGTCTTATATTAAATTTAATTAGTATATTGTTATAATTATTAGGGTACGATGTCGTCAGTTAAGGTATATGCTGTAGGTGATGTCCATGGTAGTAGATATTTTAACCTATTTCTAGCGTCTCTTAAATCATTAATTAACTCAAGGCCTGACTTAATAATTTTTGCTGGAGATATGGTTGATGAGGGTAACGCAAAAGAACTTAGAATGATAGTAGATAGCGTTAAGTCGAAATTTGGAGGAGTTCCCATAATAGCTGTCTTCGGTAATGAGGAATACCATGAGGTTGAAGAAAAGTTCATTAATGAATACCCAGAGGTTGTATGGTTGAATGACTCTCTCTCAATAATTTATGTTAATAATTTGAGGGTAGGGATCGTAGGCAGTAGAGGTGTGCTTGAAAAACTGACTTACTGGCAGAAGAAAAATAAACCTATCCTCGAGCAAGTATATAGAGAGAGACCTACAGTTATTAGAAAATTGCTAAGCGACTCTAAGAAAGCATCCGATATAACTATTTACGTATCTCATTATGCACCTACATACGCGACAGTTAAGGGCGAGCCTGATAAGGTACTACCGTTCATGGGTTCTAGATATATAGAGGAGGTTTTAAGAGATGTGAAACCTGATATAGCGATACATGCGCACGCCCATAATTCTAGAGTGTTAGAGACCATATTAGACGGCGTTAAGGTTTATAACGTATCCTTACCTGCTAGGAGAGCTATAACAGTTATAAATGCTACACCACCTAAGGATTTAACTAGCTACGTAAAACTACATTAGCATTAAGCATTAAATGATTATATTAACCGTTGCGGAATTCATAGATTTTCATCCCTTCCCTCTCACCTCTATTATTTGAGGCTCATAGAGGGCTTTCGGGGCGACGATAAAGCACCCCATATTGGAAGTTTCATGGCTATATTCCATACAACGAGAAAGTGTCTATCTACTTGGAAGCCGCACTTTCTAAATCTAAAGACAATGCCCATTCGGGGTTCGGGTTTCGTGTTGGTTGATGTGGTTTGTTGTCAACCCTTACCAGAATATTCTAGTGTACATAGTGAGAGCATTGTTGAAGTAGATAGCACAGGTATAAAATCATTGAAGTTGTAGCCCTTACTCCTAAATTCCTTATCAAGCCTATACAATTCATTCATAACATTACGTTCCTTCAGCAAGTCAGACCTAAAGGAAACATTGTAAAGGGATTCAAGTCCGTAGATATATGATGATATAGTAGCTAAGTTATAATCATATAATTCTTCATATACTTTGATGAACCTGTTAGACATACCTACGATCACATCTAATTTATCAACTAAAATACTAAGCGGTAATACCTTCCTACCCAGAGCTAAGTACAGGTTACGTAAATTCATAGAGTTAGTCCTTATAACACCTTCGCTAATGCCTAGTTCTGCTAGAAGTCGTTGATACTTATCGAACTTTTTAAGTACAGCGTAAATGTCTAGAGCGTCCTTAACCTCCGAATAAGTGAAAATTAAACCAATAGCTTTTCTGAAGGTATTTAAGTTTATACTACGGTCAATAGATAATGCATAAGAAATAGCTACTGCTGTTGGTATAAGCATCAGATGTAGTTCAGCAATAGTATTTGTAGATAACTTACTGATAGATGTTGATATTGCCTGCGATACGAGCTTACCTAAATTTGCGGTTGGTATCCCAATTCCTCCCTTAGCTATTGACTCCCCTAAATTAGATGCGTGTAAATAAGAAGGTAGTGCTACCGTTACAGTTTTTACATATTTGTGTAGGTCCTGATCGTATAGCGAGTATCTATGTATTGCTGCCGGTTTAATATATGAATAAACACTTAGGTCCACCGCCTCTATCAAATACTGAAGTATTTTCACAGCCTGCAACCCCTTCAACAATTACTATTATAACGAAGTTAAATAATAGATACCTAAGACATTAGATATGGGGGAATTACGGTTTTAACAGCTAGAGCTGAGGTTCCTTCTCCTTACTACCGCCAATAGCGTATATCGCATCAACCATTAAAGTACTACCACACTTAGGGCATTTACCAACCTCTAACCCAACGTAATCTCCCTTACTGAAATCTCTTTCAGCGTTATAGTCGTTCTGCACACATCTTATCTTAGTAATCGTTTTAGGACTTACGGAGGTCTTATTCTTACTTTTCTGCATATACATAGCAAATATAGTGTATATGAAGAGTATTATCGTTACAGTAAGCATTAACAATATAAACATATCCAATGCGTTACGAAACTGTATCACCTACAACACCCCCACAGTATTACCTACACCAATGACTATTACGGAACTTCCCTCACTTACATTATTTATAATGTTTTTAACTCTTTCAAATGCTTTTAAAACACCTTCATAAACTTCCTTAGTCATAGTATTTATTGCTTCCTCAAGCGACATCTTAATAACTACGGCGTCTAACGGTACTCCGTATTTAGCCGCTGCTCTCTCAATCCCGATTTTTTCAGGTCCTAAATCACCTATAGCTGCTCCTACACCTTCAGCTACTTCTCCAGTATCCTCTATCTCCAGTTTAAGAGCCGCATCAACAGTAATGATCCTAGAGACATTACCACCTAACATTTCAACTAATTTCTCGACTGCCTCACCTGGTTTGCCCACGTTCGAGCCGGGGCCTTCAGCCTTTATAGCGTAAACTTTTCTACCATTAATTAAAGTCTCATAATACACTGTATCCTCAGCTATAGATTTGGGTTCTGAATTACCTACCAGATACCTCACAAGTAAGGGTCCTGCGCCGTCACCTATCGGGGTACCTGAGAAGAAGGCATCTAAAGCTTTGCTGTAAGAGTTAACGATCCTGATGATGTTGGGCATCTCAAGAGCTAACTGCATAAGAAGTACCCAATTATTATTTTTCAATCCTAGTTTGAAGTAATGCTTTAAGACCTTATTAACCATGTTGATTGCGGAGGCTATCTCTAGGGCTACGATAGCGTTATATTTCTCAAACTTTTGGAGTCCTGGCATATATTTTTCGGCGTAGGCCTTAACGTTGGTATCCCTAACGTTAATTAGGTGTGAAAGCCTCTTAATAATATCTATGGGCTCTATATCTACAGGTTCTATTAAGAAGTAGTTATTCATAAAATTATCTACAACGTCTTTAGGTGAATTAACATTTAACTTACCGAGATAGTTGATTAACCTACGTCTAACATCGCTTTCAATCTCATCCATTTGAATTAACCTACGTCTAATGTATGACGCAAACCTCCATAGCTGAATTCTTTGCGGTATATCAGTAAAATTAAGTATAAATGATAGTGCAAACATCATTAACAGTATCAAGTACCAAGTATCACTTGAAGTTCCTACATCCATTTACCCATCCTCCTAAAAGCCATATTTAAACTTCAATATATATTTTCATCAAGCAATAGCTTAGAAAGGGAGCTAATAAAGCACGTTTTAGAGCTTAGGATTCGTAGTAATTAAAACACCCTCACTTATTAGTACTGTTTCTTCGAACTGTGCAACGTACGCGGAACTTAAAGCTTCCTGAAGTATGGGGTATTTCCTTATTACGTTTTTAGACGTGAGTGAATTTAAGATAAGTCTTAAATCATTTATTGATAGGCCTATATCTTTGACTAACCATCTCTCACAGAACGGTAGAGTCTTAAATCTCTCCATTATGTAGTTAACTAGTTGAAGTTCGTGGGATGTTAGATTCTTAAATTTAGTCTTAGCTAACGCGTATATATTCACTTCATCTAATTCGATTACGTATCCCTTACCATTAGATACGAAGGGTTCGATGGCGTATGCCTCACCACGCCTAAATCTACCAAACTGAGATATGTCGTTGTAGTTAGGTATTACATCACCTGCATGTATTAAGTATCTCCCTAAACTATGCCCGCCTAAATTCCTTACCGATTTAAACCCATACCTCTTTGCAGTATCTTCAATAATGCTACCAATGCTTGAAAACTTCACACCCTCTCTAATATTACTTAATGATTTATCTAACGCTTCTCTAGCACCCTCAACTAATAAATCAAATCTATCGTCATAGCATAAGGTTATGGCGGTATCAGCTATATATCCATCAATATGTACACCTATATCAACTTTAACAACATCGTTATCTCTGATCGTGGGTTCCACTTCATCAGGGAGGGGTGTTTTATGAGCTGCTATGGAGTTAATAGATATATTCACAGGAAATGCTGGCTGAGCCCCTAAATCCTTAATCATACCTTCGATACTATTCGCTAAATCGAGTAACTTAATACCGGGTCTTAAATAATTGACTATGTTTTGCTTAACTCTGTATGCTATTTCTCCGGCCCTCAAATACTTTTTAACTACTTCTTCATCCATTGAAGTTAACCATAAGAAATAATCATAACAGGAAAATTAAGTTGAATGTTTCAGCCCTGCACGGGCTCGTCACTAATCCGACCTTTCGAGCCTCATCACATATTTAAATCATGTTGCTGCGTTTAAAAAGGTGATTCCAATGAAGAAGTTAGTAGTAGGTATAAGCGGTGCCAGCGGTGTTATCTACGGATTAAGACTTATTGACTACTTAAGCAACCTCGGAGGTTTTGAGTTATATACTATAGTTACTAGGAACGCCGTTAAAGTTGCTGAACATGAATGTTGCAGTAGTGAAGCATTCTTTAAAATAGTTAAGTCTAGATGTAGGTATGTTTTTGATGAGGAAGACTTAGACTCTCCTTTATCTAGCTCTTCTGCAATATATGACTTTAATTCAATGGTTGTAGCGCCATGCTCATTAAAAACACTCGCATCCATCGCAAATTCCTACCAGAACGACCTATTAACAAGGACTGCCTCAAATTTCCTTAGATTGAGGAAGCCTTTAGTACTTGTGATTAGGGAGACCCCCTTAAGTACAATAGATATAATTAACATGCTTAAGGTCTCAATAGCTGGATCAGTAGTAGTTCCGGCGATCCCAGCATTCTATACAGACCCGAAGGATGTGAAGGATATGGTGGATTACGTGGTTGGGAAAGTCTTAGATGTGATCGGCATAGAAAACAATTTATATCGACGTTGGGGTAGAGACTCCCAAACTACTCAAGGAAGACGTCTTTGCGGCCAGTTCTTCGGCCAAGAATGTCTTTAACCTTATTACCACCTATATCGGCCTTCTCAACCTCTTTAAAGAATTCCTCACTACCCTCGCTAAACTTTACCGCTAAAGTACATACACCGTTAGGTAGTAATGCTCGACGTTCGCAGTAACTAAATTGGCATTTATAACCTAAGCATTGATCTCCGATCCACCTACACATAGCTGACTTCTGTACATGGCCCTTAATGACCTTATTCGTATATACTATCGCAGCCTTAGAACATTTGAAAAACGGACATAATTGATTGCAATTCTTGCCTATTGGTAGGGGCTTCAATTCTTTACCGCTCTCTTGGTATCTCCCTACTCTTTGTTGCTTATCAGTCATTTCCACGGAACTCACCTAACACTGTGTAGCTTCCTAACTTATACTTAGGGTTTGAACCATTTAAACATTATGTAGTTTATCTCTTTATCAGGGTATATAACAGCTATCAGTAATTTCTTCCTAACACTATGTGATAACCTACCCCATCCAACTAAATCACCAGGATCTACGTTACTATCAAACCTTACTACCTTAACTAAATATGGAGCGTGCTCCAAGCCAGGCCTTAACCTATATACGGCGAAGTCTGCACCGTACTTAAGACCTGAACGGACGACGAAGCCCTCCTTCCTCAATTCCTTATAAACATGGTATAGGTCGTCAAAGTTCACCATTCTAGCATTAGCTATGGACCTAAGCTCCTCTAAACCCATAACCTTACCCGCATACTCAACCGAGATCACTTTGTTCTCAAGTAGATACATACCTTCAACCAGGGAGAGTTCAAGCGGAGACGATATTTCAGTGGTTTTAGGTTTTTTAACACCAACAGGTTTGCCGAAAAAACCGTTCGAGAAAATAGCTCTAGCAGCACTTACATCAAATATTATTAGCTTAGAACCAACTAACTGTGCTTTAATCATTGCCAGATCCTAGCTAAATCCTATGAAGTGATATATACCTTAGATTAGTGCCTATATCTTTTAAGTGGTCTGCAGCATCCTCCAACTTATCAATTAATTCCTTAGTGAGGACTAAACCACCTGCGTCGAAATCTTTAGCTTTAATAACTTCAACTAATGCATGCCTGTAGTACTCATCAATACTATCCTCTAACTTCACTATGTTATTATACACCTCACCAACTTTCCTAGGATTTAATGAAATTAAGGTGAGCATATTATCGAGATTTTCAATCATATTAATACTATTCTTGATGATAGACTCTAGCAGGAGATATAACATATCGCTTATTTTAGCCGACCCCTTCATAGAAAGCGCTAATGCCCTATATGATGTAGCTTCACAACTCTCAGCAGACTTTAATATACCACTAACTATCGACATATATATATCCTTATGGATTAATGCCGGTGAAACCCTAACGATATACTCCATAATAGTTATAGTGTTATTTTCGACGTTATTCTTAACGCTCCTTATCCTCTCATGCCTTACTTTAACAAGTTCTAATTTACCCTCACTCAAGTCCTTAACCTGATTTAAAACCTCCTTAAATTCCTGCGCTACATCCCTGAGTAAAGCCTTCACCCTCTCAACTATATTAGACTCAGCTATACTCTCATTACTACCAATACTTAACTCAAGCCGTAAAGCGTCCTCACTCATTATGAATCTACCACATTATGAAGACCTAACCAGATATATATATGTATTGCTCGGCATAATCTTCCTGAACAAATACTGATGTTGCACCTCTAAATAATTGGTTGGGCACCCCTCCTACACTAATTTTATATTACCTTTAACCCCATAAACTCAATAACAAATATATCTACAAACCTGCAAAGCATTCAATACCTTCCACCATAAGAACCTATTGGTCTTCCTTAAATGCTGGAATAAGGTTAACAAACCTAATCATTATATCATTAACGGATTCTATGTCATCATATATCTCATCCAGCATTAGGAGTCTTATTTTCCCCTCCTGAATATATCTAGATATCTTTGAAAGTAACTCTAACTCGTTATTAAGAGCTACTAAAACGTTATACTCTAGTAAGGTGTAGAGTTCTCTATTCACATCATCACTTAACATGCTGCCCTTAGATATCTTAGTAGTTAAGTTAATGTAATTTCTTCTGTTAAATCTTAAATCCTCCACAAGGTCTTTAACCAATTCCTCATTACCGGAGCCTCTAACAAACCTACTTAATTCCGTTCTTAACCTACTTAATAGTCTTTCACGGATTAACGTAGTTTCTTGAAGCTCCTTAAGCACTTCAAAGTATGCCATCTATTTACCTCTAACGGTAACTATACTATTATCAGCTATTCCTTTAGACTTCATAGTCTCCGGATTCCCTAAAACCTCGGTAGGGGGTAACTTATCATCTATTACTGCCTTCAAGTCTACGCCTTTCCTACCAGCAACCACAATATGTACGAAGTCCTTGATTTCAAGTTCATCAGCCAATGCTTTAGGTACGCGTAATTCATCGGGTTTTACTGAATCACTGTACTTTAACCTAATCCTCCTTTCTTTAGGTTTTGACTGCTTAGTCGTGAGTGATTGAGGAGGAGGTATAATGGCAACTAACGACTTAATATCTCTCTTAGCTACTTTCCCCTCACCCTGCGTCTCAGACAGTAGGTTCACCGTATTAGATTCACCCTGAGGATTATTTAAGGCTTAAACAACTTCTATACCCTAATCTTAAAACTTATTAAAAGAGTTAAGGTTGAAGTAATTTGAAAGTTAAACGTATCTAGAGTTATTGAAGTTTAGCATTAGCTATATCTATTGAACCTTTTAAGAACTCCATTACTTTCTTAAGTACTTCATCTTCCTCAACCCTTATTTGAGCTTTAGAGTCTCTATCCCGCAGAGTCACTGTTGAGTCCTCTAATGTTTGATGATCTACTGTTACCGCTACAGGTACTCCTATTTCATCAGCTCTAGCATATCTCCTACCGATAGAGCCTGAGTCATCATAAATTACGTAGAGGCCGCTATTAATTAAATCCCTATATATCTGCTTAGCTCTATGCTCTAACACATCATCATTAACTAAGGGATATACGGCAACCTGAATTGGTGCTAAGTCCCTAGGCAATTTCAGAACTATCCTACCCTCATCCTCGCTATACGAGCTATCCAGAACCACTAACAATAACCTCTCAGCACCGAAGGATGGCTCAACAACATGAGGTATTATATGTTTACCGCTTACCTTCTCTGATACTTCCTGAATAGTTAACGCATTCTTAGGCACTAAATATTCCCCAATTCTTAAATATTCACCCTCCGTAGTGAGTAAGGTCTTTAAGATATTGATATCCATGGATAATACAGCATTTACAACTTCGGGTGACTTCTCTTTAAATATCTTACCTATTAATGCCTTATTAATGAGTACTTTCTCAACGTTAGCTATAAGTGGTTGATCGTACTTCTTAAATACCCTGAAGTCCTGACCGCTATATTTCATATGCATTGATAGGTCATAGTCTGTTCGATACGCATGCCCCGACACTTCAACCCATCCCCATCTACTAATCCTAACTAATTGGTCGAATGTTTGGGCTGAGTAATGAGCCTTTTCATGCGGTAGCTTCTCCTCAAAGTACGTATGTTCTTCAGGAATACCTAGTTCCTTAATGAAGTTCTTTGCAATACACATCCAATATGCTGTCCAAGGAGTTTTAATAACTTTACTTTCAACAGCATCTATGACTCCGAACGTTTCGGGTTTATCAATTCCTTTAAGCCTCGCATCAGCTGTAAGTAACCTTAACTTACCTTCACACCTATCTAGTAAATCGCATGAAGGGTTCTCAGGATCGAAGAAGAATTCAACCTCCATTATTGTGAATTCCCTAAGCCTCACCATGCCCTGCCTAGGTGAGATTTCATTGCGTGCGACCCTACCGATCTGAGCAATACCTATTGGTAGTCTTTCCCTAAATGCTTCATAAACTCTTTTGAAAGCAGTGAATATGCCTTGAGCTGATTCAGGCCTTAAATATCCTATATCTTGGGAATACGGTCCGATAGTTGTCGTGAAGAGTAAGTTAAATAGTCTGGCGTTACTAAGGTCGCCGCCACAGATAGGGCACTTAACCCCCTTCTCACGTATGACGTTACTTATGTCGTCAACACCCATTCCCTCAACCTTAATACCTAAACGCTCCTCTACAAGTTGATCTGCTCTAAACTTCCTACCGCATCTTAGGCACTCAACTATCGGGTCTGTAAAGTGTTTTATATGACCGCTTGCCTCTAGAACCTTATGAGGTGTAATGATCGGGGTTTCGACTTCAACAACTAGATCTTGGTGCTTCCTTATAAACCACTCCCGCCACTTTTCAACGATTCTATTCTTAAGTAACGTTCCTAAAGGTCCTAAATCATATAAACCAGCTACACCTCCATAAACCTCATAAGATGGCCAGAAAAATCCCCTCCTCTTTGCTAGCTCGACCACCTTATCGTATTTATCCACCATCACCATCTTCACTAACCACTTAAGTAAGTAGAATGAAGACCTTATAAACAGAATTCAATAAACCGCGAAGCAGATTTTAGAGAGGGTTCTAAAGCTTCAAACCGATGAAGTGGTGCAGAATATCTAGCTAATAGCATAGGTGATGAAGTCTATAGTTGATTACCTACAACATAGTAAAAATATTTAGTGATTAAGTACCTCTTCTGTAGTTGGTGATGGTGATCTATATGAAAGAACTATACCTAGTTAAGAGCCCCTATTTATTTAATGGCGTTAATTTAGGGGTTGATAAACCATTATTTGCTGTTATAGGTATCCCATTAGACTCTACTTCAAGTTTCAGACCTGGATGTAGATTTGCCCCTCTCTATATTAGATTGATTTCTCAGTCATTAGAGTTGTTCTCGTTGAGGACCTTAGTAAATATTGAGGAGGTCCCATTAGTTGATATGGGTGATGTTGTAATACCTCATGGTGATATAATGAGGTCTTTAAACATTATTGAGAGTGTTTCTTCAGAATTAGTTAGTGAGGGTTTAAAAGTAGTAGCTATTGGTGGGGAACACACATCAACATTAGGAGTTGTTAAGGGTATTGTTAGGGCTTTAGGGAGCGATCTATGCTACTTATGTTTCGACTCACACAGCGATTTTAGATACGAATATTTAGGGAGCAGATATAGCCACGCCTGCGTCAATAGGAGGATATACGAGTTATTAGGAGGTAATCGAATTAACTTAGTAGGTGTTAGGGCGTTATCGTATGAGGAATATAAGGACTTAAAATCTTTAAACATTAAATACTTTACGTCTGCTCAGGTAAGGAGTTTAGGTTTTAGGGAAGTTAGCAGAAGCATTGGTAAATCATTAGAAGGTTGTTCTAAAGTATACATAAGCGTAGACTTAGACGTACTTGACCCTGCATATGCCCCAGGCGTCACAACTCCTGAGCCTGAAGGTATAACACCTATAGAATTAATGGATATATTGCAGATGGTGATTGATGAGAGGGTTGTAGGTCTAGATGTGGTTGAGTTAGCTCCGCATTACGACCATTCGTTAACGTCATCCGCGGTAGCTGCTAAAGTAATTAATGAAGCTATTGGAATGATCTATGCTAGCCTACAAGCAGGTACCGGTACTAAAGGCAAGATAGTTACTGACTGAGACCTAATTGATTTAGAGCTAACTACCACGTATAAATAATGTTCGTGATGCAGTCATACCTACCTCCTTAAAGTTTAGATCAACTTTTTATTACCGGAAATAATATTATCAAGGTGATTAAATGGTCAATAGGGTTAAGGAAAAAATATCCAAAGGTGAGGTTACCTACGGGACTTGGATTACTATGGGGTACCCAGAAATTACTGAAGCATTATCTCACTTACCTTTTGACTGGTTCGTTATTGATATGGAACACACACCACTTGATGTTAAGGATGTTGAGTTCTTAATGATGCCTCTAAGATTCACTAATATTGTTCCGATAGTGAGGGTGCCGTGGAACGACTTCATAGTCATCAAGAGGGTTTTAGACTGCGGTGCTCAAGGAATATTAGTGCCTCAAGTAGAGAATAAGGATGAAGCTCTACAAGCGGTTAAGGCTGTCAAATACCCTCCATGGGGCATTCGTGGTGTAGGACCTAGAAGGTGCGTCATGTACGGCTTCAAAAGCGCTAAAGAATATTTCAAGACAGCTAATGAAGAAACATTAGTAATAGTTCAGATAGAGTCTGAGAACGCAGTTAATAACGTCGAAGAAATACTCTCAGTCAATGGCATTGACGGAGTATTTGTAGGCCCCAACGACCTCTCAGCCTCCCTAGGAATATTCCAAGAATTCAATAACCCCAAGTACATAGCTGCAGTAGATAAAGTCCTAAATGCAGCTAAAGCCGCTGGTAAAATAGCAGGCATAATGACATCAGACCCTCAAGACGCATTAGACAAGGTAAAGAAAGGATTCAACTTCATATCACTAAGGCATGATATAGCCTATATGATAAAAGGATATACAGACGCGTTCAAATTATTAGGAGTCTTGAAGTAATCAAAAACACTACCTACCACACAATCAATTTAAACCCAATTTTATTTTAATTATTGTTATTACTTTCTCAAACAATTTAACACTTAAAGATACGTGATTCCCACCTTAGCTAGGGCTTCAAGACTATTAAAGTAATTAATGAAAATTTAAAAGATGGCGGTAAAGGTATTGTTAGATGCCGCCGTAGCTCAGCGGGTGGACTTTCGGCACATAACACCGAAACACTAGGCGCCGCCCTGGTAAGGCGGAGGTCCCGGGTTCAAATCCCGGCGGCGGCTCCATACCCCCTCCAGCTCCTCACACAGACCTATATAGATAAACTTCTTCCTACCGTTAACGTAGATAACTTTAATAGAGGTAGTAGTGACCCTTGACCTTCAGAACGGTGTAGAACATTGCGTTGCTACCCATCAGTTATCACCCACTCCTGACCTCCTCCCCATCCTAAAGAGGCAAGACTTTCGATTGTTACTCATTTCGCCGGGAAGCTCTATGGCATGAGAAGCCGTAAGTATAAGGAGGTTGTTGAAGGTGTCAGGAACCCTGTTAGTTAAAGCGTACCTGATACCGCATAATCTTGAAGTGAACGAACTTATAGGGGATTAGATGAGTATCTTAAATGCTATCTTGGAAGATTTATGGAGGAACATCGTATGGAAAGGAGGGGTAAGAGGCTTATACCGTTTTTGAGGAAAGATAAGGCTTTTAGGAAAGTGCTTAGAGACAAGTATCTTAGAGGATGGATTTACTCTAAGCATTACGTGGGTTCTACGATAAAACAGGCTTATTCCCTGCTTGGATCGTGAAGGAAGAGGTACCCTCATGGACAGGCTAAAGGAAGAAAACCTGAGTTGAAGAGAAAGTTCGTGAGGGTCAAGGAAACCATCTTCAGCCGCAGAGACTGTGTGCTCAAGGTTTCAATTAAACCCTATGAAGAGAGCGTGGCCGTAGATTTGAAGGAAAGGTGGTGCTGGAATAGGATATAGGATAGGGATTGAAGCTTGGTGAACTCTTACTTGAGCAGGAGAGGCTCATAGTTGCTGTTAGAGAGGATGTGGAGCTGAAGGTTAAAGATCCAATAGCGTGGGGCGTAAACCTCTAATGCTAGATGGTTATGACGGTGGAACCTACCGCTCGATAAGCTTGAAGGAAGTTTATACTATCCACAGGACGTACGAGCTAAAGAGGAGGGTCATCCAAAAGCTCCCAGGGAAACAAGGAAGAGACTCTTAAAGAAGTACAGTTCGAGAGAGAAACAGGGTCAACTATGTATTACACAAGCTGGCTAAACAGCTATTCAGCAGGACAAACATCTTCGAGAACTTAAGGAGTTCAAGGGTAGGGTGGTTAGGACGAAGAGCAGGAGTATGAGCAGGCAGAGCAGCAAACACAACCACATTAAACTATAAAGGTATGTGGAATGCAAGTCTACGCGGGGTGATTGTGCTACCGTATATGTGAAAGTGAAGGACGCTTCGAGGACCTGTTCCAGATGCGTGTGTTACAACAAAGACTTAAGAGGAGGGTCTTTAAGTGCCCAAAATGCAGACTTGTAATTGATGGGCAGAAGAACGCATCAATAAACATTTTGAAAACATTACTTAGGATGTGGGATTCATGGATTCATCCCGAAAGGAGTGAAGCTCACCGAGTTCTCCAACGAACCCTGAGGAGGGCAAGGGCGTTGAAGCTCAAGGACTAAGTATGGATTCCATACATATCCACACTTAGTTCAGAACCTACTTAGTGAACTCCTTGAACTAGGACTTATATAGTCATAATTAGTCTGGGTCATTAAGCTTAGGAGAATTCATTACTTAGCTATTAATCTCTCTACTCACTTAAATAGCTGACGAGGATATAGTGCTTCTAATAGACTTAGGCAGCTAAACTCGAGACATTATTGGAGTCGAAATATACTTCAATTAGATGCTTTAAAAAATAAAGTGATTAATTATGTATTATCTTATGGGTGGGGTTGATGATCTATCTGAGTAGTTGACCTTAAACGTTTTAGGTTTTAACATGGAGATTATGTATTCGAAGGCGGTCCATGGGTCGCTTTTCTCACCACATGTGTAAATATCTACTGTAGCATATTTGTATTCTACCCATGTATGTAACGCTATATGAGATTCGGTAATTAAGGCTAGAACGGAGACGCCTCCTTTGACGCCCTCAACCTTCCACGACTTTACTTCAATTAGTGTCATGTTAGCTAAACGTGCAGCTTCCTTTATTAAGTCTCTGAGTACTTCTTCATCATTAATAATGTCTGAATTGATATCGTAGAGGTTTGCGAATATGTGCTTACCGATAATTCCTTCTAGGTTTAACACGTGTTCACTTGGTCCTATGGACTGAGTTTGAGCCATCTTTCTATTTAGTCCTCCTAATCAGTGCTTTATGAGTATTTGAGTTTATAAGCTTATCGTATATCAAAATGCTTAACTAACTACCGTGGGTATCAAGTATAGCGACCTTAAGTTTTTGAATAATTATGTTGTAGGTATTACGGTTATGAAGAGATTAAGTATTTACTTCCCCTACGTAACTAGTTAATGTTCTCCTAACATCTTTTAAGAACTCGAACTCGCTCACAACAACCCTATACAGCCTACGCATATGTACCTCACTAATTCTTAATTCGTGACTTAACTTCTTAATATCCAACTCGTTCTCTGAGACCATACTTAACGCGATCTTGGCTAAGGCTATTTTAGCTCTATCAGTCCGTGATGCTAACTTAGGATACTTCTTCATCACATCTAAAACCATCTTCACCGACTCATCAGATATTAGCTTATTAAGGTTGACCTCAGGTTTTTTAAACACCTTAACTAAAGGAGAGTGCCCCAGAGAATACTTAGCAAATACCTCATTATCCACCTCTAAACCGTACTCCAGAGCCTTCCTAATCAATTTAAGGTAAGTTTTTGTATGCTTACTTATTGATGGGTTGTAATTAACCTTCTTTGAATTCCTAATAAGTTGCTCCTCCCGCGGATTATTTGAGAGATGAAAATAATATATAGTATCTAATACCGTACCGCAATCACTGCATATTATATACCCCCTCTCATAATCCCACATAATATTTGTTGAATGGCAGTACGTACACCGCGTAGGGACCACCATGGCGACAACCAACTAAGACTTCTTAATAACGTAGCTGTAGTATTATACCTGTGGGTGTGTGAGTTGAGTGAAAGTAACGCCGTCATAGGTTTCTTAGTAAATCCCATAGCCGGTATGGGAGGCAGTGTTGGATTGAAGGGTACCGACGGCGACCTATATATAGAGGCTTTAAGAAGGGGATGTAAGCCTGTCGCCCCCCTTAGAGCTACCCGATTTCTTAAGAAATTAAGAGAACGCGTAGATAAGTTAACACTTATAGTTCCCCCCAAGCATATGGGTTGGGACTACGCTAAGGAGTTCTTCAAATTTATTAAAGTATTAGATATTGATTTAGGAGAGCAAACCACTAAAGCGGATACGATACGCTCATGCGAGTTAATGATTAAGGAAGGAGTGGAGCTTATAGTTTTTGTGGGTGGGGACGGTACCGCTAAAGATGTATATGATGTTGTCGGTAACTCCATCCCAATACTCGGCGTACCATCTGGTGTTAAAATGTATTCAGGTGTGTTCGCTTTAAGCCCTGAAGCAGCTGCAGAAATAGTTGCTTCATTCATTAATCAGACAGCGTATACGGAATTAGGTGAGGTAGCTGATGTCGATGAAGGAAGCCTAAAAAACGATGTGATTAAGGTTAAGGTTCACGGCATAGCTAAGGTCCCTCAAAGTAAGGAATTACTTATACCTTCTAAGGACTTCAGCAGCCCTGATGAGGATAAAGACGAAGTGGCTGAATACGTAATAAAGTACGTAATAAAACCTAACACGTTATATCTTTTGGGACCCGGAACAACTATTAAAGCCGTAGCCGATAAACTAGGCATTACTAAGACGTTATTAGGTGTTGATGCCCTATATAATGGAGACATAGTTGGTAGGGATTTAAGCGAGAAAGAAATACTTGAACTAATTAAGAACTATGAAAATGTTAGAATATTGCTAACGCCGATAGGTAGGCAGGGCTTCATACTTGGTAGAGGGAACCAGCAAATATCCCCTAAAGTGATTAGAGTTGTTGGGAAGTCAAATATAATTATTGTAGCGACCCGTAGTAAAGTACTTGGTTTAAAATATCTAAGGGTTGACACCGGCGACCCAGAACTAGATAAAGAACTTGAGGGTTATGTGAGGGTAATAGCTGGCTATAATGAGGAGATAGTAATTAAGGTTTTAAGCTTCACTTAATCGTTTAACTTGACGATCTCCTTTAATCTATTTATGAATTTAAATGTTGGTACCCTAGTTAATGGATGATTAGCTACTCCAAGATCTAACCTTACTACGGAGGTATTCCGCGGATAGTTCTTTAATTTTGCTGGGTCTCTATAAGCTTCTTCAACTATACTCTTGTATAACTTACTATATAATTCTATATTTTCCTTAGTTTCACTCTCAGTAAACTCTACCATATGAGCCTCCTTAACGATTAGAGGGAAATATATTGTTGGAGCATGCATTCCATTATCTAATAAAGCCTTAGCTACGTCCTCAGCACTTACCCCAGTATCTTTAAGTAAGTCCTCAAAACTTATCACCACCTCATGTTTTCTGAACTTCCCTTCACCGTACGGTATTGAAATCCCCTTCACGTCCTTAATTAACTTAATGAAGTAGTTAGTGTTTAAAACCGCAACCTCGCTAACCTCCCTCACATTAGGCCCTAAGGAGAGCAAGTATATGAAGGCCTTAACTAACGGTAATATATTACCGTAGAACTGTGATATCTTACCTATTGTTCTCTCCCTATTATAGTTGAAGAAGTATCTAACACCGTCGAAACCTACGTTAGGTACTGGAAGATACTTAACTAGCTCCCCCCTAGCACATATTACTCCTGCTCCGGGACCGCCTCCACCGTGTGGCGCGCCAAAAGTTTTATGGATGTTAAGGTGGACTATGTCGAAACCCATATCACCCGGTCTCACGATACCTAATATTCCGTTGAGATTTGCACCATCGTAATATAGGAGGCCGCCTGAACTATGAACCACATCAGCTATCTCAGTTATTCTACTCTCGAAGATCCCTAACGTGTTAGGGTTAGTTAACATGATGCCTGCAGTCCTATCACTTACTACGGACTTAAGCGCCTCTATATCAACTTCACCAGAACTCGAGGTAGGTATTCTAACGACTTTAAATCCAGCCATTGCAGCGCTCGCTGGGTTACTCCCATGAGCATTATCCGGTATTATCATCTCGTCTCGGAATCCCTCCCCTCTATCTAAGTGATATTTCTTAATCATTAAAGCACCTGTGAACTCTCCCGAAGCACCTGCAGGTGGTTGAAGGCAGCATTCATCCATACCCGTAATCTCGGCTAACCACTTCTGAAGTAAATATAGAATCTCTAAAATACCTTGAACAGTACTTTCATCTTGGTAAGGATGAAGATCGGTTATGCGCTCATCATTAGTTAATTCCTCACATATTTTTGGGTTATATTTCATGGTGCATGAGCCTAAGGGAATAGGTCCTAAATCAACACCGTAACTCATTTGGCTTAACCTTGTGAAGTGTCTAACTACCTCAACCTCAGATAAGTTTGGAATCTTAGGAGGGTCTGACCTAATGATCTCCTTAGGCAGTAAATTCTTGATATCCCCAACCTCAGCCTCAAACTCAGCGGTATCCCCGAAATTAAACGCAGGTTTATCGTACATTATTAGCTTAAATAGAGGTTTCTCATCCCAGTTAGCCTGCTTCCACATTACATACCACCTAATACGGACTCAATGCTTGATGTTAGTAAATCAATATCCAACTTACTATGCATTTCCGTAAAACACAATATACATGCCTCTCCAAGTTCTGGGAACTCCTTACCTATATACTTACCTCCTAATATACCGCTCTCAAGTAACCTCCGATGTAGGTCAATGTAGTGATGTTTTTCAACAGCCATAGGGACCTCCCTAAAGTACTTACCCTCAGGGAATAGAGGTACCTTAACCCCATCTATTTGCGATAATTTCTTGATCGCGTAGTAAGTTCTTAGAAGAATTGCCTCACCGAGTTTCTTTATCCCATCAGCTCCAAGCAAACTTAAGTAAACAGCAGATGCTACAGCCATTAACGAACTATTCGTGGTGATGTTTGAGGTTGCCCTCTCCCTCCTTATATGTTGTTCTCTTGCCTGAAGGATCATTGCATAACCTAATCTCTTATTCATATCTGATGTTGCACCTATTAACCTACCAGGTAATTGAGTCACTAACTTCTCATCCTTAACACCTAAGATGCCGGCTGAAGGTCCGCCGAAATTCATACCAAGCCCTAAAGACTGCGCGTCCCCCACAACTATGTCAGCACCTAATTTACCCGGAGCCTCCAAGACACCTAAAGATATAGGTAAAGCATTAACTATAGCGACAGCGCCATACCTATGAACCGTGTCTATAATTTCCCTTAGACGTACCTCAACACACCCGAAGTAATTTGGTGATTCTATATATACTGAACTCACATCACCTCCCTTAAGCTTGAATTCTAAGTCATTAACGCTTACCCCACCTGTCCGCGAATCATACCCCACTCTCTCAATACTGACTTCCAAACCAAGGGACCAAGTTTTAATTACGTCGTAAACTTCCGGATTCACGTTCAGAGGGATTAAAACCCTCTTCCGCTTATTAATCCTTAAAGCCGTCCTAACCGCCTCAGCAGCAGCTGTGCTACCGTTATACATAGAGGCATTAACTACATCGACGCCGTATAATTCTGCAATCAGGCTTTGATACTCGAATAAAGCCTGTAAGATGCCTTGCGAGATCTCCGGTTGATAAGGTGTGTAAGCAGTATAGAACTCACCCCTACCGATAATGCTCTTAACTACGGAAGGAACGTAGTGTGCGCAAACGCCTCCCCCAGTAAACGGAGGCGGATCAGAAAATACTCTATTCTTGGAGGTTAAGCTTTTAAAATACCGCCTAACTTCGACCTCACTTAAAGGTTTCCCTAAACCTACGTTTAATTCCTTATTAACCATTAATTCTTTTGGTACATCACTGAATAAGTCTAAAATATCCTCAATACCTATGGCATCCATTAATAACTTCTTAATAACTGGTGATGAGTTCGGTATCCATTGATGAGGCACCTTAAATCCCATTAATTAAATTAGTAGGGCTTAATAATTTTCAAGCAATAAGTCCTTTGTGATTTAAATGAGGAACACACCTTTAATAGATATTGAGAAGTTTTTTGGCGCTAATTTAGGTCAATTCGCTGGTTGGTTAACAGCCCTAGATTTCGGGGACCCTATTGGTGAGTGTAGGGAGGTTAGGTCTAAGGTAGGGCTATTCGATGTAAGTCATATGGGTAGGTTATTAATTAGAGGCAGTAAATCCTACCAGTTCCTTCAAAAAATCGTTACTAAGGACCTAAGTAAGTTGAAGGAGGGGGAGATGAGTGGTCCCGCATTAATACTCAATAAGAGCGGCGGTATTAAAGATGATGTAATGCTATATAAGTTAAGTGATTTAGAGTGGTTGATGGTTTGCAACGCGGTTAATAAGGAGAAAAACATTCAATGGATGCTAAATGTTAAAGATGAACTAGGTATATCAGGTAGTGACGTAATAATTGAAGACATAACCAATAACTCAGTGCTCCTAGCTCTTCAAGGACCTAAATCCCTTGAAATATTAGAATCGTTTGGTGTTAAGGAAACTAAATCCATTAAGCTAATGAATTTCGTGTCAAGACTTAAGATCCGTGACGCTGAAACTTTTTTAGTAAGCCGTAGTGGCTGGACTGGGGAGGAGGTAAGATCCTACGGATTCGAGATACTGACTGATATACCTAATGGTATTAAAATTTATAGAGAATTAATTGAAGCCGGGGTCAGGCCAGCAGGTCTTGTAGCACGTGACATATTGAGGACGGAGATGGGCTATGTCCTCTACGGCAGCGACATTAGCGAAGATATAAACCCCATCGAGGCTCGGTACTGGATGGCCCTCACAAGGGGTAAGGACGATTGTATAGGTTGTCAAGAAGTTTGGAGTAAGTATAGAGAGGGAGTTGGTAGGTTAAGGATGGGATTTAAGTTGAAGAAGGACGTTAAAGCTATACCGAGGCATGGATATAAGATTTTAGCAGGGGATGAAGCTATCGGTGAAGTGACTAGTGGTACGTACTCACCAACCATAGATAGATGTATTGGGATGGGGTATATTAACTCTTCACATGCTTATCTAGGATTCAGCTTAGACATACTTATCAGGGATAAAAGATATGAGGTTAAAATATCTGATTTCCCACTTATTTAGTGGTGTGTAATTAATGAGTGATGAATACTTAGTAGTTAAGACTCCATTAGGGGAATACCTAATCAAGAAGGGCCCTAGCATTAAGTATAGTGAGAGCGATGAATGGGTTAATACCGCGGGGAACGTAGCGGTAATTGGTGTAAGTGATTATGCGCAGAAAAAACTAAGGCAGGTAGTGAACGTAGAGTTGCCTGAGACCGGTAGATACGTCAGTAAGGGTGAGAGCGTGGCTATTATTGAATCCGTTAAAGCCGTAAGCGATGTTTACGCACCATTAAGCGGTAAGATCGTAGAAGTTAATAAGACCTTAACACTTCATCCAGAACTAGTTAATACGCATCCGTATGGGGATGGCTGGTTATTCAAGGTTGAAGTATTAAGACCTGAAGAGTTAAGGGAGTTATTAACTCCTGAAGAATATGCTAATAAGATTATGAGTCGTGAGAAATAGTGTTATTGAAGCTCCCTCCAAGAGTTAAGGTTTTAGAAGCTCTGGGATGTGTAGCTGATGGCAGGGTAAAGATTTTAAGTGATTCTGAGGCTGAAGTAGTATCATCAATAGGTGATAGGGTATATAGGGTTAGAGTTGATTTAAAGACTCGTAAGGTTTCAAGCAATGATAACGGAACACTATATAGAAATTACGTTGGCTACCCAATAATATCATTTCTAATGATCAAAGGGTTATTACCGTACGATGATGAAGTAGCTAACGCCTTAAAGGGGATTAACTGGCGTAGAATAAATGAAGAATTCAAGAACTACTCATTAGTTGAGAAGTATGTGAAGGAAGTCCTTAAAAGCAAGGGAATTGAGGAAGGGTACGCAGATAAAATTATTGATGAAGTCTTAAGCAAATTAAAATCATTATCATTATCTAAGATATAAGTGTGTAAACATTTAATAATCCTGCTCGGCAAGTCTTTGAGGCAATGGAAGTATGGGCAAAGGATATGTGACTTTAAAGGATGGTTACCAGTTAATCATGGAGTTATTCCTACCGTACCGACGTAGGATCTACGAATATAACTCACTGATTAAGGACACGGGTTACTACCTAAAACCCCTACATCTCATAGTTAAGAAAGACTCTAATCTGAAGTATCTCTACTTTGGAAGATACTGGTACAGAATAACTAAAGGATCCCACGGCAAGATTAAATGGATTTATATCGGTAGGGAGAAGCCTGACCCGAGTCTTCCAGAACCGCCTATAAACCCATTTGAAGGACTTAAGATAATAGCAAGTAATAACGATGTAATGATTGATGAATACGTTTACAGGATTCTAAACAACATAATTAACAGAAAGGACCTCCTGAAATCCAACTACTGAATAACATAAATAATGCGATACCAATATTGGACTTTTCGAACCCCTGCTACTCATCTTCCAATCTTTAAGGACTAAGACAACCTTGAATATATTAACCTACCCCGCTTAATGTGGAAGCTGTTCAACCCCTACTGAATATTATTTATGTAAATTAACTAAGGTCCGTAACGAATATATCGACATTACAGCACTCTAGCAGATATCCCTAAACCACAGTAAAACTTCGGAGGAAGGATACGTAATCACTTTAGCAGTAATAGGTGTTGAATTAAGTTGATTAAAACCGATATGGTAGGCTTAATTACTAAATTACTTAGAATTGGAGCCGCCGGCGGGATTCGAACCCGCGACTTCCGGCTTACAAGGCCGGCGCTCTACCAGGCTGAGCTACGGCGGCTCCCCGTAATTTTTTAGGTTAAGTGTTTTTAAGTATTTCTTATTTTCATTAAGATTTATAAATGGTTTAGCGTAAAGTTTAAAAAGGTAGATAGTAAAGTTTAAAAACGTTACTTATATGAGGTGAGGTTTATGCCTGAGAAGGTTGTAGACTCTAAGTGTCCGCCTGATAAAATAATTTACGATGAGAGTAGGGGTGAGTATATTTGTATAAATACTGGTGAGGTTATTGAAGAGAGGGTCATAGATCAGGGCCCTGAGTGGAGGGCTTTCACACCTGAGGAGAGGGATAAGAGGAGTAGGACCGGCTCGCCCTTATCGCCTACCATCCATGACGGAGGTTTATCGACAGTTATTGATTGGAGAGATAGAGACGCTATGGGTAAGAGGTTAGAGCTGAAGAGGAGGTTAGAGGTTATGAGGTGGAGGAAGTGGCAGATTAGGACTAGAATACAGGACAGTATTGATAGGAATATAACTCAAGCAGCTGCTGAACTTGAGAGGATCGCTGATCAGTTAGGTCTTCCTAGGGCTGTTAAAGAGCATGCAGCGTCTATCTATAGGAAGGCTGTTGAGAAAGGAGCTGTTAGAGGTAGGGCAATAGAGTCCATAGTTGCCGCCGCATTATACGTTGCATGTAGGGTTTATAAAATACCCAGAACTTTAGATGAGATATCTCAGTATACTAAGACAAGTAAGAAGGAGGTTGCCAGATGTTATAGACTCTTAGTCAGAGAGCTAGGCATAAAGATACCTATCTCTGATCCTGCTGATTTCGTTCCTAGGATTGCTTCAGCCCTAGGGTTAAGCGGTAGTGTAGTCAAGAAGGCTACAGACTTAATAGAAGAGGCTAAGGAGTCGGGTTTAACGGCTGGTAAGGACCCTGCAGGGCTAGCAGCTGCTGCTGTCTACATAGCTGCTCAGATGCTTGATGAAAGAAGGACCCAAAAAGATGTAGCTCAGGTAGCTGGAGTCACCGAAGTAACTGTTAGGAATAGATATAAAGAACTAACCACTTACTTAAAGATTGATGTTCCTCAATAATTAACTTTAACAGAACTCGGTGTTGTAATTGTCAACACCATTTGACGTAGTGAATAACGTATTACCCTATATTAAAGCATTAGTTGCTTGGAACCTAAGTGATAAGGGTTTAAGCCAGAGACAGGTGGCTAAGACGTTATACGTGTCTCAGGCATTAATATCTAAATACCTTTCTAAGAACCGAAATTACTACTTAATAAGACTTAAGGAATTAGGTCTTGATGAGGCTGAGGTGAAAGATGTTATTGAAGTTGTTACCAACTATATCGTAGGTAGGAGATTGGGTGATGCCACATCATACCTAACTATATTCCTACTAACTAAACTTAAAGATGGTAAATTATGTAATGCGCATCGAAAATTAGTTCGTGGACTGTCAAATTGCAACATATGTTATTACTTAACACCTGGTGTTAATGACGAAATCATTCAGAGAGTTAAATATGCTCTAGAAACCTTAGAGACTATGCGTGATGCCCATACATTAGTTCCTGAAGTTGGGATGAACATAGTTGAGGCCAGACCTAATGCGAAGACTATTTACGAAGTTGCCGGAATACCTGGACGTATAGTTAAGGTATTTAATACAGTTAAAGCTGTCTCACAACCAACCTACGGAAGTAGTAGGTTCATGGCTTCAGTACTTTTAGAGGTGATGAAGTACTTCCCCAACATTAAAAGTGCAGCAAATATAAGGTACTCCAAGGAACTAGAAAACTCCTTAAGTAAACTTAATTTGAATACCGTAAGGTTAGATCCTTACGAGAACAGAACTATAGAAACAGTAATTGAGTTGATCTCTAGAGAATTGAGGAAGCTGAAGTCCTACCCAGACGCAATAATAGATCTGGGTCCTCCAGGATTTGAACACTTAATATACTTATTTGCTGAGGATTCCCTAAAATTGCTTGAGAAGATCAGACTTATCGTATCAACGACTTAATATTGGTGGGCCCGCGGGGATTCGAACCCCGGACCACCGGGTTATGAGCCCGGCGCTCTACCTGGCTGAGCTACGGGCCCTAACTAAGTATTTAATAATTACACCTTTTAAATTTTAGAGTGTTTTAGCTAAATAGAGATAAAATTTATTTTACCTAACTCATCTAGTAATTTGAGGTAGTTTGGTATGGCATCCCTAAAATTAAGCATAAATCAAGATACATGTATAGCATGTGGTGTCTGTTATTCGCTCTGTCCGCAGGTATTTGAGGCTGGAGAAGATGGTAAGTCCCAAGTAGTGAGTCAATACAGAGTAGAGGGGAAGGCTACGGAAGGAAATGTAGATGAATCGTTAAAGGATTGCGTAGAGACAGCTAAGAATTCATGCCCAACATTCTCAATATCAACAAGTTAGCATTAAATTATAACTATTAATAAAAAGATTAAGAAAAGATTTTTATCTCAATAATCAATAGCAATGCTTTAAATCACGTCCATGAGTTATTAAGTATTTGAGTTAGGTGAAAGATTTACGAAGTAAAAATCATTTATGTTTATTGTTTGGTGAGGAAGTACTTTCTTAATATACTTTAATCTTCATTAATCTTCCTTCATACATTGCTTCAACCACTTTCGTAACTCTCTCCTTAGTAAGCTCTATAGGACTGTTAGGTCTAGGCCATTCTTTAACACTTCTTTCTGCTATGGTTTCTACCTCCGATTTCGAAATCCCTATATCTCTGAGGCTTAGTGGTACATCTAAGTCTTCTACTAATTTCCAGGTAGCCTTGATAACTTCCTCAGCCGCCTCCTTTACTTTCAACCCGGAGGTGTCTATACCTGCGGCCTTAGCCATTGCTGCTAACTTCTCCGGCACAGCTAGTAAGTAAAACTCCATTATATACGGTAGCACCATACCACATGCTGTTCCATGATGAACTTTATACTGGGGTCCGAAGGTTTGTGAAATACTATGGCCTAACACAGCCCTTCCAATGTTTAACGGCGCACCAGCAGATGTAGCTGCTAATGACATAAAGTACCTTGCCTCAACATCGCTACCTCTATAGTAGGCCCTCCTCAAGTACTTAAACACAAGCTCTACTGTGACTAGACCTAACGCGTCCGACATCGGGGTCGCGTCAAGCGATATCATACCTTCTACCGCATGACTTAACGCGTCAAGACCTGTGCCTGCAGTTACTTTCGGCGGTAACGTATATGTGAATACGGGATCAACTACAGCTATGTCTGGGAGCACACTATATCCGTTGATTCCTACCTTACCTACACCCCTAGTAAATACTGTGAAACGGCTTACTTCAGAAGCAGTACCTGCAGTTGTTGGTAAGGCAATCACGGGAGTTAACCTCTTAGGTATTTTATCCATCCCGATGAACTCCTCAACATCTCTGCCGGGGTTATCCTTAGCAGCGGCACTAACTTTAGCTATATCTAATGTAGAGCCGCCTCCAATACCTATAACAGCTTTGAAGTCGTCCTTCCTTACATAACTAACCGCTCTCTTCAAACAATCTATGCTCGGCTCATATTCAACATCAGTGTACACGTCAACTACATAACCGTTTTCCTCTAAACTCTTAACAGTCTTAATAGGGTGTTCTAACCCCTTAATAGCAGGATCTAGGACTAAGAAGATCTTAGAACCTTTTCCTACACCAAGTAATTGGAGCTCATTACTTAGCTTTAATGCGCCGTTGACTTCAAACACTATCCTCTTAGGCATAAAGAAGAACGTCGGAGTTGAAATTAACTTATACACTGAATACATATGACTTAGTCACCGATTTATGAAATACTGAGTAAATATAAATATGTTAATGGGAGGATGCTTACCTAACATTAATTAAAAATAGTTTACCTAAGATTATTAGAAGTTGATAGATACTGCGTACTTTTCTAGCAATTCCTTCAACTTATTTACCTGAACATCGTCTATGGCATATATATTTAATACGCATTCATGCTTTTCCCCATATATGCAGTTCAAAGATATTATGTCGTATCCGCCTCCTACACATGTTTTAATTAAGTCTCCTAATTCTTTAAGATCTTCCAACATTACTTTAACTTCAACGACTAGACCCTCAGTCCTACCCTTAAACAAAGGTTTTAGAACTACTTGCCTGTTCTTTAAATCCGCGACGACCTCAAAATACATACCTAAACCTATACCTAGGGGTTCCCTTATATGCTGCGGTATAGTTACCCTACCCTTATTATCTATTTTAACTACAGCCTTAATACAATCCACCATCTATTATCAGCTAAATAAAAGGTCAGGTTCTCTTTAAATTCCTTACCTTGAGCTAAGCGCTATTCTCTCCACTTCCTCCTTCTTAGCAACTGCGTAGCTCTTAGGGTCATTACTAGCTGCTGCCACTAACTCATCAGCTAAGCATTCCTCAATAGATTTCTGACTCCTGAAGGAGGCGGACTTAGCTCCATCTACGAGATTCTTCAAGGCTATATCCACTCTCCTCTGCGGTGATACGTCAACAGCAACATGGTAAATTATACCACCATACATGATTCTAGTAGTCTCTTCACGTGGCGCTACGTTCTCAATAGCCCTTACAAGGACTTGGATGGGATTCTCACCAGTTTTTAAGTGGACTAACTCAAATGCCATTTTTACGATGTTGTATGCTAGATGCTTCTTACCAGTATTTCTTCCAGGCCTCATGAGCTTATTAATTAATCTCTCAACGATTGGTACCTCAGCCTTACCGAATCTCCTGTGCTCGTGTCTTCCTCCGGTATGCGGCAAGTAAACAGGTTTTAAAGATATATACTTCTTAAGGCTTGGGTCTCTAACTATTACTCCTTCGTAAGACCACTTACCAAATACTAGAGGGGGTTGCGGTGGTGAAGCAGTTGTATCTAATTGGTTACTCATAGCCCATCAGCTCAGTTACCTAACCGGTTTTTGTTTCTTCCCCTTCAATAACTCAGTTAGGGAAACACCATTAACGGCAACAACTTTATATCTAACCCCTGGTAAGTCACCCATAGATTTACCTCTGGTACCACCTATGCCAGCAATTAAAACCTCATCATGCTCGTCGATGAACGTTATACCACCGTCGTAAGGCACGAATGCCGTCACCACCTTACCATTCTTAACTAACTGAACTCTAACGCATTTCCTAAGGGCTGAATTCGGCTGACGCGATTCAACACCAACCTTCTCTAGAACTATACCTCTAGCCATTGGAGAACCTTCTAAAGGATCGTACTTCTTCTTGATCTTCATCATTCTAACCCTAAACTCTCTCTGACTCCATCTAAACTTAAGCCTCTTTATCGATAACTTCCTAGCTGCGTACAGACCACTTGGTGCTTTCTTACCTGGCATTCCTAACTACCTTTAGGACTTCTTACTACTGTCTTAAAAAGATTTTTAGACAATACTAACTGATTCAATGTCGTAGTACCTCTTCAGAACTAACTTAGCTTTAGTTACGTTTCTTCCATCCTTACCTATAGCAATACCCTTATCCTTAGGGTCTACAGTAACGTATAATATCTTCTTACCGTTTAAGGAAGTTACGAGTCGAGTACCTAAAACTCTAGCTGGTAAGAAGATGTTACGAACTAGATCTTCAAGGTTATCCGCATACTCAACAATCTCTATTCTCTTACCTAGAATCTTAGAGAGCCTCTTAACGTTTACTCCACCCTTACCAACCGCGAGACCTGCATGACCTGGTGAAACTATATATATTATTGAGTTACCTTCTTCATCAACTACGCAGTCATTTACTGAAACACCGGTCAAGTCCTGAAGTAATGCTATATATCTTAACTCTTCAGAAGTTATCTTAACTTCAGGCAACGTTCATCACCCTGATTGCGAAAGGTCTAATAATCTACTACTTCCTAGATCTAATATAGCAATGGCTGTTACTGGGAAAGGCTTACCACATACTAAACCTAAGTCCCTACTACTCCCTGGGAAGTTTATTATCGGTGTATTACTTAGGCTAGCATACCTCCTAATATCTTCATCATAACTTTTCGGTATTTTACCAGCTATTATGACTGCCTTAGCCTTACCTAACATTAATGCCTTCAAAGAGTTATTTATTCCTAATACTGCCTTACCTGACTTCAATACGTTCTTTATTTCATTTTCTAAATCCCTTGAAACGGATGACATTCTATTTCACCTCATTTCGGTCTAGCTAGTGTTGGATTCATAGTTAGGTTGACTAGGTTTGTACCTATAGGGACTAATTGCCCTATTATAACATTTTCTGCAACGCCTTTAAGCTCATCTACTTCTCCTCTAGCAGACGCATCAAACAAGTGTTTCACCGTAACCTCGAATGATGCCCTAGCTAGAACGCTTGTTTTCTCACCTGCTATACCGTGTCTACCGATCTGTTTCACAGAACCTGTTAATGTCATCATATCTGCAATTAACATAACATGCCTCATATCAACATCTAATCCCTGCTCCTCAAGAACGTTATGTATTTCGTTAATTAAAGACTGCCTAGCCGCCTCTATACCAAGCACGTTCTCAACTTCGTAGATACTGTTAGTGAAAACTCTCCTAACATCCACACCATCAACTTTAAGTACGGTTTCTAAGTTAGTACCATCAGTTATTAACACGTATTCGTTGCCCCTCCGTTGAACTATAACTCTATTAATCCCTTTAATACCTTTTAACTTAATCTTTAGTACCCTATCCCTTAACTTCTGGATCTTCATGAAGTCGTAGCTCGTCGGTACCTGAATGTAGATCCTATTACTATCACTCTCATCAACACTTATGCCTTGAGATATTACCTTAACCTTACTTAATGCCTTAACGACGTCGTTCGTAGTTACACCTTTATCTTCCATCATCTCGGGGTCTAAATCTATAACCATGGTAGATGAGACTAGATCTATATCAACTCTAGCAATTATGTTTTCAAGTCTTGTCGCTTCAATTCTCCTAGCAACTTCTAAGGCTTTCTCTCTTTCATATCTATGTTCCTCATCTAAATATATGACCATTATGGGTGTTTCAGGCAATTTTCTAGCATCTACTAACTCGATGAGTCTCGGCAACCCTAAGGTAACGTTTAACTCCCTAACACCAGCGTAATGGAATGTACGTAGAGTCATCTGAGTGCCAGGCTCGCCAACAGATTGAGCCGCCACTGTACCTATAGGTTCCCCGGGTTCTACTAATACGTTCAAATACTCGTTAATTGTTAGCTCAACTACCTTAATTAACTCATCCTTAGTTAGAGATAGATCTTTCACCCTCTCGTAAAGTTCGTTAAATATCTTAGGTGGTAGTATCTGCTTAGCAGGTTCTAGAACTTCAAGTAATTCCCTTTCATTAACAGCCATACCTACAACCTCCACCCGATAACTCTCTCAATTATTCTATCAATATTGATAGCGTTTCCGTAGGAGGACTTACCTGGGTCTACTCCATCATCACCATATAAGAATTGAACTACTGAATTATTAGGTGTTCTCACGGTTAAGTCATAATCTATTCTAAGGTCCTGTAATGCGTTGATTAACCTCCTCTGCATATATCCGCTCTGAGATGTGCGAACCGCCGTATCTACTAGACCCTCACGACCTCCAGCAGCATGGAAGAAGACCTCTATAGGTGTTAGACCTTTAACAAATGAATTCCTTACAAACCCCCTAGCCTCAGGACCTATATCACCGGGTTTAAAGTGTGGTAGTGTCCTAACATCGTATCCCCTCCTTATTCTTTCCCCCCTAACAGATTGTTGCCCTAGCAGCGCCGCCATCTGTGTTATGTTT
Source organism: Sulfolobales archaeon (assembly GCA_038831135.1). Taxonomy (GTDB): domain Archaea; phylum Thermoproteota; class Thermoprotei_A; order Sulfolobales; family NBVN01; genus DTCV01. Next base: position 82,741 of record JAWBKW010000002.1, on the reverse strand, counting down.
AATATATTTCCCCTAGCACCTGTTCTAGCCATAATGAATACATTATTAAACGGGTCTAAATATTGCGTAGCTACTTCACCTGCATTATCCCTAGCATCAGCTAATACTTCCATGATCCTAATCTCAAGTGATTCCTCTAAAGTCCTACCTGGGATAGGCTCCAACTTACCCTCCTTATACTGTTCGATGAGTTCGAAGACTTTCCTCTTAGCCTCCTCAACGATCTCGTTAATTTCCTCTACAGCCTTAACTGGAGGTGCGACATCACCTAATGTCATAGTGAATCCACGCATCTCGATAAACCTTAAGAACATCTTGAATATATTATCCATGAACCTTCTACTGAAACTGTTGCCGTACTCCTTAGTAATCCAATGAAGTAAACTCTCAGATTGTTGAGAACCTAAAGTCTTCTTATCTAATACACCCATAAGTAATTTACCCATCTTAACAACAACGTAGGAGTCCCAGAAACACTCATAGTCTTCACATCTTAATGGACCTGCTGATATATTAGCCTTACCTCTGAAGTTAAAGTCCGGAGGTAATAATAGACTTATGATCTGCTTTCCACTCCATAAAACCTTCGGTGATAGGATCGCCGGCTCCGGTATAGGTCCTTCATAACCGGAGCCTGCTAGTAAATCTGAAACCTGTTCCTTAGTAAGTAAAGTAGTCTTAGATGAGAGTAGATAAGCACCACTTATGTAGTCTTGAATACCACCTATTATAGGGCCTCCATATCTAGGGGATAATATATGTTCTTGAACAAGTAGTAATACCCTAGCTTCCGCCCTAGCTTCCTCACTTTGGGGTACATGCAGGTTCATCTCATCACCATCGAAGTCAGCATTGTACGGCGGGCAAACAGCTAAGTGTAACCTAAAAGTCCTCCCAGGCAATACCTTAACTATATGAGCCATTATTGACATTCTATGTAATGATGGCTGTCTATTGAAGAGTACTATGTCGCCATCCTTCAAATGCCTCTCAACGATGTAGCCAGGCTTTAAATTCTCAGCAACAGCCTTCAAATCCTTAATATACCTTAAATCTATTCTCCTCCCAGCAGGATCTATAACATAGTTTGCTCCAGGATGCTTGTAGGGACCGTTTAATACATGCATTCTTAACTCATCTATATTCCAACGCGTGACACGCTCAGGTACCGTCAATACTTTAGCAACTTCCTCCGGGACCCCCACCTCGTTAATGCTTAAATTAGGGTCGGGACTGATTACAGTCCTAGCTGAGAAGTCTACACGTTTCCCAGAGAGGTTACCTCTAAACCTTCCTTCTTTACCCCTAAGTCTCTGAGCCAATGTTCTTAAGGCCCTCCCAGACCTATGTTTAGCAGGAGGTACTCCAGGAACTTCATTATCGAAGTAAGTTGTGACGTGGTACTGAAGTAAGTCCCATAAATCCTCTACAATTACTTCGGGGGCCCCAGCATTTATGCTCTCCCTTAACCTATCATTAGTCCTTATAATGTCTACAAGCTTATGGGTTAAGTCATCTTCGGACCTAATACCCGTCTCTAAAAGAATTGATGGTCTAACACTTATTGGAGGAATCGGGAGGACTGTAATAACCATCCATTCAGGTCTAGCAAGCTCCGGGTTGTATCCAATAAGCCTTAAATCCTTATCGTTGACCATCTCTAATCTAGCACGAACGTCTGTAGGCCAAAGCCTCCTAGGTCCTTCGAATCCCTCCTCTATAAATGATGTCGGCTTCTCTAACTTTATCTTGAACTGCCTGCTGCCGCAGTGAGGGCATTCCATAACCTTCATTGCTTTCCTTTTCACGTAGTCTGTAAGACCCCTAGCAAGTATGGGCCATCTACCTTCAAGCCTCTTAAGCAGGTCTAAATATCTATTTAATTCCTCATCAGGGAGCTTCAACCTACCGCAGTGTCTGCATGTAGCTCTTAATATATCGTATATATGCTTGACGAATCCTGCATGAATTACGGGCTTAGCTAATTCTAGATGACCGAAGTGCCCAGGACATGCTATTATTGAATTACCGCAGGTAACGCACTTCTGACCAGGTTCAATAACACCTAAACGTGGGTCCATTATACCTCCTTCAAATGGGAGTCCGTCCTCATCATAAACATCTGCTGTTACCACTGCAGTAACCGATATCTTTCTAATGATTTCAGGTGAGAGGATACCGAACTTAATTCCCTTAATAATTTTCTCCTCACTCATCCTACTTCACCTCATATTTACTTCCCATAATTATCTTAGGATAGATCAACATACTCATCAACTCCTGAAGCAGGAGCTTAAAGGCGTAAGAAATAGTTACTGGATATAACTTACCCTTCTCACCGTGGATGGGGCACATATATCTGCCTTTCCTCCTATCATACCACCCTATTAAACCGCACTCCTCACATACGTAAACAACAGCTCTATCAGAACTCTCTGTAAGTCTCTCTCTAAGTAGTGCTGCAGCTCCATGACCTATTATACAATCTCTCTCCATTTCACCAAACCTTAAACCTCCCTCCCTAGCCCTACCTTCAGTAGGTTGTCTAGTAAGTATCTGTACGGGTCCCCTCGGCCTTGCATGTATTTTATCGGCAACCATATGATGTAATCTCTGATAATAGATGAGACCTATAAATACAGGTGTGTGTATGAGTTCACCCGTCCTACCATCATACATCGGTTCTGTACCATCCATGGGGTACCCACGAACTACTAACTCCTTACTGAGTTCTTCGACCTTCTCACCATAGAATGGTGTTCCGTCAACGAACTTACCACTTAATGCAGCTACCTTACCGGCTATAGACTCTATCAATTGGCCGATGGTCATTCTAGAAGGTAGAGCGTGGGGATTAACAATTAGGTCTGGAGTTATGCCATCGAAAGTGTATGGCATATCATATTGAGGTACAGTTAATCCTATAACACCTTTTTGCCCATGCCTTGAGGCAAACTTATCGCCTATTTCAGGGATTCTCAGGTCTCTTACCCTAACTCTAACCAGTTTATTACCCTCACCACTAACTGTTATTACTACAGAATCTACTATGCCTTTCTCACCATATCTTAAGGTTAGTGAGGTATCCCTTCTAGAACCTCCTGCTATACCGAATTCCTTATATTCTTCGAGGAACCTGGGGGGTGATGTCTTACCTACTAAAGCATGTCCCCCTAAGACCTCAATCTCGGGGGCCACAATACCGTCTTCATCGAGCAGTGAGTAGTTATCCCTTCCTCTATATCCCCTAACGTTTGAGTCAGGTACTTCGATACGGTCTTCTTGACCTCCGAGGTATTTTCTCTCTTCCGTGGAGTATTCTCTGAAGAAGGTAGATCTAGCCAAGCCTCTCTCTATGGATGATTTATTAATTATTAAGGCGTCCTCCATGTTATAGCCGGTATAGGAAAGTATAGCCACCACGAAGTTCTGTCCGGAAGGTCTATCATTATAACCTAAAACATCCATAAACCTCGTTTGCACTAAAGGTTTCTGCGGATAATGTAGGAAGTGTCCCCTACTATCAAACCTTAACTGGAAATTAGTTGCGTATATACCTACTGCCTGCTTAGCCATCGCAGACTGGTAAGAATTCCTAGGAGACTGGTTATGTTCCGGATAAGGTATAATTGCAGCCGTTATTCCAAGCATTGATGGGGTCCATAACTCTAAGTGCGTATGCTCGACCGTCAAATCATTTATGTTTAATGCTATATACGCGTTACCTTCTTCCTCAGCATCTAAATACTCTATATACCCCAGCCTAACTAAGTCCGAGAACGTATGTTTCCCTTTCTTAACCTTATTAATTGTTTCAGAGTCTAATTTAATTCTCCCATCCTCAACTATGAGTAGAGGTCTTCTAACCCTTCCAGAGTCGCAATTGATGTATACCTCATTAATATGTTCACTACGTTTATACGCTACGTTAACCTCGTGATGTACCAGGCCAGCCCTCCTCCTCCTCCGTATCTCATTAACGAGTTCGCTTGCATCATTATATGGGTAATAACCTATTAATGTGCCATTTAAGAAAACTTTAGTATAGCTTAACACTTCTTGCAGTAATTCTTGGTTCCCACTCACCAACTCTTCATAGATCTTAGTCACTGGTATCACACCTAAGCTATAAAGAAGTCTCTCTACCTCAGCCTCATCAATACCCACCGATATATAAGAACTTAAAGCTAAGTTCTTAACAAGTCCACAGTTAGGTCCTTCAGGAGTTTCGAACGGACACATCCTACCCCACTGAGTTGGGTGCAGGTCTCTGGCCTCGAAATGAGGTTGCCCCCTACTTAAGGGGGCTACCACCCTCCTTAGATGGCTATGAAGTGAGATCCAGTTAGTTCTATCGATTATCTGACTAACTCCTGTTCTGCCGCCAACCCAGTTACCAGTAGCTAATGCCTGCTTAATCCTTTCAGTGATTAGGTCCGGCCTTACTAAGGCGGCTAGGTTTATTCTTCTACCCTTAACTCTAGCCTTCTCTAACTGGTATTTGAAATCCTTAAGGAATTGCCTGAACGCCACCCTAAACAATTGCGCTAGTAAATCGCCCGCCAACCTCAATCTTCTATTGGCGTAATGATCTTTATCGTCCGGTTCCCTCCTCCCTAAAACCAACTCTAATAACTTATTCGCCATATAACCTAAGTAGAGTGCCTTCTTAAGCCTTGATTCAGGTGTTGAACCACCTAAGTGACGTAGGAAGTACGTATCTATTATTTGTCTGGCTCTCTCTATCCTAGCATCTCTGGCTTGACCAATAGCAACCCTAGAACCTATGTAATCTAAGGCGTCTTCAACGGTAGTGACCTCAGATGCTTGAATTATGGAAGGTATTAACTCCTTCTGAATCTCTGGGTCTAAGGAGACCGCAAACATTATATCCCTATCACTCTCTAATCCTAAAGCCCTCATCATTATAACGAAGGGTATCTTCCCCGGAATTGGTGGGAAGTTCAAGACTAAAGTCGAATCTTTTAACCTATCTAATATTATGGGGACTCTATAACCAGCAGCTGATGAAATAACTTTAGCGGTGTGCGTAATGTTTGTTCCTTCCTTAGCGAAGTCCACGAAAACCCTATTCGGTGCTAAATCTTCCTGAGTCACTATAACTTTTTCAGAACCATTTATTATGAAGTATCCTCCCGGGTCTCTCCAATCCTCACCAAGCTTTATAAGTTCTTCTTTACTTTTCCTTGAGAGAGGATCTTTAACTGACTTAACCATTACCGGTATATCGCCAATAAATACGTTCTGAACAGATACTTCAATCCCGTTCTCAACTAAACTCATAGTTAAGTACATAGGGGCTGAATATGTTAGGTTCCTAATCCTACATAAAGTCGGTGAGACCTCAACTAATGTACCTTCAACTTCCCTAAATTGGGGTTCTCCAACTTCTATATCCTTTATAACTACGTATACGTTAGGGTCTGAAGTAGGTATAACGTTATTCTCCTTAATTATTTCCTTAATACCTTTTAGTATGAAAGAATTAAAAGAGTCTAGATGCTGCCTAACTAAACCTTTCTCATTAATGAACGATTCCATCAAAACCCATAGATCTTCGTTCGTTATTTTCCCACCCCTTACCCACTAACTACAAATCTATAAGCTATAGATTCCCCAGCAGTTGGTGACTTCCTAATAATCCTGACAATATCTCCAGGCTTAACTCCTAATTCCCTAGCTACAGGATCTGAAGCCCTAATCCACGGTAGCTGCTCAGGCCTAATACCGAGATTTTTCAACAACTCAACAACCTCCTCAGGCCGTAATACCTCATGCTTAGGCACTAGTTCATGCTCTAATACGTTAATTCTCTTCTTTACAGATTTTCCACTCATCTTGTGTACATCTCCACGTAAGTATTAGGTTCATAAGTAGTAGATGTTCTGAGTTATTTTAAGCTTTAAGGATAAAAAATTTTTACATCTAACGATTTAAGAATTTATGAATGAAGATGACCCCATGTTTTAAGATGAGACATAAGCTAGGGAAAGACCTTTAAACTAAATTAGTATTTTTAAATCCGAGTTATAACTGAATATGTAGACGGGCCCGTAGCTCAGCCAGGTAGAGCGGCGGGCTTTTAACCCGTAGGCGGAGACCGACCGGCGGAGGTCCCGGGTTCAAATCCCGGCGGGCCCGCCACACTCAAATATTATCATCTAAAATATTATATAGTCCGTTAGATATCTTGCAACTCCATTGTTAGGAAATATTAAAATTATCGATTCGATTAATGTTATGTGATGTAACCATGTCAGAAAGTGTTAAGAGTCTTCGAGAAATACTTAATAAAGTAGCCAAGGTCGGTGTCTTAACACCTAATGTTAAAGTTTCTGCCTCATTAGAGTACCCGAGTTTTAATGAGGTCGACGTCCCTAAACTTGATGAACTTGTTAAGGTAGGTCTGTTAAAAAAGAAAATAATTGATAGGGCTGTCTCATGTCCGAAGTGCGGTTCCTTAGCTCTTTCCACTAGATATGTTTGTCCTTCATGCTCAAGCGTGAATATCGAGAAATCCAGACTCATCCAGCACATAAATTGCGGGTATACAGATAGTGAAATCAAATTCCCTAGGAATGAGAGCGGAAATCTATTATGTCCGAAATGCGGTAATGAGATAAGCGATGAAAAACAATTAAGAATTTACGCTACATTCTTCGAATGCTTAACGTGTCATTCCAGGACATCAACACCTAACATCATGTATAGATGCCATAAATGCGATAACATGTTCAAATCAAGTGACGCATCATTAAAACCTTTACACTCGTATGAATTAACTGATAAGGGCCTTAGCATAGCTATGCAAGAAAAAACATCCTAAAACTGAAATCCGCTTACAAATATCGGTAATATATGTATTAATATGAAGTTTAAGGTCGAGAATAAGAGGACGTAATGAAAGGCTCTAACAACACTACCTTCAATACTCTTACCATAAGATATACCTGAGACTAAGGAGACTATTACTGAGATGTAACAAAGCAATGTGTAGATGAGCTCAGTATCGGGTTTTATGATAAAGAGGGCTTCAGTCATTGCTAACGAATTTAAGATCAAATATATGAAGGCAACAGTAAAATCATATACTATCACAACAAGTACGAGTAAGAACAAATACTGCCTAAAGACTCTCCTCCTATAATCTCTGTATGACTGGAAATAACTTAGTAAGTTAGAAGCTTTCTCCACAACATCTACGGACTTCCCACCACTTCTCATAGCAACTGAGAGAATTCTAATGGTATACCCATACTCGTGACCTAAGTCTCTCAACACAGAATCTATAGCATCGTCTAAACTCGCACCTAAGCTAATCATGGTATCCATTTTTTCGACAACGTCTTTAAAGTACCCTCTTAAGTCTCGCTTAGCTAACGATATTGCTTGATAAAGCGTAGTACCGGATTTTAAATATACTGCGACATTACTGATGAAATTACTTATTTGGGATTCTACTGATTTAAATTTCCTCATATCCGGTAGAGTCGCTATAGTTAACAACGAATAAAGCAAGAGTAAAGACATCGACAACATGGTAGTGAATGAGTAGCCGTAGGGAATGTTAAGGAAAGCTATCGTATAAAACTTAACGTAACCACTCACTGCTAGATATTGAATAAGAACGAAGAACAAGCTCGAAAAAATGATTATAATCACTATTATTTTAGTCTTCTCAGATGCGGTCATATACTGACACTACTCATCATATAATCTATTAATATGTAATATGTTAAAGATGTTGCCGGCACTATTACTAAGGCCGTAATTATTAGAAGTAAGTAGGGGTTTAAGACCCCTATAGGAATTAATGATGTAGTAGATGATAAAACCGAAACAACTAGCGGGAACACTAATGCAAGGGCAATGAATGCCTCCGTCAGAACACCCATAGAGTTAACAACTTCTTCAATCCTTGAACGAATGGTTACGAAATAACTCTCTATTAAATAATTAATTATTGGTAGAGGGTCGTGACCACTTTTTATAACACCTAATAAATATGTTAGAAGCGAGGCTAAGGACCTACATGGTGTTATAGTTATTACATAATTTATAACGTCATCTAAACTTTTACCAAGATGTAGACCATTAATAATTTGTTCCAGCTCTATCCTAAACTCGTTCAACTCCCTAAAGTTGTTGAGTTCGAGTAAAGCCTTAATAGAGCCAAGACCGGAAACCATTAATGTAGAGAAAAAATATAAGAATGCTGGATACTTTGCCTCCAACTTATATCCTCTATTAGCATGTAGTATTTTGGGAAGGGCTAAGAAAGTTAAAATAGATAGAGAAAACACTATTAAGACTACGCTTAATACAGCTGCAGTACCTTTCACTAGTTCCAGCTTGAATATTTGAGTAGTAATTATTGATGAAACCGTAAAAGTTAATGTTAGGATTAATAAAGTTAATTTAATTGAAACGTTAAAATAGCTACTTAAGGAAATAGCTAATCCAGAACCTACTACGTACTTCTCCAACACATTAAATCGTTTGGCAAGACCGTCAGCTAATTCATTAAGAAACAACGTAAGCTCCTACCTCAGACTCAGCTATTGAGTAGATAGTTAACCAGTTACTCCTAAATCCCCTAATAATGCTCTGTAATTCTCTAGCACCAGCTTTACGCTTAGCGGCCCACTTCATAATAGTAGCCCTTTTAAGTAGGTCATCAAATACCTCATAATAATCGACTTGCTTCTTATCCGCTATCAACTTAATCAAGTGACTATAACCTGAAAACTGCATTAAGTCCTTATCCCGATTCCATTTAAAGGGTGTCCCAACTATTAACTCACCGGTCCTAGGGTCTATCCCCTCTATTTCTCGTATTTCTAAGACCTTCCTACTTACTACCCCCTCACTTATTTGAACCCTCCCTAAACATATATACACCTTAACCAAATGTAGAAGACTTTTGGGTATATTGAAAGGTTCAGCTAGGAGGCGCTGTATAACTGACTCAGTATTCTCTGCGTGAATAGTTGCTAAACCACCATGACCTAAACTAACAGCCTGGAAGAAGGTATATGCTTCCTCACCCCTAATCTCACCAACCACTATAACGTCAGGTCTTTGTCGTAAAGCACTTTTCAACAACTCATATAAAGTTACGTTCGCAACACCTGACTCAGAACTTAATCTAGTAACTAGTGAGACCCAATTCTCATGCCCCATTAAATTCAGTTCCGGACTCTCCTCTACAGTAACTACCTTAATCTCTGGAGGTATTAGAAGTGATATAGCGTTAAGGAGGGTTGTCTTACCTGAAGCTGTTGGCCCTAATATGAGGGCGCTCTGCAGATTCTCTACTAAGATCCATAGATAGGCAGCAACGAGAGGGTCTAAGGTACCTAGATTAATAAGCTGAGGTAATGTGAAGGGCTCCGTCTTAAACTTTCTTATAGTGAAGGTAGAGCCCCTTCTAGAAACTATATCAACAACTATATGTACCCTATAACCTTCAGGCAGTAACATACCTTCAACTATTGGTTTAGCAATACTAATTTCTACACCTGCCCTAAATGCTAGACGATTAATTATTAACTCTAACGACTTTAAATCATTGAATATTATGTTGGTCCTCAACCATTCATATACGTTATGGAAAACATATATTGGTAAGTTAATACCGCTACAGACTATGTCTTCAAGCCTTATATCCCTTATCAACGGGTCCAATATCGAGTAACCTATTAAATCCCTAGCAACATAATATGAGATCTTATCTAATGATGCCTCATTAGCTCCTTTAGCTTTAATTCCTAAAGAACCGTCCCTAATAATTTCCTTGATGAACCCTAAGCCTAATTTAACGTCCGTAACTTCCCTTAACTTCTTGGCAATAGCTCCTCTTTCAAATATTCTCTTTTTGATTAAATCCGTTAGGAAGACCTCGTAATTGGTTAAGGTAGGTTCTATGATGTTATACACTTTCTGTCCAGAAGTATCCATATATATTAAGGCATACGAGTAGTTTTCCATTAAAGGATAGAAATCAATTATGTTTGTTATTGAGGATTCACTAATAACGTTTTGGGACTGACCCTCACTAGATGAAGGAACATCAATATCTTTAAACCTTTTTCTAAGTAGGCTGAACATCGGACTCCCTTAAGTCACTGCAAATACGTATGAAGCCTCATACCCCTTAATAGTTGTTACTTTAGCTATGTAAACCCCCTTAGGTAGTATGGTCTTTAACTCGATATCTATCTCGACAACGCTACCACCGTTAATGCGGAAGCTATTCAAGTTTTGTGCTATAGTTAGGCCTGAAGAACCATTGATGATGTAGGACGAACCTATTTTAACCTCATTATCTACTAAATTCCTAACAAATATTCTTACAATGTTCTCACTCACACTGACGGCCTCAATCTTTATCCTTTCCGTCAAGAACGGTACTTCAGAGGATGTTTGAGAAACCATTGATGATACCCAGGTCCAGAGGATCACTGAGGTAGCTATAGAGATGAGTATTAATAAAACTGTTGCAACTAGAGGTGAGACCCCCCTCACTAAATACACCAAAGACTAATATATTCGAACAATATAATCTTAATTGTTCTATCATTCCTCTTAAATCCTAGTAAATTCCTTGAAGAGTACCTCATTAGGCATTATTGAGTAACTTACTGATAATTCCGTAGCACCTCCTCTCACTAAAGTTAGTTTTGCTAATCTAGATATAGTCTTAAATGAGTAAGCATCTTCAACTATTCCTAACTTAATTATCAAATCTGCTAAGTACGCTATAGACTTATAATATGCTTCATCAATTTGAATTACTACTGTAGACTCTACTGATGGATCCCTTTTCGATAAAACCTTATTATAATCATCAATGCATGATGAGTCACTATTAATGACTACATAAGCTAAATTACCGTCAACTCTCAACACATTATCTAAAGTGATTGCACCTCTACATAAATCATTTATGAAGTTTATGTCACTCTTAATAATTCCATATTGTCTTATAATTTCAGCATATCTTTGCGTAACGTCGTTAATGAATAAATACCACCTAAAGTTTAGGTATGCCCTCTTAATTAATTCTAAACCGATATGAAATGAATACGTATAAGGATTTCCTATGATTACTATTAATGCTGACTTCGGTAGTTGTCGTAACATAGCTGTTAAAGGGTCCACCATCATATTAAACACCTATTAAAGTCAAATTAAGGTACTTCACTTTAAAGTAGTCTTATGTTCCTTAAGAACTTTCAATAAATTGGGAGAGGCATTATAACATCCAACCCCCCTTTCTACTAATCCCTTATACATTAACTTATTAACGACCTTAGAAGGTTCTTGAATACCGTATAACGCCTTTAACTCCTTTAACGCTATTAACTCACCGACGGAGCGGTATCTTATGAAGTAATTAAGAACAGTATATTCCTCCTTAGTAAGTGTGCTTAAAATTTCTTTAAATTTATAATAATCAAAGTCCACAGTTACCCTCCAAAATAATACGACTCCGCAAAAATAAACGTTATTCATTAATTACCTACTCCAATTTCTAAATTAAAGCTTAATATCCTTCTACCTAGTAGTTATGGGGTGACTCTACTGAGCCAACCGCAGAAACAGTCTAAAGAACTTAAGATAGTTACAAGACCTGTAGTAACTATAGATAGTGTTAAGAGTGATGCAACCAAATTAAAGCTTCTGCATATTATAAAACATTTAAACAGTGTATCTGAAAAAGCTCTCACACATCTAATACACCTTCTTCAGAATGAAGCGAAGGTACAACTTAAGTATAACTTCATAAACATTGGTGGAGTCCCTTGCAGTAAGCAGTTAAGAGATGACATTAACGTACTACTCTACCTAGGTTTAGTAGAGACTGATGCCGTTAGTAGAAAACTGAAATTGACTAGCAATGGTATAGAGTTCTTAGAAAAGCATGGATTAAGCAACGATGAGTTAAAAACATTATTAGCTAGTGTCGACGAGTTAAAGAGTAAGACAAGTTCTATAGATGCTGAGGCTGACTTAAGTGCTAGGAAGGTAAGAGGCTCAAGGAGTTAGAGAGATCGCCTTAAAGATAAAGACGTTATAATAATTAATGTTAATCATTACTGCAGACTATGTTTAGGCTACATTCTTTTAAATATATGAAGAACTAACTAAAACTTCGGTGTTAATGATGGGGATTGAAGTACTTTCAAAGATCGCTAGTTTATTTAATTGGGTTACTGCAATAAATGCAGGTTCCGAAGTTCTAGCGATTATAGGCTTTATCCTCGTCGGGTTCGTTGCTTTCATATATGTGGGTAAGGGCATCATATCGTTGGGTAGGTGGTTAGTTAATTTGAAGGTTAAAGAGTTTACCATAGCTTTGGCTGTGATTGGATTTACATTAATAGCAATAGCTGTGTTAATGCCTTAAATCAAATAAATTTGTTAAAAGAGACCTAAGACCTGCTTTATATCTATATTCTGTATTACCTAACCCATAAAGAAGAGTTCTTGAAGCACTGATCTGATAATTCTATGAAATAAAGTATGGAGCCGGGGGCGGGATTCGAACCCGCGAATTAACGGGTTTCTAACGATCACTGCAGCCCGCCGCCTTAGGCCGCTCGGCCACCCCGGCTCTAAGATGTAAGAGTTTCTAAGATTTTAAATCTTTTAAGCCTTTAATTTGATCGCAGCTTATAATCCCTCACATCATTTAGGTGTTGGGGATAATTATTTGGGGTATGATAAGGGTGTCTTAAGGAACGTACTTCTTAGGTTGAAGGACTTAGGTGTTGATGGTGTTTTAATCGGTAGTACTGTTTTATTACTCCATTTAGGTGTTGACGAGTTCGAGGACGATGTAGATGTTTTTGTGACTAATTTCAGCCCATATGCTGATGAAGACTTAGTTAGAAGCATTAGCGCTAAACTCGGTTGTGAGTTATCTCAAAATGAGTGGGGGACTCCTGCATTGTACTGCATCTTCAACAATAATGAGGTGATTATAGAGCTTCATGAAAACGTTTTAGATCTCTACATACCTGAAAACATCATAAAATCGGCTAAGGAGGCTAAACTGATGGATATTAGGGTTAGATGTATAAGTATTGAGGATTATGTGGCTCTGAAGGCGAGGGCAGGTAGGGATCATGACTTAGAGGATCTAAGTGTGGTGGCTGACTTAGTTAAGGTTGGGAAACTAAAGCTAGATATAAACTTCATTAAAGAGAGAATTAGGAATGAATTCCCTGAAGAGGAAAAATTACTATTAAGTAGGCTTAGAAATGCAGGTCTTAAAGTATGATCTTAATGATAAGATATCGAGCCTACTAAATTAAGGATAACTTAAAACAGGAAACAAGCTTACTAACTCTTCTTACCTCCGAATCTCTTCTTAGGTCTTAAATTCCTACTTTTACATCTACGGCATTTGACAGCTCCCGGCGGATTTCTAGCACCACATCTTCTACAGATAGACTTATTTAGCAACCTCTCCTCAACTATCTTACTCTTGAACGGGTCCGTGACAGGCATAGGCATGCACCTTTAGTATTACCTGATAACATTCGTTGGTGTGGTTTATATACCTTATAAGTTAGAGTTGGTGGACTAGGTTCGGAGACCTACAATAAGTATTATAATTCGTGTACCACTTCTAAAGGTGTGAAGCGTTGGTCAACACAGATCCCCACTTAGTAAAAACTTATATATTTGAGTTTGTAGTTAGGTGTGAGTGATTTAAATGTTTGAAGAGGAGTGGTGGGAGGAAGAAGAGGAGGAAGAGTGGTGGGAGGAAGAAGAGGAAGAGTGGGAGGAAGAAGAGTGGTAGGTAAGTGAAACCTTAGGTTCTTTTTATTAAAGTATTTAAATTACCCATATTCTAAAAAGAGAAATAATAGTCGGTCAGTGGTGATTTATTTAATGCCATCTAAGGTCCAAGCCGTCACCATTCATCATCTACTAACTATATTTAGTAGGAATGCTTATAAGTTGTTACGGAGGTAGCAATGGTTAGGATTGCAGTAATAGACTACGACCTGTGTAGACCTGATAAATGCAACTTAGAGTGCGTTAGGTTTTGCCCTATAAACAGATCTGGTTCTAAAGCTATAGAACTCTCTCAGTCTAAGGAAGGTAAACCAGTTATCTATGAACTAGTATGTGTGGGTTGCGGCATATGTGTTAGGAAATGCCCATACACTGCTATAACGGTCACTAATCTACCTGACGAGTTTGAGAAGAAGCTTGTTCATAGATATGGTGTTAATTCCTTCAAGCTTTACGGACTCCCAACACCAATAAGTGGTAAAGTCTTAGGTATTGTTGGAAAGAACGGTATAGGTAAAACTACAGCTATTAAAATACTTTCAGGAGAAGTTATACCTAATTTAGGTAATTTAGATTCTCCACCATCGTGGGATTCTGCCCTCAAATTTTATAGAGGAAGTGAAATGTACCAATACTTAAGTAAGTTAGTTAATAAGGAACTACGAGTTGTTCATAAAATTCAACATGTAGATATAATTAGAAAGTATGTGAAGGGTGTCGTAAAAGACGTCATAAATAGAATTGATGAAAAGGGTGTGGCGCAAGAAGTACGTAAGTATATAAACTTAGATAGTTGTTGGAATAATAATGTATCCACCCTGAGTGGCGGTGAGTTACAGAAATTCGCCATAGCCGCAGCGTTATTACGAGATGCTGACGTCTTTTTCTTTGATGAACCTTCAAGCTATTTAGACATCTACGAGAGATTAAGAATATCTAGAGCTATTAGGGAGATCATTAAGAATAAATACGTAATCGTTGTTGAACATGATCTAACCATACTTGATTACGTATCCGATTACGTATCAATAGTTTACGGTGAGCCTGGAGTCTTCGGTATATTTTCTAAGGTTTACTCCGTAGGGTCTGGAGTTAATAACTTCTTAACAGGTTATCTCCCATCAGAGAATATGAGAATACGACCAGAACCAATAACATTCAACAAATTCGGGGTGGGAGTTAGTGAAAGACCTGAGGAAGAATTCATTAAATGGCCAAAGTTGAGGAAATTATTAAACGGATTTGAGTTAAATGTGGAGGAAGGCAACGTCAGTAAGGGGGAGGTTTTAGGCATAGTTGGACCTAATGCTATAGGTAAAACAACTTTCATAAAATTACTTGCTGGGGAGATTGAACCTGATGAGGGTTACTTAACGATGAACAACCTCAGGATAAGCCATAAACCCCAGTACGTTAAGACAGAACTTTTTGAATGGAGTAATGTTGAAGAAGCTTTTAAAGAACTCTGCAAATCCTCACAACTAGCATGTAGTGACTGGTTCCAAAATGACGTTATTAAGAGGTTGAACCTACATAAACTTTATCTAAGAGGTATTAACGAATTAAGTGGCGGTGAGTTACAGAAATTCGCCATAGCTGCTGCTTTGGCTAAGGATGCAGATATCTACCTTCTAGATGAGCCTTCAGCCTTCATAGACGTTGAGGAGAGATTAACTATATGTAAGGCGATTAAGAAGGTAGTAGAGGTTAGGAAGGCTGTGGCTTTCGTCGTAGATCATGACCTAACAATAATAGATAATATAGCCGATAATATAATAGTATTTAGCGGTACTCCCGGCGTACAAGGCAAGGCATCTAGTCCAACAAGCCTTAAACGTGGCATGAACACCTTCCTTAGGGATTTGGAGATAACCTTCAGAAGAGACCGGAGGACTGGGAGGCCTAGAATAAATAAACCTAATAGCTACTTAGATAGGTACCAAAAATCCATAGGTGAGTACTTCTACGAGGCACCTATTGAAGAATCTGAAGACTAGAGAGGACATCATCTGGCATGACATATATGTTTAGAGCTTACTAAGCATCTCCATAAGACGGTTAAGCCTTTCCTTACCCTTCATCAAGACGTTGTTGCAGGTGTTTACCACCTCAGCTACGTTGTTAAGGTCTATTAATAGCTTATTACCGCTCTTAATAATGTAGGTAAGTCCTATACCACCCTTTAGTTCTAACACTATTCCATCCCTCCTAAAACTTATAATGCCGCTATGTTTGAATCCTGCAGCCCTACCTACGGAGATTAACTTAAGCGCTTCCTTTAAAGTTGCTGTTGATATGTGGAGTATGGGGCCTGTAACAATTACCCATAATTTATATAGAACAGGCTTATTGAGAGCCTCTAGATATTCCTCAATAGTTATAGGTTTATGCTTCTTAAAGATTACCGTAGAAGTCTTTCTCACCCAAGGCAGTTGAGCATCAACGAATATTATCCTACCGCTACATGAACTGATAGTAAAAGCGTTCTCTCTCTCAAAGATCTTTATGAGTAAATCCGATATATCCTCATCTAAGTAACCTATGTGGAGATCTTCTAACAACCTCTTATACATTATTTCCTTCCTCTTAATCCATAACTCCCTATCAACCTTCATAAAATGATACCCACCTTAATAAGTAATTCGCAGGTCTTGCATATAGTTCTTCCGTAAGCTGTAGGTTCCCCGCAAATACTACATAAGGGAAGATTCGGTAATGTGTTAGAGAAGTCGAAGTATTTAATCATTAAACCATCTACGAAGTTTAGGAATTTTAGAAGGGTCCCTGGCTTAACACTCTCTAACCTATATAAGTACTCTCTTACCTTAGCCCTCAGAGTAGGTCTGTTAATTATGTACGGGCACTCAACTTCTTGAAATTTAAATCCGTTTAAGTACGCGTATAGAGCGCATTCCCATTCATAGATTTTCCTAAGAGGCTTCACCCTCCTAATGAATAGTTCGCTTAATCTCGGACCTCTGGGGTGTGACTGAAGTAGCCTACTTAGGTCACCCCTTAATATATTTATGAATGCTGTTTGAGATTCATCATCTAAGTTATGAGCCGTTAACACTTTATCATACCCTAATTCTCTGGCAAATTTATTAATTATTCTCCGCCTCAACATACCGCAGAAGGTGCACGGACTTACATTAAAATTCGACCTGAGCGACATATCTACTAAATCGTTAAGGCTATAGCCCACTACCTCCTTAAACGACGTCTTAATATAATCTACGCCTAATTCCTTACTACTCTTTAGAGCCCAATAAACGTCCTCATCCCTATTATAACCTTCTATACCTTCAGATACCGTAATAACTCCTAACCTACTTGGTTCGTGCATCCTCGAAATAATATTTAGGAGTACGAAACTGTCCTTACCACCAGAAACGGCGAGTAGTAACCTATCGTTAGGGCGAAACATATCATATTTGCGAACTTCATTAGATACACGAAGTATTAAATCTTCTATGAAACACTTACTACACAATAACTTACCACTGTGTTTCTGAAATACCGTAGCAGTGCCACTACCGCATTCACTACATACCGCTATCTTCAGTCCACCACAATGATCGTGGGTAAGGCCGTTTAAAAACGAAAGAGTTTGCGGACGATGTAGCGACCTATATAATGAAGGAGCTAAAAATTTTGAGATTATTTCTAAGGTCCAATAAGTTAGGTACATATTTATCGTAATTCGATATTGTGATTTCGTTAATCCCAGAATCTATAAGCTTCATGACAAAATTACTTAAACTATTAAATCTCTTACTAATAAATCTCCTAAGTATGTGCTGTATCTTAAGAGTCGTTATTAAGTTTATTAATCCCTTATTATACCTCTCAAATACAAGTTCGAGTGAATCACTACTCAGCGATTCCTTCAATACTTTTACCTGATTAGCGATACCGTATACACCACCACCACTTAAGGGCTTCACCACAGAAACAGCGTCACCGATACCTATAATACTACCTAAGGTTTGTTTACATGGTTTTGATATAGGTATTAACCCACCGAAGACCTCCTTAATTGTTAACTCATTAATCCCTAATTTCCTAATTAGGTAAGTTTTTATTAAGTGATTTAATCTTGAATAACTTACGTAACGGTCTGCGAATCCAACAATTAATTCTTTACCGTTTGCGGGGACAGCCCACCCAAAGAATTCATGACTGATATCGTCACCGAAAAAAACGTAAGGACTGTCTAGATCGTTATTAAGCTTGATAAGCGACTGTATCCCTACAAGGTAGGTTACGTTACTACACATCCCTAGAGACTTCGTTAATATTGCCCTGGCACCTTCAGCAACGATTATAACATCATATTTAAGAGTTGATCCATCCCCTACAATCAATGAAGTAGTCTCCGAATTTATTGAGTTGACCTTTAAACCTAACTTCAGTGAACCTCTACGGCCTTGAAACTCTTCGCTTAAGTACTTCTCAGTTGCGGGTCTGTCAATCAAGTGAATAGTGTCCCTAAACTTAAGCCTCAACTCTTTAGCAGGCCTCAGCGTATGAATAAGAACATAATTATCGAAACTGTTTAGTACGTAGTTCCTGACCTCACTACCTAAGTAGTTAAGGACCCTCTCACTGATTAATCCAGTACAGTGTTTAGGATATCCTACCGAGTAATGCTCCTCATACAAATCTACATCGCATGAGTCAGAGATCTTAACACCAGCGAGTAACCCTCCAATACCGCCTCCTACTACACCAATCCTCATCTTAACCGTCAATTACTAATATTTTAATACTTTAAGCATTTTACTACGATTAGGAATGAATGGTGGGCGGCTGTTTTAAGAACATGTTGAACGGCCCCTGCGGTGGATATAGGGATACTCAATGCGAGGTATCAGGGGAATGCGTATGGGTTAAAATATACAGTAAGATAGGCTCCCCTAACAAACGCTATGATGTATTTACTAAGGTAAACCTAAGGCCTTATTTTAAATTAAGGGATTACTACCCACCACCTAGGAGGGATCTCTCAAAATTTATGAGCCTGCTGAGTAAGGGTAAGGCAGTAGCGTATGAGGTCTTCAGCCAACCTAATAATCAAGACATACCTAAATTAATTGATTTATTGGGTAGATTATCGCCTTACGTAGACGCTTATACCATAGTAGATTCGCCGATGGGGTTGAGAACGTATGATCAGCTTGCTCTAGCACTACTAATTAAGAACAACATAATGAACTCTGATGTAATAATAAATATAGCATCACGTAATAAACGTGTGGAGGAATTTATTCCGTACTTAATTACTTCATTAAACTGCAACATACGTAACTATATCTTCATAACTGGTGATTGGCCCAGAAACGATGTGAAGGCTTTCTTTGAATTAGATTCTACGCAATTAGTGTACTTATCTAGATTATTGAGTGATTTAGGTATTGACCATAACGGCAAAAAGGTTAATCTAGGAAGTAAGCCAGCTCACATAGGTGTGGCAGTAAATCAATACAGTAATTACTTAGAACTTGAAGTGTTGAGGTGTGTAAGGAAATTGAGAGCTGGGGCTGAGTTTATTGTAACGCAACCTATCTACGACGTTAATAGGTTTAAACAATTCGTGAAGTTACTAAAAACATATAATGTAGATGTTAAGTTAGTGATTACTTACGCAGTTATTGATAGTATTGGAAAATTAAATTCCTTAAGTAATTTAGGGATTAATTTAAGTAGTTCTGAAAGGGAACGAATAATAAATCTTTTAAGAACAAATGATTTCATAACTGCAAATGAGGTAATGTTTAAAGAGATTTTAGAGGGAGTTAAAGATTTAAGCAATGGATACTATATATCAACCTACGGCAATAATGAAGTAGCCTTAAGATTCCTAAAGAGCGTGAGAAATGAGATAGAGAAGATGTAGCGGTGTTGGGGACGCTAATTAGGATAAACCCCAATCACCGCGGGGTTGGAGGGCCTTCCTATCACTCCCTTACAGACCCTCCCTAAGTAAGATTTATTTTGAGGTTAATAAACTCTTACATTAATAACATCATTTATAGTGAGCATGAAAATAAATTTAATTATGTTTGATGCAGAGATCTATCAACGACCTTATACTCACATCTTTCTGCTTTTAATGCCTTCACAATATATTTGAAGGCGACTTCAGGGTCTGTGTGTAGGCCGCAGGAATAGACGTCAACCGTTGCGAAGTTGTATTCAGGCCATGTATGTATGGTTATATGTGACTCTAGAATTATTGCAACTACACTTACGCCCGGTTCTATCTTCCAGCACTTAACATCTAATAAGGTCATATTACCCTCTTTAGCTGCTCCAACAACAACATCTGTTAAGTACTCACTATCGGATAAAAGATTTGGGTCGCACTCATATAAATTACCGTAGACGTGCTTACCAATTACTTTGTAGGAAGACTGCACCCCTTCATATTTTAATAGAGTATGTACCCCCATCATTAGCCCTCCAACCCCTCTAGTTATGAGGGACTTAAACCTTTTAAATTTAACCCCGCTAGATTTCCCCCACGCTTAGGAAAGGACTTCCAACAAAACATGATGTTTGTAAAACATGCTTGTGGAATTACTTAGGAAAAATGATCGATTATATGCTTCGCAGAGCCCTTAAAGTTACGACCGCTATAATTATTGATGAAGCGTAAATAGAAATTAAATTAGCAATACTGAATCGTTAAGCCGTCATCGAAACTAAGCCCCGATTATCAGCTAATGAACACTTTATAAGTTATTTAGGTTTTAGGGAGATAGATGAATATAGCTGATTTCGTAAGAGATTTAACGGTTCAGGTAGTAGCTATTGCATGGTTTATTTTCTTACTAGCTTGGTTTGTTGGTTGGGCATTGAAGGGTTCGCCTATACCTTTCTATAGATTGAAGCGGACTGGACAATCTTTAATAGAGGACGCTATTATGGCGGCGTTTTGGTTGGCCTTAGGTAGTTCGATATTCTCACTAATTTCGTATATAACCTCAAATATTGCGCAACCGATGCCGCCACCACCTCAACCATAGGTGGATTATCTCAATGAGTGGTGACGACCTACTATTGATAGCTTTCGATCTAGCAATACTAACTTATAATTTAGGCGTAGTTCTTTACTCACTACCTATTCCATTAAAATCCGTTAAGAGGTGGGGAACTAACCTAATAATTGATGGTATTTCAACATCTATATTGATTTCAAGTTTTACGTTAATATTAGGTCTCGCTAACTTATTGCAGAGTTTACTTAATGCTGATTGGAATGCCTACTTTACATGGGTAGGTAGTAGGATAGCGATGGTTTTTTCAGCGTTTTCTGCACTGACCTACATATCGGGACTAATAAAAAGCTATACATCAATTCTTTCATCACCAATTAATATAGTACTTGGTTACCTATCAGCTGCTTTCTCAGCCCTGAGGTTACTAGCGTTCCTAGGTTCCTTTATACTTAACTACTATAGGTACTTAATAGTATTAGGTGTCGTACTTTACTCATTACCTATGCGCATAGGTAAGAACGCAGGGGCTTACCTAATAGCTATGTCTTTAGTTTTTTATATAGGGTTGCCCTTAATGCCCGCTTTCGTCGAAAATTTTCAGGCATCACTAAGTGATATCAGTCCCGAAACCACTAGCATATATGGTTATGTATTAGATTCTTCGGGGATGGTTATTCCTAACGCAGTAATTCACCTTTACTCCCATAGCGAGTTAGAGGGAACACTCCTAACGGATGATCAGGGAAGGTATAATTTAGGAGGCGGGTACGACCTACTACCTAGAGATTTTAATTACGATATTCGGGTAGAATTATATGGTGTCATTTTCGCTACACAGCCTGAAAACATTAGTAGTGAGGTTTGCATCCCTAAGGGTGTTTGTAATTTAAACCTAACAATTCCAGGAGTGTTAACTGCGGCATATGGTAAGTTATTGGTATTGCGACCGGCTAATACCGTAGCTAACGTTATTAAAGTGAGTGAGGATGAAGTGGGTTTCACCTTAAACACTTATTCTGATGCCTCAAATATTAAGTTATTAATTATATATCCTAAAGGAACCACAATTCATTATTTATTTATTAATGGAGAAAAAACTAATTGTAGTTTTACCGAGAATTTCGACTGGTACGGAATCCAAGTAAACGTTTGTGAATTGATTTCCATGAACTCTTCCGCATACGTTGACATCGCATATGAATCAGTTTATTTTGAGAAACCAATAGTTAATGAAAAACGGATTATAAGTGTGGAAAACGTAAATACCATCTTAGCAAACAGTGTGTCCTTAGGCATGGCATTGATTTTCTCGTTGGTATTCTTACCATCACTATATATGACGTTATTACTATCGATCTCAGCGTCGCTGGCTAGGTTCTTAGGTGGTAGAGGTATCCCACTCAAAATTACCTAAAGGTTCTGCCATGGATTTCAGAATCCTTTACTTGGTATTATTTTTAGGGATATTTTTGATAGTGATGACCTCCGCATCATATATGATTAAAATCCTAACAATAACGGTTTTAGTTATAACGTTGATGATTGAGCTGATAAAAGACTTAAATCTCTTTAAGAAGGAAGCGTGAGACTAGAGTCATCATTTAAACTCAAGGACCTCAACCTTATACCAAATGGTTTTATCTCTAAGGAGTTCTTCCATACTTCTCTTAACATCACCTTCGACTTCTACGTAATAGAGTTCCTTGACCACCTTACTCCTATTAGAGGAAATTACCTTATACTTTGATGAGATGGTATTGCATATTTCATTGGCAAGAGATTCGTCGTATGTAGCATATAGGATTGAAGTCTTTATGTAACCCTTATGTCCAGGAAGCATTGTAGCACCTAATTCAACTACTAAGTAACTTCTTATATAGTATTATAATCCAATTCACTTCATCTTTAAATACTTCCTCTAAATTGATCTCTTCATTAAGTAAATTACTTAAGTTTCTAACTACCCACTCACAGGCTGTTGATATATGTATATTCCCTGTCTTTATATTTAGAAGTAGAGGATATATTTTGCAGGATAACGGCTTCTTCGAATGAATACTACAATAATGTTCTGAGGTATTATAAAAAGGGCAGAACCCGTTTATCACCCATCTAAAAAGGCCTCCACCCATGTCTACAAACTTAAGCTCTACACCGAATCTAGTAGCTTCTAATCTAAGATCAGTGGTTTCATCTTCAAACACTATCGGTGACTCATCCTCGCTTTTGAAGAAACAACAATGAGGACAGCGATAGCATTCAAATCTTAATTTATTGATCATTAGTACTTCACCCACATAAGAACTCGAGGAGGACCGCATCACCATCTTCTAACATTAATCTCTCCCTCAAATACTTACTAGAGATCAATTCCACAACGTTTTTAGGGTTCCTAGTTCTGAAGGGTCTTAAAACAATTACATCCTCGGAGATCCCCTTACGTTCATTAATTATTCTACAGTTCCAATAGTAAAAACCTCCATACGTGTTGCCCTCGAAAGAGATATCGTTAACTATGTTTGGGGCGCAACGAGATATTAACTCCTCAACACATAAATTGTTTAATACTATGTTGAGCGTTCCTTCAAAAGGTTTGGCTTTCAGTATATTTGTGAGTATACCATTGTATACGGGCATACTTACATATTTTTTCCCTACTCCATTACCTGAGGTGACTGCCCCTTTTAATCTTATCACTGAGATCTCCTAAACTTTTTAGAGATTACATCAGCTATATAAGTAGGTTCCGGTAGGTAATGCGATTTAAAAAGCTGAGGAGTTATAGACTTTAATGACTCTATAGATATTTTATGGCCTATTGAAATATAGAGCTTCTTTCCTAAGCTGATGTAGATAAATCCCCCAATATTATTGTTCACTACTATATATTCTGTACCATCAGATCCTCTTATGATATTACCGTATAATAAATTCTTAGCCACACCAATCGTTGGTCGATCTAGCATTAATCCCACGTGAGAAGCTACTCCAAATTCTCTTGGATGAGTGACGCCATGACCGTCTACAACGATTAAGTCGGCCTCATGACCGAGTTTTTCATACGCCTTAACCATGAGTGGTGCCTCTCTGAATGCTAGTAAACCAGGTATGTAAGGAATTTCTACAACCCCCTTAACAACTGCGTACTCCCTTAGGTTTAGCTGGGGGAAATCGAGGAGGACCGCTACAGCGATACCTACATTCTTGGAATATGATAGGTCTAGCCCTACTACGCTGTTAATCTTATCTAATTTACTGGTTCTGTCAACTTTTTTAGCTAATAGTTTCTGTACTTCCTTAGCTCTCTCAATACTGAAGTAGTCAGTCGTAGTTAAACTACCTGATAAAATTTCTCATAGGACTTATTCGTAGCTATAACTGCAACATCTACGCCATCGCCTGATACGGCGTCCCTAGAAATCGCTGCTTTGATAGCTTTAATAGCTAATTTCTCAGCATCCTCTAGGCTTGATTCTTTCTTATATTCACTCTCTATAACACCAATAGCTACGGGTGCACCTGTACCTACCGCAGCATAGTCATCCTCTATAAGCGAGCCTAAAGGATCCATTATGAATATATGAGGGCCGCTATCATCTATGCCGCCGAAGATTACTTCGGAGAGAAAAGGCATGTATTTATACTGATAGAGTATAATTGAGAGTAACTTAGCAGCGGTTTTAACATTCATAGCTCTGGAAGTCTCTACTTCATACCTATGTATTTCAACATTCATTAACCTGCTTATGGTCTGAATATCTGCAAATAATCCAGCACAAGCTAGTCCGAACCTATCCTTAATGAGGAAAACTTTCTTCCCCACCCTACTCAATACGTAGCCTCCATATACGACCCTCTTCTCTGCTGCAAGTACTACCCCTTCATTAACTCTAAGACCTACCGCTGTAGCACCAGTTCCTATCTCCCTATATGCCATTTAATACCAACCAATTAATCATGCTTTTCAGAAATATAAGGTTTAGTAACATAGTTAGGTTGGATGCGGTATTTGAAGACCAACACCATAAGGAATGAGTTAAATAAGATATACTGGAGAGATGCGTCAGATCGAGGTAAGTATTCAGTAGTAGTTATCGATAGATTAAGCAGTAATGGTTTAAGAGAATATCCTTTAGGGGATGCTGTGAAAATATTAAGTGATAGATTAATTGTTGGGGATGCTATAATACCCTTCCATAGAGTAGTGGCTATCTTAAGAGATGGTGAAGTTATTTGGAGCAGGAATGTCTTTCAGAGAAAGTAAAAAACATACGTATACCAAGCTTTGGTGAGGTCAGAAAATACGTCCTTAATATATGTTCATCAAGTATTGGAGTCCCTAAAGGGATAAAAAGGAAGCACGTATTCACGTACATCGTTAAGGTAGATAAAATTTATAATTATGTTAGGAGGGCATTAATATCTAATCTGGAAGTACTTTCTAAAACCCCCCTAGAGGATTTCTACCTAGAAGTAGTTAAGGTAGCAGGTATCAACGACTACTCTGAACTCGTTAGTAGGTTGAGTAGGAGGCTCAGAGTCATTGATAAGTTATTTAAACATTACAGAGCTAAGGTAAAGTCTTCCCTGGATAGCGAGGAGGTTGAGAAAGTATTTAGAGAATATGTGGGTAGAGTACTCTCAATAATTAGGAGGTCTGACAAGGAGTTAAATAGGGTAAGAGAAGCCATAGTTGTACTATCTAAGACTCCCTGCTTTGAAGACGTTTCGACGATTGTGGTTGCTGGCATGCCGCAAACAGGGAAATCAACATTCGTTGGTAAGGTTTCTTCAGCTAAACCTAAGGTATCGCAATTTCCTTTCACAACTAAAGATATTATATTAGGCCATAAAGTAGTAGATGGGGTTAAAATCCAGATCGTTGACACTCCAGGAATTTTAGATAGACCTCTTAATGAATTAAACCCTATAGAGAGAAAAGCATATATAGCAGTAAAGTACTTAGCCGACTTAATATTATTCCTCGTAGATCCTTTAGAAACTTACTACAGTCTAAGAAGCCAACTTAAATTACTCTCAAACATAATTAATGAGTTCGGAAGCCATAAAGTTATGGTTCTTATTAATAAAATAGATAGCGCCGATGCAGAACGTATAAAGACAATTAAAGAGATGATATTAAAAGAATTCAATGAAGTGCCGACCTATTGTATAAGCGCTCTCCACGGATTAGGACTCGAAGAGGTTATTAAGGACGCCTTCAAACGAGTTAATAACACCAGAACACATACTTAAAGAGTTACTTACCTAACATTATGCATAATATTGAGTTATTCTTTCTATAAATTAAAATAAAATATTAATTAAATGAACATATTTAATAATTGACTAGGTAAGGTGATGAGTACCTCCGGAACTGAGTTAATGATGTTAAGGCATTTGTCTGAAAATTCATTAAGGCCTTGATTAATAGTTATAACCATTAATAAAAAATTCAAATTGATGATGACGGTTAAAAGCTATGAGCAGTGATTAGTAGCTGGGTTCTGAACGTAGTGTAGAAGTTTATGGAGTTCGCGATTATTATGTATTACCTTTGTTTAAATTCCTTGAGTATTTTAATCATTCAGTTAAAATTTTCATTATTATTAAATGAGTTAAAGACTATTTAATGAATTTAATATTAAAATAATCCTTTAAAATATTTGAAGTAATTTTTTATTTATGATAATCATCATATTTTAAAGGTCCTACGTAACTTTTAAACAATGATTAGCCATTACTATCATGGTGATATAGACCATGTCAAAGAAGTCATCTATAAAGGTGAAAGACCCTACAACCGGTAAAGAAGTATCACTAGTACCTGAGAAGGTATGGACTTTAGCACCTAAGGGTAGGAAAGGGGTTAAAATAGGTCTCTTCAAGAGCCCTGAATCAGGTAAGTATTTCAGAGCTAAAGTTCCAGACGAATACCCAGCCTAAGATACTAAGTAATCTTTAAGTACTAGTCAAACACTAAATACATTATTTTTTATATTAAAATAAAATGGTAGAGTTAGTTCTTCTTTTAAGGGGTTTAAATTGAAGATTCTGCTTATCTCGGATACGCATGACAATATTTCGCTTATTGATAGGTTATTTATGTATGTATCTAAGTTAGATATTGAGACCTTAATACATCTAGGAGATTATGTATCGCCATTTACGTTGAAGAACTTACTTAAGGTCCTGGAAAAAAGTAGTATTAAGTTCTTAGGAATATTTGGTAATAATGACGGGGATAAGGTGTTAATGATGAAGACCGTCACTAATTTAGGTCAACTTTCTGAACCACCGGTTGAAATTGAAATAGATCGTATGAAGGCGTTAATTCTGCATGGATTCGGCCCTAAGGAACTAACCGATAGATTCGTTAATTCATTAGCATTAAGCGGGCATTACGAGTTAATAATGTATGGGCATACTCATACACCTAGGGCTGAGATAATAAATAATGCGTTAGTCATTAATCCAGGTGCGTTCTCGGGTTATCTAGCAGAGTCACCGACTTTAGCCCTCCTTAATACCGAGGAACGTGATTTAGCAATAATCGACATTCAACTAAATACTATCATTAAAAAATTAGATTGGAGTAATGTAAGAATTGTTTAAAGTTTAATTTATCGCCAACTTATAATTCCTCAGAAGGTGTGATCGAATGGTTAAGTGCCCTAAATGTAATTCAGAAGTTAAACCTGAAAAGACATGGCAGTTAATATCGCCTCTGCCGGATTCTGAAGGTAGAATAACTATAACTATTATGGGGTCATTTAACTGCGGTAACTGCGGGTATAGATGGAGAGGTGTCGTAAGTAAGATAAAAACTGGAGGTGATGAGGTTGAGGTTGAGGGCAGTACCTCTAAGAAGGTTCTGAAGGGGAAGTCAGAAAAAGAGAAACGTGTAGGTCAGATAATAGAAGTTGATCTGAGTGATTTAGAGGAAGAGTGACTTAATACATGAGATATAATCTACTATCAATTTTAGGCAATATTATAGCGGTATTATTACTGATAGCTATACTACTTAATACATTAGGATTTGTTGTCTTAGGGACCGTTGAAGGTCCTAGTATGGAGCCGCTATTTCAGACGGGAGACCTAGTCATAATAATTAAATCTAAGGACATCAATGTAGGAGATGTAATAATATATAAGAAGAAATTAGGGGATGGATTCATAATACATAGAGTTGTTGAGATACATAGTATCAGGGATGAACAGTATTATGTGACTAAGGGTGATAACAATGCCCTACCTGACTACCAGGAATTTGAGTTAGTAGGTGTACCATCTTCCAGAGTTGTTGGAAAGGTGTTGGAGATTAATGACTTACCACTTAAGATCCCGGTAGTAGGCTACCTATCACTTCTAACACGTAAATTATTTTCTCAACCTAATTATATGATTGAGGATGTTTGGTAATCATAGTTTCAGTATTAAATCATCCCTTACACGTATCAATGAATGAGATGAAATATTTCTAAAGTCAATCAATTCTCGTCGGCTTCAGCAATCCTCTCATTCCTGTACTCCATTATTAGATTTAGTAGTTTATCAGGATCTATTTCTAACCTCCTCTTAATCCTCTCACGAATTTCTTTCTCTAATCTCG
Source organism: Sulfolobales archaeon (assembly GCA_038831135.1). Taxonomy (GTDB): domain Archaea; phylum Thermoproteota; class Thermoprotei_A; order Sulfolobales; family NBVN01; genus DTCV01. The sequence goes on along the minus strand of JAWBKW010000002.1, from coordinate 54,289 downwards.
ATAACTCTGAAATAACGGAGGTAGGTAACGCCACTAAACCATCGCTAATCTCTATGAAGTCCTCGCAACGATAGATCACTAAATCAAATTTATCCGTAATATATGAAGGAATATCAGCAAATTTAGGGGTCACCACCTTCAACTTTAAATCGCTAAGTTTCTTTAAAACCTCCTCTACAGGTTCATGAAACTCCCTTACAAATATTACGTCACCCTCACGTAACGTTCTTCCTAATTCCTCTGTTAGTTTAGTTAATTCATCTATTGTTAATCTACGTAAATATCTGACCAACATATACTTACCGTCAAAGATTGACTGGAATAAGTCCCTATAACGATCTAAAAGCCTTGCAGCGTTCAACATCTGCTCTTCTAATTTTTTTGCGTAATCGCCAAGTTTTCTTAACCTATGCTTTAACTCCGAGACTTCCCTATCCTTAGCTACCTCGACATCGAATTCCATATTCCTTATCGTTAACTCCGTCTCTAATTCCGAAAGACGTCTCTCCAACTCCTTAATACGTCCACGTAGGATGTCACGTTCTTTAGAAATCCTCTCGAGCTGATTAAGAAGCTCCCTATCTTTCTTACTGATTTCCTCATTAGCTAGTTGTTTAATAACGCGGACTATACTATCCTTATTATGCGTACTTTCCTTACTGATGTAGTTACTTATTACCTCCTCAATAACATCTGCAATACTCCTACCCTTAATTATCTCAGCTTTAAACCTTTGAAGCTTCGACACAGGTAATCCTATCTCGTTAAGTTTAGCGGTAAGTTGTCGGAATTTCTCCTCAAATTCTTTGTACGCCTTTATACATGAAGCTAGGGAGTCTCTCTCATGGGTTGTCCTTAAATTCAACCCATGCGTTGATAAGTATTCGTATACTAGTGCGTCTTTCTCACTACTACTTAGACTTTTTGGGGGGTAATATAATGTGGTGTTTAAGTTAGCAGCTATTTTTTCAACCATTTCAGGCGGCGGATTTTTATCAGTAGCGACTAAAACTGGTGTTCCGTACTTAAGGATTGTTTGAATAATTTCCTCCCTATCAAAGTTTTTACCACTAGTGACAACTAATGGTTTAAGATCTAGATCGATTACGGTTAACCCTGTCTCAATACCAGGATCGACACCAACTATTAAATATCTGTTAAGAGGTAAGTTGAAAATAGTACTAATTAACTTCTTCCTAATGACTGGTTTAACTTTTATATTTACATCGTAACCCCTCATAGACCTTAAAATACCACTGAGTTCGTGCCTTGGCGCATAAATAGTGAATAAGGCACTATCAATGCCACCCTCACTCTTCCTAAAAGTTAAATCGTAGTCTAGCCCCCTTCTATCTAATTCCTCCTTAAACTTCTTAGCTAAGCTCGAAACTGATGTCCTTAAACTTCTCTTAAATCTATCTGAGCTTGACCCTCCGGACCCCGGAACCCTACCTCGACTTATTACAACTTTAACCTTATCCTCGAAGAGCTTCAACGTTGTACCAAACCCTTTACTACAGAGGATGGCTAAGATCTCAGCCGTTTTTTGAGGCGATAACTTACCTTGTTCTAGTTGGAGACCAGCACTAATAGCAAGTCTACGTAGATCGACTAACTCATTATCATTTAGAGTCACTTGCACTATTCTGCTTTCAGGGGGTAGGAGTTTAAGCACCTTAATGAGGTTTCTTTTATTCCCACCTAATTCCATGATGTTGTCTAAAGCTATTAATTTTGGTCTGAGTTCCCAAAGGAATCTTATAAGCCTGCTAAGGCTTACATTCTCATGAACAACTAACTCTGTACCCTTTAATACAGCTAGCGCATACAGGTAATCACTTAATTTAGAACCGGAAGTTACAACATCAATACCGACTATCACATCGGTTTGTTCGCCCACCCCAAACTACCTCAGTATTAAGTCTAGCTACGCCATCCGCGTAAGTTAATTCTTATCTAAGTTAATAACTTATAGTGTTCATGAGATAATAATTTAAACATTAGGGGAACACGTACACGGAAAAATAGAAATCCACAAACTATAGAATGCTAAGGGACTTAGCAGCCTCCGGAAAAACTTATAAATTTAAAAACGCAAGAAGCTAGTTCTTGAGGGTAAAAGATTAATGGGGACCACTAAGATCGATAATCCGTTTAGGGCATTGAAGACTGCCATAAATAAGAATGTATTGGTGAAAGTTAAGGATGGATATGAATACGTAGGTAAACTAGTTATGGTGGACTTAACAATGAACGTGGTACTAAGTGGATGTATGGAATTTTCTGATGATGGAAAGTCTCCTATAGCTAAATATGGTACAGTCTTCATAAGAGGTAGTCAAATACTTTACATAGCCGTTGACTACAGCGGTGGATAACCTCATAAGTTGTTGCTGAAGTTAGCATAATATTACTACGAGTAATATAAGATTACATTAACTGTTTATTAAATTTAATAACGACATATAACACCAATTAAGTGGTATGGCAGATGCAGGCAAATATAGTAGTAGAGAAATTGAGGTTCGTACCTGTAGAGGAGCAGAACGTTGAGTTAGTGGAGAGGAAGGGGTTGGGACATCCGGACTATATAGCAGACGCTGTTGCTGAAGCGTCAAGTGTTGCGTTATCTAAATATTATTTAAAGAGGTATGGTCTAATACTTCATCATAACTTAGATAAAGTTCTTCTTGTAGGCGGACAATCAGCCCCTAAGTTCGGCGGTGGCGAGGTACTACACCCCATATATATCATAGTAGCTGGTAGGGGTACTGAAGTCATTATCAATAGCAATAATTCATTAGAGTATGTTCCCATGGGGACTATAGTTGTTGAAGCAGTTAGAGACTGGATAAAGAAAAACTTTAGGTTTTTAGACCCAGAAAGACATGTTGTTGTTGATTATAAGATTAGAAGCGGTAGTACCGACTTAGTCCAAACTTATAGGTTAGGACTTAAGTCCATACCTCTCTCTAACGATACTAGTTTCGGAGTTAGTTATGCACCGCTTTCATCTCTTGAAAAGTTAGTGTATAGTGTTGAGAGATACTTAAACAGCAGTGATACTAAGAAGGTGTTGCCTGAGGTAGGGGAGGATGTTAAAGTTATGGGTTTACGTGTGGGTAATAAGATTAAGTTAACGATAGCTGCTGCTATGATATCGAGCCTAATACCAGACTTAAGTCATTATATATCCGTGAAGGAAGAAGTAGTTAATAGAGTGGCTGATCTAGCGTCTAAAATAGCTAAAGACTATGATGTTGAGGTATACGTTAACACAGCCGACAATCCTGAAAAAGGTGTAATTTACTTATCAGTAACTGGAACGTCAGCGGAACATGGTGATGATGGTGCTACTGGAAGAGGTAATAGAGTGAATGGTTTAATAACTCCTTTAAGGCCTATGAGTCTTGAGGCTACTGCAGGGAAGAACCCCGTAAGCCATGTCGGCAAACTGTATAACGTCCTAGCTAGATACTTATGTGATAAAGTAGTTAATGAAGTACCTAAGGTTAAGGAGGTCTATATGGAAATCTTAAGTCAGATTGGGAAACCAATTAATGAACCCTTAGTTGCTGTTGTTAAGTTAATAGTCGACGATAACTCGAATTTCCAGGCAGTTAAGTCAGATGTTGAGGAGTTAGTTAGGCATGAATTAAACAATATAACTAAACTTACGGATCTGATAATAGAGGGGCAGGTCAACATATTTTAAAGTAGATGATGTTTGAAACCGGGTCTGAATCTAATAACGTGATGATGGGTCGGTTTACTGATGGCGATTCACTATAGAAGCTCTATAGAGACAGTAATGAATCACTGATTTAGCAGGTACTAGACGAGGAAATAAAACTTAGTAGGGGGAATATTGCCTAAAAAGAGGAAAGAAGTTGAGAAGGAGGGCGGTAGAGGAGCTAATGGTGGAGTTAATGGTAGAGAAGTTTCTAAAAAAAGCGCTGATGAGAAAGGCAGAAGCGTTACCAAAGTTAAAAAGGATGTTGATATAGATTCTTGGCTGGAGAAGAACGTTGAGGAATTAGTCAACTCCTTAGGATTAGATTTCCTCTCCCTGAGTAAAGAAGAATATCTTGAAATACTTAAGCACCCGGTAGAGTTATTGTATGGTTCTCCTTCTTCAAGACCTGATGTTCAAACAATAGCTAAGAGATTTAGGAGATTTTCCGATAACGTAAACCCATTTATAGCTTTAGCATTACTGAATATTAGAGAACGGCTAAACCCTGAACATATAGATTTTGTGGTTGGTAATATAGGTAAGGCAATATTAGGTGTAGCCCCTAGAATATATAAAGAAGTAGTAAGGTTAGGTCGTGAGGATACGCTACCATTACTTAGAAGGTTATGGAGGACGTCGTGGATAGAGCAGCGCTCTAAGACATTACCCGCCATGTGCCCCGTCTGTCTATTTAACGCATTAACTAAGGATATGCACTGTATAGTATGTGGAAGCGTAATTACTGAGAAACAGTTGAAGGAGTTCCTAGGGTTTAGCGAGATACTTAAGAATTATGTTCGTTCATTAACATGCGATGAGTTAAGCCAGCTAATGAAATATGACTACGTGATAATTAATGGGAACGGCATTAAACACCCTATAGACTTGAGGGAGGAGGTTGTAGATATTGAGGTACTCTTAGATAGTAATGATAAAACATTAATTAGGGATTCTTACAGAGAATTATGCGAGGACGGAGTAAGTCTTGAAAATACTTAATAGTGTTGAGGAGTTTAAGAAGACTGTTTCGATTAACGAGATAGTTATGGTAGGTTTTGTAGGGCGCGATTTCAGCACAAGAAACTATATGATAAGTCTTTTTCAAAAACTTGAATCTAGGCTTGGGCATTTAATAGATTTTGCGTTATTTAATGTTGATGACGTACCATCCGAAGCTATGTTTAGGGAGAGTGAGGGTATAAACACCTTACCCTTAATAAGATTATACTTTAGGGGTAGGAATGTGCTAGAACAGGAAGACTGTTTTAAGGATGTACAGGTAGATTATTATGTCTTAAAATCAAGTATGAGGAACATACTTCAACAATACGGTATTAGATTAACTTTACGTTTCGGGACTTAATGATAGATCTCTTCTAAATAACTTATTAATTGACTTAATTAACGTTTGACTTAATTCTGGATTATTGTAGCTAAGATCCTTAACTAACTCTTTAATTATTAAGTAATCTCTATAAGAAGAATGTTCTTTACACCCGTTAAGCTCTAATATTAAGTTACATAAGGAGGAGGTATAAATCCCTCTCAAATATGAGAATATGTAGATATCATAGTTAGGGATGCTGTAAAAGGGTAAGATATATGTTATATTGCCGATCCTGAAGGACTGTAGAATTAGTGCAGTGTTTAAATCACCATCTAATAAAGAGGTTAGAATGATTTCATTAACATCATTTAGAGTGAAGGGAAGCACTATTATGTTAGAGTAGGAATCAGCTTTAGTAGAGAGTGTTACTAAATAACTATTTATCATCTCAGTTGGCATGCATTTCAAATTTCCTTCAATATCTATCACTTTTGCTGCGTTCTTCTCAAGACCAAATTTATCTATAATAATCGAATTAACTATACCTTCAACAAATTTCTCATACCCCCTTAAACTAATTATTAAGGCTGAAACATTACATCCGTATCTCCGTTCAACCTTATTTAAAAGATATAGCAAAGTAAGACTAGGAACGAGCCTCTCAAGCATTATAACGGATGTAAGTGTTATGCCTGGACGTAACTCCTTAATATCCCTCAAGGTCTTTTTAATAGACTTAATCAAGGCCTTCTCATAACATAAAACACATAACTTCTCCCCTGATGTTCTCCTTAAATAAATTGCTTTTCTCTTACCACATGAAGTACATAAAACAGATGAATCAGACTTCAAGTCTATCAAGCCGTTCCTCCCTAAGTAAAGCTCTTAACTTAGTTATTAATTCGTTAAATGTAACTTCATTAATTTCTTCTTCTAAGATTCCCAGTAACTCCATTACGTAGGGATTTAAGTAATTAGGACCTTCAATGAGTTCATGCCTTAAACTCCCTGCAAACCTAGATATAAAATCCTCATCAACAACTTTATGATATTTAATGAAGGTCAAAACCCCCGTAATAAATGCTATGAAAAGATTTGCTTTATCTACATCACCAAGGGATATATGCTCTTCATAAATCCTTATGACGTCCTTTAAATCTAACTTCATGCAGACACCAGATGATCTAACCTTTATAAATTTAAAAGACCTTGTTATTTATTAGGACGTATCTCACTAAGCAGGAAATTATACTTGTAAGCTGCTTAGTTGATGGTTTCTAAGTTGTTAGAATGTTCATTAAAGCTTATATAGAAGTCACTGAAATAGAATTCAAGGGATTAGAGTATGACTGCACTATATGGAATACCTGTTGTGATACTAAAGGAAGGTACTTCAAGGACTCAAGGCAGGGACGCGTTAAGGAATAATATAATAGCAGCTAGAGCGTTAGCTGAAGTACTAAAGACGAGTTTAGGACCTAAAGGTCTGGATAAGATGCTTGTCGACAGTTTTGGCGACATAACTGTTACTAATGATGGCGCTTCAATAGTTAAGGAGATGGAGGTACAGCACCCTGCTGCTAAACTATTAGTTGAGACTGCTAAGGCTGTCGATGCTGAGGTAGGTGATGGAACTACATCAGCTGTTGTCTTAGCGGGAGCCTTATTAAGTAGGGCAGAGTCCTTATTAGATCAGAACATACATCCAACCATAATTATTGAGGGTTACAAGAAAGCAGCTACTAAAGCATTAGAGATACTTGATGAGATAGCTACTAAATTAGACATAAGCGGGATTGAGACTCCTGAGGGCTTGGCTAAGATCAAGCCAGAATTAGTTAAGGTTCTCTACACAACTCTAGCCAGTAAGTACCTAGCGACTCCAGACATAATAGATAAGTTGATAGATATGGTGATATCAGCAGCAGTAGTTGCTTCTGAGAAAAGAGGTGATGGGGCCTACGAAGTTAGATTAGATAACATCAAGATCGAGAAGAAGAAAGGTGCTTCATTAGCTGATTCTCAATTAGTTTACGGTGTAGTGCTAGATAAGGAGGTAGTACACCCAGGCATGCCTAAGAGAGTTGAGAAAGCGAAAATAGCATTAATAGATGCCCCACTAGAGATTGAAAAACCTGAAATAACTGCTAAAATCAATATAACTTCTCCCGAACAGATTAGATCGTTCTTAGATGAAGAAGCGAAGATGCTTAAAGATATGGTTGATAAGATAGTTGCTGTTGGTGCTAACGTAGTTGTTTGTCAGAAAGGAATTGATGACGTCGCCCAACACTTCCTAGCAAAGAAGGGAATCCTAGCAGTGAGGAGGGTTAAGAGGTCAGACATGGAGAAATTAGAGAGAGCAACAGGAGGAAGAATAGTTACAAGCATCAGAGATCTAACTGAGAAGGACTTAGGTTACGCAGAACTAGTAGAGGAGAGGAAAGTCGGTAATGATAAGATGGTCTTCATCGAAGGGTGCAAGAATCCCAAAGCAGTAACTATATTAGTAAGAGGAGCTAACGACATGATTATAGATGAAGCTGAGAGGAGCTTAAACGACGCGCTACATGCTGTTAGGAACGTCTTAAGAGATCCTAAATTAATTCCTGGAGGTGCTGCACCAGAGATAGAAATCGCCTTAAGACTGAGGAAGTATGCAGAAAGTGTTGGGGGTAAGGAACAATTAGCTATTCAATCATTTAGTGAAGCCTTAGAGGAGATAGCTGTTGTGCTAGCTTCAACTTCAGGGATGGATACGTTAGAAACATTAATGGAACTTAGGAAATTACATACAGAAGGGAGGTTATATTCCGGTATCGATGTGTTGAATGGAAAAGTTGTTGAGAACATCCTAACTATAAATGTTGCTGAACCAGTCATAGTCAAGAAACAGATCATTAAGGCATCAACCGAGGCTGCTGCGGCGGTGTTGAAGGTGGATGATATAATAGCTGCATCACCCATGAAGAGGGAAGAGGGTAAGGGCGGAAAAGCTGGAGAATTTGGAGAAGAGGAGAAGGGTAAATTCGATTTTGATTAACACCATTAACAAAGAAATGAAGAGATAGGAACTAATATATACTACACAATAAATATTTTTTATCTCTAAATATGATTTTCTACTTGCGGTGTTGAGTGTATGCAGACAGTATCGGAGAAATTAAAGGAATTTACAGGGGTTAAGGTCGGACCTCCTAAGCTCACACGGTATGAGAAGGCACGTATAGTTAGTGCGAGAGCTCTTCAGTTATCTTTAGGAGCTCCTCCACTGATCGATGTAAGTAAACTACCTAGAGATAACGTAATTATAGCTATTGAAGAATTGAAGAGGGGTGTATTACCAATAACTATAATTAGGGTTAAACCTAACGGTGAGAGAGAACTAATACCTGTTAAAAAGCTTTTAGAGCTTGAAGAAAAGTTTTATAAGACGGTGGCAGTTTAAAACTCCGAGTAGTGAATTTTGTGTCTTCGGCCTTGAATAGTAATGAAAAAAGTAATGCCTTAGAACTAATGACAATTATAAATAAGTTTTTCAGTGTAATTGAGAGTTTTAGAAATAATACCTTCACAGAGTATGTGGTTATCTCTAGTAAGGAAGATATGGAGAAATCCTTTAGTAAATTATATGATGAGTTAGTTGTAATGAACTATTACCCAATACTATATAATACTGGAGACGTCACTGTTTTAAGAGTTATAAATGGTGGTAAGGCCCGCCTCAACGTTTACAGACTTTCATCCATTCTTTTCGGGTTAACTCTAATTTCGGTATTAATTACTGGTTATTTTATATCTCTTAACTTTTGCAATAACTTAAGTTTGTTAGGGAGTAGGGTTGCCCAGAGTAGAATTATCTATGAAATGAGTCTTTTCGCATTAAGCGTGCTTATTCCTTTAATAATGCATGAAGTAGGTCATTTACTGATTGTTAAAGAATCTAATATTCCGGCCTCATACCCCATCTTTATTCCAGCACCTATCATCTCACCATTAGGTACTTTCGGCGCAATAGTTAGGATGGAGTTCTTACCGAAGAATTTAACAGCACTACTGAGGTTAGGGATTTCAGGACCGCTTATGGGATTCATCACGTCATTAATTATATTCTCAATTAGTTACTCACTATCACCTAGAATCCCTATAGAGGTAGCGCAGGCCGCTCTAAGTGAGGGACTACTAGGATATATAGAGATAGTTCCTGTATCGGTGTACCTCATTATGAACTTAATAGAGATGCTGTCTGATGGGAGATTCGTGACGGTACTTAATCCAGCAGCGTATGCGTCTCTGATAATGATTCTAATACATTTCATTAACTTACTCCCGATAGGGCAATTAGATGGTGGTCATGTTATTAGAGGAGTTACATCAGTTAAAACACATTCTATGATAAGTCTCGTTACTGTATTAATCATGGTTATCTTCTCATTAATGTCTACCCTATTTTTAAACGGTGCCTTAGTCTGGCTAGGGGTTTTCTCTATCCTCGCATTATTCTTGTCAGGGTTTAAACCACATATTGGGGTGGCTAACATGCTTGAGACTTCCGCACCAATAAGCATTAAGACTAGAATCCTCATAATTTACTTCTTAATCTTAACTCTCTCAACACCATTACCTCCTATATAGGTCTACTGCTATGAATGCGCAGATTAAGGATCATACCCTTATAATTGCTGAGAAACCTAGGGCTGCTGCTAAAATAGCTATGGCATTAGGCCTAAATGAGAAGCATAGAGACTACGGAATCCCGTACTGGGTTGGACGGGTCAGAGGTAAATTAATAGTTGTAGTAGGTGCTGCGGGTCACTTATTCACTTTATCCGGTAATGAGGGTAGTTACCCAGTATTTAATTATAGATGGGTCCCTAGATGGGTTGAAGACCGCAATGCGAAGTTCCTAACGAATTATTTTAAATTACTGAATAAGTTATCGAGGGATGCTTCTGAGTACATTAATGCATGTGATTATGATATTGAGGGTTCCGTAATAGGTTATATGATTATATCTAACTTCGGAGACCCTAAGAAGTCTAAGAGGATGAAGTTCTCAAGCTTAACCATGGACGAGTTAAGACAAGCATTTAATGATTTAAAACCTATTGATTGGGATATGATTGAAGCTGGTCTATGTAGACATGAGCTTGACTGGTTATGGGGCATCAACGTCAGCAGAGCTTTATCTGATGTATTTGGGAGGATTTATAAGAGAAGGCTGGTATTGAGTGCTGGGAGGGTTCAATCCCCAACACTTGTTGAGGTTGTCCGTAACTTCTTAGACATTAGTACTTTCGTACCTGATGTGAAGTTCTCATTAAGCGTTAAGGTAGTTATTGATGGCAGTAAATACTTACTAGAAAATTTATTTGATCCGTTTGATGATTTAGGTCTGGTTAGGTCGTTATCGGAGCGAATAAAGAAAAACAAACAGTTAAAGGTTAATGAGTCTGAAGTTCGTGATGTTTATATACATCCGCCATCACCGTTTAACCTGCCTGACCTTCAGTACGAGGCTTCAAGGATTTACGGATATTCACCCTCTAAGACACTTTCGATAGCTGAGGAATTATACTTAGACTCACTGATTAGTTATCCAAGAACTAATAGTCAGAAACTCCCTAGGAATTTAAATAATAGAGAGATAATATCTAATTTAGCTAAGATTAGAGAATATAGTCTATTATCCAATGAGCTGCTAGCTAAGGATAGGTTAATCCCCAGCGAGGGGGAGAAGGACGATCCTGCCCACCCAGCAATATATCCTACAGGATATAAACCATCAAAAGGTTTAAGGAATGATGCTGCTAAAGTATACGACTTAATTGTAAGGAGATACCTAGCCTCGTTCGCTGACTCAATTCACTTAAGGAGAGTTAAAAACATCATCGTCTTTGATACGTACAGATTTTCATTAAGTGGTTCTAAGGTAATAAGTAATGGCTGGTCGAGGTACTACCCATACATAAGATTTGCAAGTAAGGAGGTACCCCTACTTAAGGCAGGAGACTTCATTGATGTCGCGGATGTTAAGGTATTAACTACCTATAGTAGGCCTCCTCAAGGATATACTAAAACATCTATGCTTAAGTGGATGGAGTCCGTAGGCATCGGCACTGAGGCAACTAGAGCAGAAATTATAGAGAATCTATTCAGGAGGGAGTACTTGAAAACATCATCTAAGTATGTAGAGGTAACAGAATTGGGATTTCAAGTAGTTAAAGTCTTAAGCAATTTCTTCAGCGACTTAACTAGTGTTGACTTAACTAGGAAGTTCGAGGAATTACTAAACAATATTATTAAAGGTACTACTACTCGGATATTTGTGATTTCTGAGGCGAAGCAATTGCTTAAGAATAAGTTAGATGTTTTTAAAGAGAGAATAAATAAAGAAAACAATGAAGAAGTACTCAAAATAATAGGATCGAATAATAGGGTCAAATGCCAAATATGCGAAAGAAGTAGCTACGAAGTAGTTGACGGTATTCACTTATGTGAATATCATTTAATAGCTTATAAAAACCTTAAACAATTATATGGAGTGTGGAAACGTAAATTAGGGATCGATTGGAACGAGTACTTGAAGAAATTAAGTAAAATTAAGTACTTAGGGAAATTCTCGAAAGATGTTATTGACTATCTACTTACAATCAATAATAGCAACTATTAAACTTCCCACCAATATTTGAGGTCTTAGGATTAAGAACTCTTCTAAAGGTAAGGTAATTATAGATAAGTTTTCCAATGTGGAGGACTTCGTTAATGGCGCCGGGGGGAGGACTCGAACCTCCGACCACCGGGTTAACAGCCCGGCGCTCTACCAGGCTGAGCTACCCCGGCGCTACGATCCCTTATTTCTACTAATGTACTAGGATTTTAAAGCTTTAATATGAATTAATGGATATTTTTAAATGTTTAAATGCTTCCTAGATCAGTAGTGAGATGAAGTATGAGTGGAGAAATACTATATAAGTGCTGGATGTGTGGACGGACATTTTCAAATAAAGAGATAGAGTTGATAGAAAGAATAAGCTGTCCTTACTGTTCATCTAGGGTTATAGTTAAAATTAGGAAGGATGTGTGGAAGAGGGTTAAGGCTGAGTAACCTCCTCCTTACTTCACAGGTAAAGGTTTTAGATGGTATGGTTATTCGAAAAAGTTTATTAACGTCTATGTAAAACATCCATATTGTAAGGGTGTGAGATGAAAGGAAGAAATAGTAGGGTTGATATAGAAGCCTTATGCGGTGGCTTACCCCCTGAATTATGTGTTCAGTTAGGTGCTGAGCAACAGGTTGTAAAGATTAAGGTTGAAAAAAGGAAGTTCGGTAAAGAAGTTACAGTTATTGAAGGATTAGATCAGGCAGTATTTGATTTATGGAAGGTTGCGTCACACCTTAAGAGTAAGTTAGCTACTGGAGGGACAGTAAAGGATGGACATGTTGAGCTTCAAGGAGATCATAGAGTTAAGGTGAGGAATATATTAGTTAACGAGTTCAACATCCCGCCAGAAAATATAATATTCATAGAGGCTTCAGAGTAAAATAATCCTTTTTACGTTTAAAATTTACAATAATAACTCGTTTAGTAGTGTCCTAACTAGATCAGCAACTACCTTACCATCAACTTTACCTCGTAATTCCTTCATTGCAAGCCCCATAACTATATTGAAAGCTTTCTCTTTCTTCATCATTAGTTCTTGCCGATTTAATTCTATAATTCTAGATATTATCTTAATAACCTCGTCTAAGTCTTTCTTTGCGTATTTCTTTACTAAATCATTAATAGGTTTCTTAGGGTCCAACGCGTATTCACGTAAAACCTCAATCACCCCATCCCTTGATAAGTTACCGCTTCTTAACAGATTGAGTACCTCCCTTATAACCTCAATATTTATATTTTCTATTGGTATTCCTTCAGTCTTTAGGCCTTTGAGCTGAATAGTTAGCAATGACGCTATGTATTGAGGTGATATTGTATCGCTTGAAAACTCTCTTACTAAGTCATAGAAATGAATTATATAGGGACTCCTCAGTAGTTGCTTGCCTAGTTCAGGACTCAAGGAGTATTTATTGAGCAGCTCATCATAAACTGTAGAAGGGTCCCTGGGTACGTATCTTAATGCATCCTTAATTATGCTTTCATCAATCCTTACTGGAGGTATATCAGTCTCTGGATACATCCTAGCAGCACCTGGTTGCGGTCTCATATACCTAGTAGTTCCATCATCATTAGCTACTCTAGTCTCCTTAGGTACCCCGTGGAGAGCGTCCCTAGCTCTACTTATAACAGCGTTTAGAGACCTAACGCATTTGTCCTCGGTCCCTACAACCATAACTACTGCGTCTCTCTCCTCATCGGCTCCCAAGAACCTATACAATTTTTTGACTTCATCAATACTTATACCGTATCCAGGCAATTCATCAGTATGTATAATTCCTGGGACACCACCCCATTCACGAGCGTAATCAGCTAGTTCTGTACCGAAGCGCCTGCCTGGTTGTACCTCAACCTTCAATAATCCCTTAAACCCCTTTAAAACGCAGGCATATACTTTATATCCTTCCCTTAAATTACTCAATATTAATTTACTTTTAGAGTCTTTGAATACCTCACTAACGTCAAAAACTTTATTCCATATATCCTCATCTTTAATACCTCTCATAATAGCCTCATCTCTTATCCTAAGAAGCGATAGCTGTCTCATAACCTCATACTCTACAACCTTATCGATTATTTCGAGATTTTGAATACCTTTAATCTCTATCTTCGACCCACCCCTAATAGATACGTTTATATCTTGCCTAATGGTCCCTAATCCCCTCTTAGCCTTACCAGTAAGCCTAAGCATTAGACCTATCCTAGAAGCAACTCTAAGAGTCTGTTCGGGAGTCCTAATATCGGGTGCTGTAGAAATTTCAATAAGTGGAATACCTAATCGGTCTAAGTTGTAGATGATGGAACCATCTATTTCCTTTACCTTTCTCGCAGCGTCTTCCTCCAAACATATCGTTTGTATTCTAACTACACCTTCATCATCCGGCATCTCACCGCCTAAGGCTATAATAGCAGTTCTCTGAAACCCCGTTGTATTAGAACCATCTACAACAATCTTCCTCATAACGTGTACTTCATCAACTATCTTAGACTTAAATCCTATGGAAATACCTACTGCTATGCTTAATGCCTCCCTATTTAATTCATGCGGAGGTTCTTCATCGAGTTCCACAGCACATACATGACCTTTAGGTATTAGGTAAACCATCTTTTTACCTTTCATATATTCATAGAGAGCTGCTGGATCTACTTCACCAGTCTCACTCCTAGCAATACGTAAATACCTCTCAATCTTAGCGATATCTTCATCAGAACCTTCAAAAAGTTTTGTAGGGCATCTACAGAATAACTTACTGCTAGTATCTAATTGTTGATGAACTTCTAAACCCACCTGAAGTCCTACTTCGTCATAATTTATCTCCATGGTACCACCTAGGATACGTGTGTTCTTCATGAACATCGTTTATCTCATGAACTAAGTTCTTCATAAATAATTCCTTGACATCCGCTAAGTTACTGAAGTTTGCTAATAACCATGAAAGTTTAACATAAGCTGTTTCAGCCAACATGTCAGAAGCTGGTAGAACACCTGCCATTAGTAACTTCCTACCTGTTGTGTAGACGTTCATGTTAACTCTTCCGAAAATGGTCTGCGTCGCCATAGCGATAACTATACCTTCCTCAACCGCTCTCTTAATGGATGGTATGCATGAATCGTTTATATGCCCTAAACCGGTACCCTCAATAACTATCCCTCTATACTTTCTATCAACGAGAAAGTCTATTATCTCAGGGTCTAGTCCTGGGTAAGCCTTAATGATTGCCACCCTTCTCTCGAAATTAGGCATCATTATTAGATCTTCCTTTCCGCATCTGCTTAAGTACTTGCTATTAATTATTAGTAATTTCTTTTCAGGGAAAACCACCCTAGCCAAGGGCACATCGTTTATTGTTTGAAACGCATCTCTTCTACTGGAATGTGTCTTCCTAACCTTAACACCTCGATGTACTAAGACGTAATTGTCTGAAATACTTCCATGCATCGCTACAACTACTTCGCCGAAGGGTGCATTAAGCGCGACTATAATTGACGCTAATAAATTTAGTGCTGAGTCGGAGCTGGGTCTATCGCTACTCCTTTGAGAGCCGACTAATACTATAGGTAGCGGTAAATTCCTAAGAGCGAAAGCTAAAGCGGAGGACGTATAGGAGAGTGTGTCAGTGCCATGCGCCACTATAACGCCGTCAGCGCCACTGACTATTTTTTCCCCCACTACTCTGGATATTGAGGTCCAATGATCTGGGGTCATGTTCTCGCTTAATATTCTATAGAGGTCTACTACCTCAACACTACCCATCTCCTTAATTTCTGGAACAAAGTTTATCAAATCCTCAGCAGTTAGTGCTGGTCTGACGGCACCGGTCTCGTATTCCACCTTACTAACTATTGTGCCGCCAGTACTTACTATGGAGATTAACTTACCTACTTCACCCTTAACATATGTTGAAGTGACTCTATCCTCAGAGATCCCCATCGCCACATAATTCTCTTTTACGACTTCAACGCGGGCATTATTTATTGATATACCCACGTTATATCCGTTAGCAAGCTTCACAACAACTACGCCATCCTTAGAACTTAATTCCGTTGAAGGCATTAAAACTCCTTCAATTATATGACCATCCTTAATAACCCTAATTAAATCTCCAGGCTTCAAATTCGTAACCGTAATACCACCTAAACAATGTTAAAATATTAAATTGGTCACTTACTCTTCCTAGGAACTGATGATGGTGGAACTACGATAGGCACCGGCAGACCTGATTCTTTTCTCTTTCTGATCCAGAATTCCCTCCTATTTCTAACCCTAGGAACTAAATTCCTTCTAGGTTTAGGAGGTATTTTAGGGGTCGAACTTCTTACCTTACCGGCTTTAGTCATCGATCCGTGTGTTGGCATCTATACACCTACGTTATGATAGTATGAAGATATATAAAATTTAATGAGCTGAGCTCTATTATGATTTATGAGGTTATCAGATTTGATTTCTTTTCCTCTTCTTAGTTGGACCCCTAGAGGAGGTGAAACCTTATCTATATAATTTAAAATATGTTTTTAAATTCCTTAGCGTAGTTAATCAAAGGTGTCAATATGAAGGTGTTTCTCACCGATACAGTAATAGGTGCATTCGCTATAGACGTTAATGGTAAAATCATACATAGAGTTATAGCACCTAATGATATTAATAAGTTAGTTGAAAGAGTCTTAAAGATAGAGAATGATCAACCTACAGATGAGTTTCTAAGCCTTGTAAATGATATTATAGGTAATTACGGTAAGGAGTTAGATGTTGTTGTAGATATTGAAGGTTATGTAAAGCATCTAAGTGATTTAGGCTTGAAGTCGGTGGCGGAACCTGATAGTGAGGTTCTATTAAAGTTTAAGAATGAATTACCGAGGTATTTCGTTGAGCTTGGTTTCATAAAATCTGAAGAAGAATATCACGAGTTCTTACATATGTTATCACTAACTGTGACAAGAAGTAAGTTAAGGAAGGTAGCACAAAAGAGGGACTTATTAGCTGTTCAGGCTATTAGAGCAATAGACGATATTGATAAGGTTTTCAACTTATTTGCATCGAGACTTAGGGAATGGTATAGCATACATTTCCCTGAACTCGATGATTTGGTTAAGGAACATATAGACTATGCTAAAATAGTAGCTGAGTTAGGCAGTAGGGATTACGTAGATGAGAAAGGATTGAAGAAACTAGGGTTTAGTGAGGGGAAGGCGAAACGTATTATAAGCATCTCAGGAAAGAGTATGGGCGCCGAACTCTCAAACCACGATATAGAGCCTATACAGACCTTAGCCAACATTATGTTAGAACTTGATAGGTTACGTGATGAGTTGACCTCCTACTTAAGCTCTGTGATGAAGGAAGTCGCACCCAATACCACAGAGTTAGTAGGACCTTTACTAGGTGCTAGGCTTTTAAGCCTAACTGGAAGCCTAGAAACATTAGCTAAACTACCAGCTAGTACAATACAGGTATTAGGTGCTGAAAAAGCGTTATTCAGAGCCTTAAGGACTGGTGGTAAACCACCCAAACACGGAGTAATCTTCCAATACCCTGAGATCCATAAAGCACCTAGGTGGCAAAGAGGTAAGATAGCGAGGTCCTTAGCCACTAAATTAGCAATTGCTGTTAAAGCCGACTACTTCACCGGTAGATTCATTGCGGATAAATTAAAGGCCGATCTTGAAGAAAGGATCAATGAAATCAAGACCACATATACCAAACCACCGCCAAAACCAACTAAAGTTGAAAGACCTAGAGAGCAAAGACCTAGGAGGAAGTAACCCTCTATTTTCATTAACTAACTCGTTACTCTTCGCATAAAATCGTATTTATGAGTATTATCAAAAATAGTTTCGCATCAGTAGAATTTAGCGGTGTCTTTTGTTCTATGTGTTAGGTATAGGTTCTTTAATTATTTACTAAAGTTAATGAACTGTATAGTTAATATAGTATTACCGTAGAAGATTAATATGATAGTTGAGTTAGGTGAAATTATTGAGTGATATTCGTAACATAATTGAAAGTGAATTGAATAGGGCGTCATTATTTAAAAGTAAGGAGAAATTATATCCGGAATATCTACCTAACTCACTCCCGCATAGGGAAAACGAACTGAAAACATTGACAAATATATTTAAACCTATGCTTCTAACGCCTGGAAGCATAAGCCATAAAGCTATGATTGTGGGTGGTATAGGTACTGGTAAAACCGTCACCGCAAGAATATTTGGTAAGGAGTTCACACAAATAGCTAAGAGAAGAGGTTTAAACATAAGTTACGTCCATGTAAATTGTCATAGGGACCGTACATTATTTGAAGTAGTAAATGAGGCTGTAAGACAGTTAAGACTTCCAGTACCTCAAAGAGGCTTATCTGTTAGAGAAGTCCTTAATTATATGTTAGACTTAATAGATAGTGAGAACTTGTACGTAATACTTGCATTAGATGAGTTCGATTATTTCATTAATGTTGCCGGAAGCGATGCCATCTACTTCTTGATCAGGGTTTATGATGAGTTCCCAGATAAAGTCAAGAGGTTGAACTTCATATTCATAAGCAAGTCCGCTACCTCACTATCGATGCTAGATCCAACGACGGAATCGTACCTAATGAAGAACCTAGTGATGTTTAATCCCTATACATCACGCGAGTTATACGACATACTTAAGTTTAGAGCTGATGAATCAATATTTGAAGGGGCGGTTTCTGATGATGTACTGAAGTATATATCAGATACTATAGGTAGTGATAAAGGTGGCCCCGGAAACGCTAGGGCCGCTCTTGAAATACTCTTAATAGCTGGTGAAATAGCTGAGAGAGAAGGTGTTATGACTATTTCACTAGATCATGTTAGGAAGGCCTGCTCGATAGTTGAACCTAACACGGTGATGCTGAATGATGCTCTACCATACCTAAGTTTCCATGAATTACTTACATTAAAGGCCGTAGTAACTGCACTGATGGAGAGTGGAGATCCTTACGTAAATACTGGCATAGTTGAAGAAATATATAATAAGTTATGTGAGGAGTACGGCGTCGAACCTAGGAAACATACAAAGCTTTATGAATATATAGTAAATTTAAAGAAGTTAGGAATTCTAATATCTTCAACATCACTGAAAGGTAGGAAAGGAAGAAGTACGTACATATCTATAAGCCTAATACCTCTAAACATTATTAAGTCTAAAGTTGATGAGCTACTTAAGGTTAAGATAGCCTATGAAGGTAGTGGCGGTTAATGAGTTTTGAAGATATATTCTCAAGCAAGGGTAGAGTTAAGGTACTTAAAGTTATCCTACTTCATGGTGAGATCAACATAACATCCATAATAAGAGAGACGGGACTTAACTATACATTAGTTACTAAACATATTAATTACTTAAAATCGTGTAATATTATCGAAGAGATCGTCTTAGGTAGGGTTAAGATCTACAGACCTAATTGGGTCAATCCACGTGTGAGGTATATAGATGAAATGTTAAGGACCCTTAACGGAGAACTTAACAACTAAAGATGGAGCTTTCTCTAACGGGATTTATTTCTGAAGTAACTGTCTAGAGTCCCAGCTCTACCACTTTTAACGTCTTTTCTCTTCTCACTCATTTTCTCTTCCTTAGATTTCCCACCAGTTTTACTAAGTTCTGTCTTAAGTTTATTCATGACTTCAAGAATCCTAGATGAGTTTTGAGGTGAGAGGTACCTAATCATACTTTCTGACAGGTTTAAACTTAAAGCTAACTTAGCTGCGACCTCAGCATTAGAATTGAAAATTACCCTAATGTACGGAATAACGTCAGATTTAGATACAGACTTAGATATGTTTAAATGCTTAGCTATTACTTCAGATAATTCATCTCTTAATTGTCTGGTTTCCTTAGTTCTAGCCGTTATCAACACTTTCTGTGGGAAGCTGTATTTAACCCATCTATACTTACTTTTCACATCATTGATTATTGATAGTGATACTCCCGCAGACATTAATTCAACAGCGTATGAAAGTAGGTCCCAATTACCTGTTTTAACTATCCTACCCATATAAACGTCAGCTTTTGAGAGATAATCGTATGCACGCCATAAGTCCTCAGGATCTGAAATTTGCCTAGGTAAATTCTCATTAATCCATTGAATGAGTTCGTCAGGTGTTAGGTCTGTCTGCTGAGTCACTTGCTTAGCCTGCCATGCATACTTAGATATGAAGATCTTCCTAACAATTTCGAATGGTTCGTATTCTCTATCCCTTTGCCTTAATATACTTTTAACCAATTCGAGAGTGACCTTACCATAACCCTCGGCAACAGCTTCCACATCATTGATCGCCGATCTTAAGTCACCCTCACATCTCTCAGCAATGAAGTCTAAGGCATCCTCATCACACACTAATTTCTCATCATTACATATTCGCGTGAGTACTTTCTTCACATCTGTTTTAGTAAGTCTTCGAAACTCAACTAGCTTTACAGCATCTCTCAGAGGTCTCAACTTAGGGTCCCAAGGATCGTTAGCAGTCATCATGATGGGGTTAAAAGTGATTTTAATTATGTCTAGGATGGTTTCTAGAGCACCAACATCTGCTGTACCTGAGATCCCATCAACCTCATCTAGTAGTATTAGCTTACCCCTACCTGTTATACTTCTCTGAAGTGCCGCGACCCGTGCAATACGATCGAGGTCAACCTTCCTTCTATAATCGCTAGCATTCATCTCAATAAAATCAAATCCGTACTCGTTTGCTAGAGCTTCTGTTAAGCTCGTCTTTCCACATCCCGGTGGGCCGTAGAGAAGTACTGCACGTTCTTTAGGAGTACCTTTAAGCCATGATTCTATCCACTCAGTAAGTTCTTCTTTAGCTTTTTCTTGATTAACTACATCAATTAATTTCTTAGGTCTATACTTTATTACCCAAGGTAGCTTCCTCAAACTTTAACCCCATTACTTCATAGGCTTAATACTCTTAGCTGCCCTCCCAAGTAAGACTAACTTAGCGATCAACGTATTTAACTGAATCTCCTCATCAGCACCTTCAACTAATCTGAACTGTATCTCACCTAGGTAGTCAGCAATTTCAACTCTTAGAGGTTCAGGTATAGTTAACTCTGATCCGAATATCTCTTTATGGACTTGCTTAACTATATCGGTTCCTGAGATGCCGTAAGAAATCATAAGTTCACGAAGTTTATCTCTAGCCTCAATAAACTTACCTTCTAAAGCTAATTGTATCATCTCCCTAATCTCTCTCGGATGAGCTAGCCCAACCACTTTAAGTACGTTTGATACGTTAACATCGCCTATGCTAGCTGATGCTTGTAGGATGTTTATGGCTTTCCTCATATCACCTTCGGAGATCTCATGAATAACTTCCAAACCCTCCTCATCACATCTAATACCCTCATTCATACAGATCCATTTCAACCTCTTAACCACATCCTCCTTCCTAAGGGGTATGAATCTAAATACAGCACACCTAGACTGGATAGGTTCTATGATTTTACTCGGGTAATTAGCTATTAAGATAAAACGAGTTACATCAACATACATTTCCATAAGCCTCCTAAGTGCTTGCTGAGCATCCGCAGTCATATTATCTGACTCATCAAGTAATACTATCTTGAAGGGTATGTTGGTAGGTAATTTACTCCTAGAAAACTCCTTAACCTTACCCCTAATGATATCGATACCGCGTTCGTCAGAGGCATTAAGCTCCAACATATACATCCTGTAATCAGATCCGTAAAGGTCATGAGCAAACGCATGTGCTGCCGTAGTCTTTCCTGTGCCTGGAGGTCCTGCAAAGAGGAGGTGAGGCATGTTCTTCTCTTTAATAAACTGTTGCAATCTTTTAATAATATCTTCATGATTAACGATTTCAGATAGGGTCTTCGGTCTATATTTCTCGACCCACAATAATTCTATGAGTGCTTGATTAGACATTTACTTATACCTATTTAATCATAATTCCTAAAACTTATTTTTAATTGCTACCCCAATTAAAAATAATTCCTACGTATTTAAGACTCACATAAATGTGTAAGATCAGGGGTTTGGGTTCCATGTTGGTTGATGTAGTTTGTTGTCAATCCTTGGCTTCACAGATCTCGAGGCACCTTTCATCGGCGCCCATGTTATTGGCCCCCACCCATTCGGGGTAACCCCAACCCGTAGCTCCCCTTCATTGAGCTCATCACTGCGGGGAAACCCCCACATCCTGGTGTTGGATGCCCTACTCACGCAGTTCTTCACCACCTACCTACATTGCGGGCAGGCTCAACCCACGATAAACCGTCCTACATCAAACCTTGTAAACCTTTATGAAGCCCGAAACAGCCACGTGAGGCTAAATTTATGAATTAACTAAGAAAATTAGTATCTATGAACTATAACACCTTGAAGTCCCTCATTAGTGATCCTGACGATCCTAACCCTAACCTTCTCGTTTATGAATCCCTTAGGTATTAAAACTTTATAATCCCTGTAGAATCCTACACCCCTACCACTTTCATCCATCTCCCTCACTATTACATCTATCTCATCACCTACGTTTATTTCCCCCTTACTAATGCTGTTGTTGTTGTATATACTGAAACGCTTCACATCAACATTATATACGTTTCTATAGTTTCTGTATTTAGTCAACATATCACCATTGGATAAAATAATAACCATATGTTTTGATAGGATCTTGGACTTCACTACCCATTACATACACCCGTGACTTACGAACGTATCCACTACTACTGTACACCTAGATTAAATTAGTAGTGAGTTTATATATATTGATGGTGTTATAGGATTAGGTGTATTAGACGTGCCAACATGTATAGCGTTTATTAATAATGACGTTGAATTAAATATCTATGATAATTATGGTAAATTATTGAATCGTATAGAATTTGAAAGCGGTAAATTATTGGAGATATTGAAAGCGGTATCCGGGATTAAAGTTGTTAAATCTTATACTAGTGGAACTATTATGTTGATTTGCGAAGTTTTAGAGGGTTCTGCAGAGATTAAGGGAAACAGGATAATTCTTAAATAAAGAGTGGATTTGGTCCGGTGCCGGCTATAACCCGTCTTCTGTATTAAGGTGGATTAGGCTTAGCGGCCTACCCGTGCCTCACACGGCATTCATAGACACTGCTTGGCCTTACTCCCCGGGGGTCGGCCGTTTCAACGCACCCCACATCATACTCAATGGGTTACTGGTCAAGTATTACTACTTAACCCTCACCATATCATAGACATTTGATGTGGGGCGTGTCGTTTCTGTGCCGTTGCCGCGGGTCTCCCCGCACCTCTTACGAGGTCCCGGTGCCGTGAGGAGGACGGAGTTTCCTCAGGGATTACACCCCGTAACCACCAGCCGGCTCCGGACCTATTTTCTAAGTTTTATCGAAGCAGATAAACCTTAACCATCATTGAATTTTCTAAGAATTTGATTCTGTATTTTAATTACCTCATCAACCGATGTGCATTGCGAATATAGGTTCAGTAAGTCCTTATTTAAATTATAGAATGTTTGCCCCCACTTAAACGTTGATAAGATCCTTAGGGAGTGGTCCTTAAATCCAGTTATATATAAGGCAGCTGCGACTGCCTCCATACTACTTAATCTTGTTGCAACTGCATAGTTTATCGGATTTCCTGCAAATAACAATGGTAGAACCCTTTGAGGTCTTTTACTATAGCTTAATTTCTTAAGAACTTCTAACCCATTCTTCCATGAAACATCCACTACCGCGATACCATAATTATTTATAATTTCTGCATCAAGAGGTGTTAATATGTTATTGGAGTAGGGGTTTAGGATTAGACAATTCTTAGGGAGGAAACGGATGTCGCTTACCTTAGTAGCATAACCTAATTTAATCATCTTTAGGGCTGAGCATTTCCTTGGATCATCATGTCCGTAAGTAATTACAAATATCCTAACCATCTAATTCTTAATTATTAAAAAACTTATAAATGAATAGGTGTAGAGTATATAGGGATCTAATGCCTGAAGCCATAGTTCTTGTTAACACAGACATAGGTTCAGAGGAGGAAGTCCTTAATTTATTATCAAACATAGAAGGTGTTACTGAAGCTTATGTCGTCTACGGCGTATATGACCTAGTCATTAAGGTGAATGCTCCTACAACTGAGGAACTCAAGGATATAATTTCAAGTAAGATAAGGAAAATACCTAAGGTTAGATCTACACTCACGATGATTGTTGTTGAAGGCAGAGTTCGTAAGTAGCTTTAGATGATATTGAATGGTTAATGATTCTAGAATAGTACTCCATATAGGGTTTGATGATATAGACTCACAATTTAATGGATGTACAACACATTTTACATATAAAGTAGTTAAGGAATTAATTTATTCATTAAATAATGATATAGAATTCATAGATTATCCAAACCTAGTTAGGTTAAATCCCTCAATACCGTTTAAGACTAGAGGGAACGCCGCAGTTGCTCTAAGGTTTAAAGTCCCCATTAATTATGAGGAATTCGTAATTGATTCTATAACTAGGATGCTGGATAGGTATATATCAAGTTATGAGGGTAGGGATGGTTGCGAACCTGGTTTTACAGTTATTGAAGGTGACGTTCCGGAAGTACTTAATAAACTATATATGAGAGCATTAACAGATTATGTACATATAGACTATGTGAAAAACATCATAAATAAAACGTATAACTTAAGGCTTCCTGTAGGGATTTCCAGGGGTATTATTGGGGCCCTTGCAGCTATTGGGTGGATGCAAGGCACTGACTGTACATATGAGTTGATCGCTTATCGTAACTTAATTAATGATAGTAATAGGTGTGTAGTTAGTGATTCAGTTAAAGAAGCTGACCTAAAGTATAAGGATTACGTATTTAATAATTACGACTATGAAAGCAACTCAGTTTTAATAACACCACATGGTAGTAATCCAGTATTACTAGGCATTAGAGGGGAAAATCCTGAGGTACTTATAAAATATTTTAATGAATTGAATATATGTGAGACTTATAGCGGTTATATGATCTTCAGAAGTAATCAAGGAACAGATTCACATTTAATTAAAAGAGATATAAATGAGGTGCGTCCTTATAGGACATTATGTGTTGATGTGTCCTTCAAATCCAAACCCACAACTTTAAGAGGTGGTGATATTATTATAAAAATTAATAAAGATCCACCCATTTATGCAGTATTTTATAAAGAGACATCACTATCATCAATAGTAAAGGAATTGAACGAAAATGATGAAGCGTTTCTATGTGGTTCAGTAAAACAATGGAGTGATTTAACTAATGTTATAAATGTTGAGAAGATTTTTATAAAGAGAAAAAACAGAACGTACATACATAACCCTAAATGCCCAATCTGCGGTAAACGAATGAAATCCGCAGGTAATAATAAAGGATTTAAATGTGAAAAATGTGGATTTAAAAGCAGAGGCGTAAGTAAGGAGATAATAAATGTTAACGAAGAGATAAACAAGTTATTTATAACAAAAATAAATACGATGAAACACCTCACTAAACCTTTATGTAGATATGGAAGAGAAAAACGATGCAATTTTACTAAACCAACAAGTATTTGGATATCTTAAGAGATGAATAATATAATCAGAATAATTATAACGGGTATAATGATTTAAACCCCTCTATTTCATATGTAACCCACTTTAATCCCACTAAACTAAGTAATCACTAGATCAAGGTATGGAGTTAGGTATTTATTAATGTTAACTACACAGGTACCCCTACATTTCATTTGGAGTGATATGATGAAGATTTCCTATATCTTGGGTTATATATTGAGATGATGATAATTATTAATTTAGAGATAATTATACAAACTTTTCCAGAAAGCTAACCATAATATTTATCTGTTTTTATCTTTACTTTCCATAAGAAGTTAAGGGGTCCTTCCCAACCATAACTTAGATAATATACCTAATTATACGAAGGCCTAGATTTTTAGAAATATGATGACCCCTTTATTTCTTTTGGAGTAGGATTTATATCCCACTACTAACAATAAATGTTAACAATGATTTAATGAATAATCTATGTTTACGTACTAATGTTTGATGATTTTATATAATATTTTATTAAATCTATTTTAGTTGTTATCCCTTTAACACCATCTTTATCTACAATTAATATAGCAGGGTAAATTAGTAGTAGTGACTCAACTAATGATATTGGAGTCTCTTTAGGTATTTGTGGTGGGGGAGGTTCAATAACATCAAGAGCTATTAACTTCCTTAGATCTTTCTTCGATTTCAGAACCTTCAATAATGTTGATTCATATATCATACCAACAATTCTATTACTCTTATCTAGTACGGGTACTTGCGATATACCTCTGGCATCCATAATATCTATTACTTGCGATAGGGGGGTATCCACATAAACAGATATTACTGGTGTGGTCATAATTTTTTCAACATTTTCATTGGTTTTTGCCGTTTTATTGATAGCATCTAAGATTCTCCTCAATGTATTCATTCGTGGATTTACACTCCCCTTCTCAATTCTAGCTATTAGTGATTGACTCACACCAGCTAATTTAGCTAATTCTTTCTGTGTTAATCCAACAGCTAACCTCATCCTCTTAATCTCGTCTGATGATGGTATTACAGACATTTACGTACACTCCTGTATCAATTGATTTATGTTTAAATCTTACTAATATATTTAAATTTATAATTAATGTTTAAGTAAATCACTGCTTATTACTCTACGTAACATAGTTGTAAACGGTGCTCTCACATTTGTAGTGGTTAATGATCAGAAAGAGGTTAGTATAAGGTTATATGGTAGAGGTGGTCAGGGAGTAGTAACTGCGGCGAACGTATTAGCTAGGGCCGCATGTATAGCTGGTTTGTGGAGTCAGACGTATCCATTTTTTGGTGCAGAGAGAAGGGGTGCCCCAGTCACCGCATCTGTTAGGATCTCAAAACATAGAATAAGATCTAGATACTTTAATATACGATCCGATGTAGTTATGATCTTAGATCATAAGTTGTATGACCTCATCGATATTCACCAAAGCGTCAGAGAAGGTGGAATAGTGATCATTAATACTCCCTTCAAAATTAAGGGAAGTGATAAGTATAGAGTCTTCTACATAAATGCTGGTGAGATAGTGAGGAAACTTGGGTTATTCTTTGCTGGGTGGTCGTTGGTTAATATGCCTATGTTGGGGGCGTTTTCTAAAGTAACTGGAATAGTTGGATTAGAGCATATAATCCAGAGTATTAGTGAGTACCTACATAGTGAGTTATTAGAGCTTAATGTTAAGGCAGTTAAGATAGCGTATGATGATGTGTATGAGGCTGAGTAGCATACATAAACTACCTCTTTCAAGACCTTCTATAGGAGTTGTTGGTAAAACAGGGTATTGGAGATTTAAAAAACCTGAAGTAAATCATGCCAAATGTATTAAGTGTGGGATATGTTGGTTATACTGCCCGGATTCCTCAATAGATATATCCGATAATCCCGACAAGTATGTAGAAATAAATTATGAGTACTGTAAAGGTTGCGGTATATGTTCTAATGTATGTCCCACTAAGGCAATAACTATGGTTGAGGAGTGAGGTGTTAAATCATGGTTATTAAAGTCTTAACAGGTAACTATGCGGTTGCTGAGGCAGTCAAGCTATCAAATGTAGATTTAATCACAGCTTATCCGATAACACCTCAAACAACTATAGTTGAGAGGTTGAGTGAGTTCGTCGATAACGGCGTAATTAAGGCGAGATTAATAAGGGTAGAGTCGGAGTTCAGTGCTTTAGCTGCTGCTTATGGGGCCGCATCATGCGGTGCTAGAGTATTTACAGCTACTTCATCTCATGGACTACTCTTTATGCATGAAATGCTTTGGTGGGTATCAGGTAGTAGAATACCTATGGTATTAGCAGTAGTTACTAGGGCTTTAGGACCTCCCTGGAATATATGGAACGAGCACACAGATTTCATGGATCAAAGAGATTGTGGTTGGTTAATGGTACTAGCAGAAAATAATCAGGAAATATTAGACACTGTTATCCAACTATATAGAATTACTGAAGATGAGAGGGTTTATCTTCCAGGGATATTAGGTCTTGATGGTTTTCTATTAAGTCATGCATCGGAACCGGTAGATGTACCCGATGGTGAGGTAGTTAAAGAATTCCTTAAAACTAGGTCACAACCTTATAATATGTGTTTAGATGAAGTACTAACTATGGGGAACTTACCCATAGCTGAAGACGCTATAGTTATGAGGTATGATATGCATCAATCTATGGAGGCTGCTAAGAAAGTTATTAAAGAGGTTGATGAAGAATACGGTAAATTAACTGGACGAACTTACGGAGGTTTAACAGAATGTTACAGATGCAGTGATAGTAAGTACTTACTCATTGCTATGGGTGGTTGGGTAGGGACTATGAAGGATGTGTGTGATGAGTTAAGAGATCAAGGTTATAAGGTAGGCTTACTTAAAATTAGGTTCTTTAGACCTTTCCCCGATGAAGATTTGATAGAAGCTATTTCAGGTGTGAAGGGGGTTTTAGTCTTCGATAGATCGACTTCCTTAGGCTCCCTAGGACATATACATACCGAAGTACTAGCTAGAACGCATACGTTGAGTAATAAAGTAGTGGTTAAGGGTGTGGTGGCTGGCCTAGCAGGAGTTGATGTAGGTCCTAACGAAATTAAGAAAGTCCTTTTAAAATTCATTAATGATGTTGAGGAAGATGGTAGAGTTGATAGTATTTCGGAGTGGGTTTTAGGTAGGTGAAGCAGTATGGTTATAAAGATTCAAGACCTGAGTAAGGATAAATACGTCTTACCGGGACACTCAGCATGTCCTGGATGCCCGGAAACATTAGGGTTAAGATATGTTGGTATGGCATTAGGTAGGGATTCAATTTTAATAATTCCGGCAGGTTGTTCATCAATAATTCAGGGTACTATGCCTAAATCCAGCCTAGCTATGAAAGTTATTAACGTCCCCTTCGCGTCTTCTGCTGCTGTAGCTTCAGGGATAGCTGGTGTCAGGGATATATTGAAGATCGATGGGATACCAGTTGTTTGGGCCGGTGATGGCGCCACAGCAGATATAGGCTTCGCATCATTATCTGGTAGTGCTGAAAGGAACGACGACTTAATATATGTATGTGTAGATAATGAGGCATACATGAATACTGGGATTCAGAGAAGTTCATTAACACCTTACGGAGCTTGGACGTCAACCACAGTGGCAGGTAAGAAAGAAGGTAAGAAGGAGATACCGCTAATAATTTTGCTCCATAAAGTTCCCTACGTAGCTACAGCAAGTATAGCATTTCCTCTGGACTTCATTAGTAAATTAAGGAAGGCATCCACGATTAAAGGGTTTAAATACATACATCTGCACGCACCATGTCCTACAGGTTGGCGCTTCGACCCATCTAAAACTATTGAGGTAGCTAAGCTGGCAGTTGAGACAGGTGCGTGGATACTATTCGAGGCTGAACACTCTAAAATCAAGCTAACACAGCCTAGTAACATATATTTAGATAAAGGTAGGAGAAAGCCTGTTAAAGAATACTTAAGTCTTCAAGGGAGATTTAGGAATCTAACCGAAGAAGACCTAAAAACTTTTCAGGAACTAATAGATGATACTTGGAACCTAATTCTTAAATTCACTTAATTAGTAGGTTCATAGCAACAACTATTGAAACAAATACTGTGGCAACCACTAACAAAATCACTGGTGATATCGTAAACTTAGACTCAACATCCTCGAAAAATCTAACTAAACCAGCCGCTGTTTGAGGTCCTGCAGTCTTCTTCTTCCTACTAGACACTCTAGCACCTAATAATAATTTACTTTACAACGCTTTAAATAGTTTCGTTAATCTCTTCTCAACTTAAAGGATACTCTTCAATCATAAGATGTACGGGTATTAATACTTCATTATTTTTAAATCGTAGAATTAAGGACTAAATGGTTTGGTAACTATGGGGTTAACTATAAGTATGTTACAGGAACTAATGAGGAAATACTACTTCGAGAAAGACAGTGCTAGAGGATTATACCCTACCTTCACTTGGTTTGTTGAAGAAGTTGGTGAACTTGCCGAAGCCCTCCTCTCAAACGATAAGGTGAAGATCGAGGAAGAAATTGCAGATGTACTTGCATGGCTCATATCTATAGCGAATTTATTAAATGTAAATGTAGAGGAGTGTTTTAGAAAGAAGTATCTTAATACTCAAACATTGTAGATGCGTGTCTGCAGATCTTTCCGGAAATTTCTAATCGTTAAACATTCCAACCTCGTAAAGTTTTAGAATACTCGGTGTAGGGTATGCTGTAGAAAATCCTACGATATCTATCAAGTAAGTATATGCTGAAATTAACGTTAAAGTCCTTTAGATATTTAAGTAGATTATTAAGTGTCTCAGAATCTAGAACAGCAATAATGTACATAACTCCTTTAAAAGATAGATGAATACCTGCGATAAATATTAACTCTGAAAGCGCATTAGCTAACCTACACAAAAGACCGTAATCTCCCTCCACCCTAATAAAGAGGTAAAGGGAATTTTCAGGTGGGAGTGGTATAAGCCTCAATCTAAATCCTTTAACGATCTTACTGACATGCATGTTATAATGTCTTAGAACTTTCGGGTAGTTAATTCCTAATTCCTTGCTAATGTTCATAGCGTGGTTGAACGGGTCTTTCTCTAATTCCTTAATGATAAGTAAGTCAAGTAAGTCGAATTTAGCGCTTCCGTACAAGCTTAAGTCAATACTCTTATAAGGTATGCTATCTCCATGAGACAGCTTATGCAGTCTATCCCAGTTAATTTTAAATGATTTACTCACGAAGTCGAAGTGATGCGTTAATTTAGCCTTAGAATACATAGACTTATTAACAACATCAAAGAAAACGATGTTCTTAAATTTTGCTGCAACATCCTTAACATTAATTGTATTAGGTAAGTAGTAAACCATCATCGTGCCTTGGAATGGAAGTATTATCGGTGAATAGAAACATAGAAACCTCCCAATCACGTCATATCCCTTCACAGTCTCTAACTCTAAAAAATCGTTTGTTATTATTATCAATCTATTTAGGCCTATAGACAGAAAATCTACATTAATACTGAAGGCTACTCCTAATTTTCTAAGTAAGTTCAACTTCCGGGAGAAAGTATATGACGGTAACCCCAGATCTTTAGCTATATCTGACTTCATTGGTAGGTATTCGTAGGAAAGTATATGTTCTATCAAACTAGCTAATGAAAAATCTAAATTCCTATAGAAGTTATCTGCAAGTTTTTTCATTTCATCTATGAAGTCTTTTTTAGTAGTAGACATCACCTAAATACTAAACATAAGACTTTATTAACATTTCTAAATGAGAAAAGTAATTAATGTCAGAAAATCTGAACAAGATTCTTGTAAAAGAATAAATTGGTGATCGTGTTGAGAAGGTCCGAGTTAAAGTTAAGGTTACTTACATCACCTACATTACCCCTAATCGTAAAGGTTATTGTAATAGGTTTAGCTGCTGCTAAGGTCCTTCCCTTAAGAGGAGACCCCATTAACGCAGACTCCTTCTAAATAAAAACCTAATAGATATTTTAATTCCATAACTTATCTATTTTACCTACAGGCTAAATTTATACTCTAATAACTTATTCTTAATCTCTAATTTTAAATAGTAATTACCACCCAATAACTCATTGTCTAGTTTAAGACTTATTACCACTAAGTTTAAATCACTAAGACTAACAATGAAGTCTTTAATTGATGCTACATGAATTATTTTCGAACATTCACCATCTATTTTAAATAGTGTTACGTTACTATACTTTATTTGTTCTTTTGGTACCCTAATATTGAGGGTTAGTTCTTTACTCTCACGATTATATATCACTGCATCTATTCTTATTATGTTCGAATCTACTGCCGGTTGATGTCCCCCAGCAATCGCTATGAGTGACCAAGTAACTAGTGAAGTACTGACCAAGACTATGAGTATTGCCACACATGCGGTTATCTTAGTTAAACCCTTATTTAATAAGATCATGTATCATCTAATAACTATCTAGGTAACGAATTACTTAACCCGTCCTGCTTTTAATTCCTACCTTTATGTCAGAAAATTTTATAAAGGGTTAATATCTAATCTGTTTTACAGTTTTTATCAATTCCTCAGCTCTAGTTAAATCTCTCTCAATTATATTTCCAGTAACTATGATATGTGCCCCAGCGTCAGCTATCTTGGTGATGTCTTCAGATTTCCTTATGCCTCCACCCACTATCAGATACGACTTACTAGTATTAGACCTTACGTATCTAACGTATTGTGGGGTTATTGGTTCAGGGCTTCCAGAACCTGCCTCTAAGTATATGTACCTCATACCTAGGAATTCTGCAGCTAATGCGTAAGCAACTCCTATTTCTGGTTTTTCTATTGGTAGGGGTCTGGCTTTACCTATGAATCCTGCTGTTCCCCCATAACCTACTACTATGTATGCTGTAGGTAGTGGTTCTAAACCGTATTTTTTAATGATTGGTGCCCCAATTATTTGAGCACCTATGATATAGTACGGGTCGTCGGAGTTTAACAGGCTCATAAATAATACAGCATCTGCCATTCTTGATAGACCATTCACGTTTCCTGGGAAAAGAATCACTGGCTTATTTACTTCTCCAAGAGTTGTAACGACTGCATCAACATCGGATTCTGAGACACCTATACTACCTCCCACTAAAAAAGCGTCGGTTCCTGCATCAGATAACTTCCTAGCTACTTCTGATAAACTCTTTAAATCATAGACCTTAGCAGGATCTATTAGTGATAAATGTACTAACTCACCTGCTCTTACCTTACTATCTAAGTATTCACTTACTTTACCCCTCCACTTCACCTTCATCACCAACCCCACTATAAACTACTTCTATACTACCCTCAGTAAATTTATCTAGGAATTTAGCGTAGATATCTACCTCCTGATATATCCTAGGAACATTTCTTAATACGGCCCTTAAACCGCATTTCTGATTACTACATGAAACTACAGCACTATTATCATTCCTATCTATACTTATGGTTAAGGTCATTAACCCACATGTAGGGCACTGAAATATAGTGGGTGCTTTTCTTAAAGCGGTAATCGTTCTTTTATACCTCTTCCTACTTCTCCTTCCCATCAACACACCGTAATACCAGTGTTTAAGATTTATTTAACTGTTTCCACCATACATCATTAACTTCCTCAACGCGTTACTCCTACCAATATATATGAGCTCTATAAAAATGTCGTTGAGTAATTCATTACTGATCGTAAGTTCCTTAAACATCCCCTTCGACTCAGCTATATATTGAGTTATTAGGTGGTAGCAATATTTTTTAGAGCCTCTCACAATCACGTTTAACTCAAAATCTACACAACTACAATATATCTTAGGGATTATTAGGTAGTCCCTATCCCTGCTGCTGAAAACCCATAAGTACTTCCCACCACATACTAGTCTGAAGACCCTCTTTTCATATAATGCTTCCTTAACTCTATTGTGTAAATCACTTAAGCGGTTCGATGATTCCAAGAATCCCTTAACCGATCTATAGTTTACAGTCATTCAATAACCTTAATATCTACTTCAACACCGTAATCCTGCTCTAACCTCTTAAGTTTTTTAGCAGCCTTCCTCAAATGTTTTAATTCGTCCTTAGTTACATATACCGTTATCGATTTACCATCGATCTTGACCTCAGCTGAGGGAAGGTCCCTTGATATTATGTTCTTTAATTTCCGCTCAAGACCTGTCTTCATCAAGCTCTTAATAGGTACTACTACTGTTTGCTCACCGAATGTGTAGACCTCATATTCTAACTCATCCGTTAGGAAGTCCCTAACTTCTACTACTGGACGTGCTAGGTCAGCCTCTTTAAGACCTGTAGGTAATTTAACAGTCATACCTACTACGTAGACCTTACTAACCTCTCCCCTATCTATAAAGACAACGGTATCTATAATGCTGGGTATCATTCCTAAGTCAACTCTTCTAATGAATCTTTGAAGAGCATCTATCGGTGTCGTAGCATGGACTACCCCCACCATCCCAATCCCAGCCAGACGTAAATCTACATATAATTTGAAATCATCATCCGTCCGCATCTCATCAAATACTGTATAGTCAGGTCTACTGAGTAGTAACACATCATGTAGCTCATCTGATGAGGCATAAACTTTAGAGTATTGAGTTACTTGCGGAGGTAACTTCATATCCCTAGGTGACTCTATAGTCTTAACAACCTTCTTACTCCTTAAGTAGTATTCAGCAAGTGCCTGAGCGAAAGTTGTTTTACCCATACCTGGAGCACCCGCAATCAATATTCCCTCAGCCCTCTCTTCAAATCTCTTAAGAAGTTTTTCAGGTAGTTTATAATCCTCAAGCCTAGGTCTTACTAGAGGCCTAACAGCAGTAATTTCCCAACCGTCACTCATTGGAGGTCTAGTTATAATTACTCTATAATCGCCTAGCTGAACTATTGTTGACCCTAACCGATCAACCTCGATTATACTTTCTAAGCTATTCCTAGCGAGTTCCATCACCTCATTAGCTATTAACTCAACATCATCTCTTGTTAATGGATTCGAATCCAGCTCAACTAAGTACCACCTACCAGGTCGACCCTTCTTCGCTAGCGGTTTAACACCTTCCTTCAAATGTATGCTCATAGTGTCCTTATCGAAGAACTTATCGAGAACTAAGCTCGCCTCATTTGTGGAGGCTACGTAATAAGCCTTAATTCCTAAGACATCAGCAGCTAATGCCTGAACCCTACTCGAAGTTATTAAAGTACCACCTAAATCGTAAGTGAATTCTAAAATGGCGGTATCCACATTTTCGAATTTCTTATTAATAGCTAAATAATCGATCATAACTTCATGTTTACTGCTTAGAGCCCTTATCATACGTAATTCCTCAAGTCCGATAAAACCAAGGCTTCTACCATCATTAGCTAGACCTTCAAAATACTCAATAAGTTCTCTGCAAATAACTAACCTACCCAAGAGCTTTCCTTCACTTAACAGTCTACGTAGTACACCGTTAATGACTACTGTGGAATCAGGTACGTAGACCTCCTCACCAACGACTTTAACATTACTCATTCATCACACCACTATCTACAGTACACTATCTTAATGACGCATATATAGTTTATAAATCACATCATCAGGTTAAACAAATTCGATAATTAAATAAAAATTTAAGAGCTCTACATAAGTATGTAGTGTAGATTGCGGCCGCGGTAGCTCAGTCTGGAAGAGCGCGGGACTGTGGGCTCCTGAAGAGGGTGGAGATCCCGAGGTCCCGGGTTCAAATCCCGGCCGCGGCCCCACCTAATGGAAAAAGATTTTTACTACTCAACACAAAGCTAAGTAATGGTGTTTGGCTGTGAAGCTAAGTAGGTACTCAATAGAGGCCCATAAGTTAGGTCTTAAGGTATTAGATGTTTATAGATATAAAGATAAAGAAGTTTTAAGAGGTATTTACAGGGGTAGGGTAGTCTTAGTAGAACTGCCTAGGTACAGGGACAGTATGGATTTAGAAACGTTTAAGAAAGAACTTCAGTCCAAACTACATATTTAGAACTAACGTTCATCTACCTAAGATTAAGAATAGGTAATGAAATTCTTTAAGGTTTTAAAGTCACCACCTAATTAATTAGATGGTGATTTGATGGATGCGTTGATAGCTCTAGCATCCTTCGGTGCTACGTTAGGGGTTGCTGGAGGTGTTCTCGGATCTACTGCAGGAATCAGTAGGGCGGCTCCAGCAGGTCTCTCAGTACTTGCTGAAGAACCTGAACAGTTCAAGTACGTATTACTACTTTCAACGTTACCAATGACTCAAACATTCTACGGCTTCATATTTACGTTCTACACACTAATGATAGTTCTTCCAGCAACACAGTTAACACAGTTTAAGGCACTGGCTATAGTTGGGGTTGGGTTAATGGTATTCGTAGCTGAGACGTTTTCAGCTTACTTCCAGGGAGTTGTTTGTATGCAGGGTATCTTAGAATTACCTAAAACAAAGGGGAAAATATTAACATCCTCGTTAATCTTAGCTGCATACGAAGAACTATTCGGAATACTTGGTATGGTTTTCGGTTTAATTCTAGTGTTGATGTCGTCCGGCTTACCTATTTAGGTGTTTTATGATGGGTATAGAGTCCTTAAGAGATGGTATACTATTGAAGGCTAGGGAGAGAGCTAATGAAATCGTAAAAAATGCTGAGATAAAGGCTAAAGAGTTGGTTGCTAATAGCTTGAAAGTCTATGAAGAGAAAGTTAAGGAAGAAAGTGAAAGACGTTATAAGGAACTAAGAAGTAATTATGAGAAGGCGTATAGTAATGAGGTATTTAGGCTAAATATGGAATTATTAGCTCTTAAAAACGATATCCTGAAAGATATTAAAGCAAATGTAGCTGAAAAACTAAAATCTATAGACCGTAGCACAAGAATTCAATCCTTAAGGAATCTTCTTAAGGAATCCCTGAATCACGACGTATTTAAGGGACTTAATAAGTTTAGAGTTTATGTTGTTAAGTCTGATGCGGACCTAATTAATGAAGTCTTAATAAAGGAAGGGTTAAAGGACTCTATAGAAGTTAAGACCTTAGATGATAGGTACCTAGGAGGTCTCATGCTTGGAAGCATAGACGATACGGTACTAGTGGATAACACGTACTTAACTAGATTAGAAAGAGGTTTAAATATCATCATACGTAAACTTCAATCAACGGTCTTCAAGGAGGTAAGTACTTGAGGATAGAGGACTTCTCAGCACTATGTGATCTAAAGCTAAGAACTCTTAAAGTATTAAGCATTAAGGAAGTTAAAAAAATTATTGAGTCAGAAGCCTCCGAAATCAGCGACGTATTAACACTTATTAACGGGTATTATGTGGTTGAATGTATATATAGGAACATTAAACTTGAAGAGAAACTGAGCATAAATACGATATATAATGAGTTATGTAAATGTTGGGTTAATGATTTAATAACAGTCATCAGTAGAGCTTCAGTTGATTTGATTAAGTTCGTGAAGGCATATATAACTAAGTATGCTATACCTACGTTAATTGGTACTATTAAATACGTGCAAACAGGCGGTTTCGAAAGACCTAAACCTATATTTAAATGTTTGGATGATCTATCAAACATAAATGATGTAAAAGACGTGATTATGGTGTTAAGGGATTGTAAGGAATTTGATAGTAAGGTATTAACTGAAGCTCTATATGGTTACCTCAACTACAAGTTAGACGGAATTGATTTAGGTAGGTTGGAGGAAGAACTCAATGAGTATTACTGGAATAGCCTAATCTCAGAGTGTCAGAAGTTAGTAGACTCTATATACTTAAAGCATGCATTACTTATTTTAAGAAGTTTTCATAAGTTCGATACTACGTTAAAGAGGAAATTACTCCTAGGGGAAGATATTACTGAATTATCTAGGAAGTATGATTACTCACTTTATAAATCTATAGTTAAGGACTTAAACATAAATTCCTACGACTATATCAGCAACGCGTTCAGGTATTTACGTATTTCGTCAATTCTAAAACTCAGTCCATTAAGTTATGATATTATATTGTATTATTTGCTGATGAAGGAGTGGGAAACTACGATCATCTCATACATCATTTACGGCTTCACAAATAATTTAGAACCTACCTATGTGAAAGATTCTCTAAAATTTTTGGTTGATATGATATGGCAGTAACCGTTAAGAAGTTAGGTATAGCCGCTATAGGTGATGAACTATATATACGTAGTGTTAGGTTGTTAGGATTAAGTAAGTTTTTAGTTATAGATTTAAGTAGCGATGTTGATGAGTTAAGGAAGTTAATTAAAGAATTTTTAAGGACTTTACCTAGTGAAGGTATTGGTTTAGTCATAATGCAGGACACTCTTAAGGATTTAATTAATGATATTTCTAGCTTCGGCGAAGCGTTTAAGGTGGTTTATCTACCTGACTTAAGGACTTCAGAAAAGTTTAATGTTAAGGATTATTATCTTCAGCTTCTGAAGTATTACATAGGCATATCATTGGAGGTGTAGTTTATGGTTGTTGGTAAGGTATGGAGGGTTTCAGGACCGTTAGTAGTTGCTGAAAATATGACTGGTTCAATGATCTATGAAGTGGTTTACGTAGGGTATGACACATTAGTCGGTGAGATCATAAGCATTCAAGGCGATAGAGCATACATTCAGGTCTACGAGGATACTTCCGGTGTAAGTGTTGGTGAGCCTGTAGAGGGTAGTGGGAAACTACTTTCGGCGGAGTTAGGTCCTGGATCGATAGGTAAAGTATTTGACGGTCTTCAAAGACCTCTCTCAGAACTGGAGGTGTTAGTAGGTCCTTTTGTAAAAAGAGGTGTTAAGGCCCCTTCACTACCTAGGAATGTTAAGTGGTTCTTTAGGAGAGAAAGAAGATTAGAAATAGGTTCTAAAGTCGGACCTAATGACGTTCTAGGATATGTTGAAGAAACACCGATAATGACTCATAAAATAATGGTCCCGCCCAACATCTCAGGCTATTTAAAGGAAATAGTGAGTGATGGCGATTATAGAATTGATGAAGTCGTAGCCAGAGTTGAGAACGGCAGTGAGGTCTTCAACATTAGGATGTATCAGGAATGGCCTATCAGAAAAGCTAGACCCTACATCAAGAGGTTAGAACCTACAGAACTCTTAATCACTGGGACAAGAGTCCTTGATGCGTTGTTCCCTATAGCAGTAGGGGGTAAGGCAGCTGTCCCAGGAGGCTTTGGTAGTGGTAAAACAGTATTGCTGCAGACTTTAACTAAATGGAGTAGGACTCAAGTTAACATATATGTAGGTTGTGGTGAGAGGGGTAATGAGATGGCCGACGCATTACACAGTTTTAGGAAGTTGACAGACCCTGTTTCTGGAAGACCTCTGTATGAGAAGGCGATCTTCATAGCTAATACATCCAATATGCCTGTAGCGGCTAGGGAGACAAGCGTGTTCTTAGGAGCAACTTTAGGAGAGTATTTTAGGGATATGGGATATGATGTTCTCTTAGTTGCTGACTCGACTTCTAGGTGGGCTGAGGCAATGCGTGAGATAAGCGCGAGAATGGAGGAAATGCCTGGAGAAGAGGGTTTCCCAGCGTATCTAGGTTCAAGGCTTGCTAGTTTCTATGAGAGGTCTGGGCGTGTGGAATGTATAGGTGCTCCAAATAGAAGCGGTTCTTTAACTATAGTTGGTGCGGTTTCACCTCCGGGGGCAGACTTCAGCGAGCCTGTCACTCAGAATACTCTTAGATACATAGGCACATTAATATCTTTAGATGTTTCATTAGCCAATAGAAGGCATTTCCCCTCAGTTAGTTGGTTACTAAGTTATTCGCTCTACGTTGATAACGTCAGCATGTGGTGGTCTAAATTTAGTGGTATATCCTGGAACGAGGTGAGGAAAGAGTTCCTCAGATTACTTCAGAAAGAGGCTGAGTTGATGGAAATAGTTCGTCTTGTAGGTCCTGATGCGTTACCGGAACAGGATAAACTCATACTTGAGGTTTCTAGGATGATTAGGGAGGATTTCCTACAGCAAAGTGCTTACCATCCAATAGATTCTTATTCACCACCGGAGAAGACGTTAATGATGATGGACGTAATTCTTAAGTTCTATAAGAAAGCTTATGACGCACTTACTCAAGGTGTGTCATTAACCAATATAAAAGAATTACCTATTAGATCTAAGATTGCGAGAATGAAGGAAGTAGATCCTAGGGAATTTAATAAATTCTACGCAGACATCACTACCGAGACTGAGGAATCATTTAATGATTTGGTTAAGAAGGTGGTAGGTTGAACCACGTCCTCTCTATTAAAGAATTAAGAAGTGTTTTAAGTGCTAAGGGGTCGTTACTCTTTGTTAAGTCTATCCCAGGTGTAAGATATGGTGAAATAGTTGAGGTTGTTTTAGAGAGCGGTGAATCGAGATTGGGTCAGGTAATTGACGTATCCAGGGACGTTACAGTAATTCAAGTCTTCGGAGGGGTTAGCGAAGTAAGTGTGAAAACATCTAAAGTCAGATTTAAGGGAGAGTCTCTTATGATACCTGTATCCATCGATATGTTTGGTAGGATACTAGATGGTCTTGGGAGACCTATAGATGGAGGTCCCGATATAGTTCCTGAGGATTATTACGATATTAATGGAGCACCTATAAATCCAGCTAGTAGATTACCGCCGTCGGAGTTCATAGAGACTGGAATATCATCAATTGATGGTCTATTATCTATAGTTAGGGGGCAGAAATTACCTATATTTAGCGGGGCTGGACTACCTCATAATAGGATAGCTACTCAGATAGTTAGGCAGGCGAGGGTTAGAGGCTCTGAAGAACGCTTTGCAGTAGTATTTGCGGCTATAGGTGTTACTTATGAAGATGCGTACTACTTCATAAATTCGTTAAGGAGTACAACATCAATAGATACCGTTGTTTCTGTGATTAATACTGCTTCAGCACCTACTATAGAGAGAATAGCAACTCCCAGAGTAGCATTAACTGTTGCGGAGTTCCTGGCATGGAGATATGATACACATGTGTTGGTCTTAATGGTTGATATTACGAATTACTGTGAGGCTTTACGTGAACTTAGTGCAGCACGTGAGGAAGTTCCGGGCAGACGTGGGTATCCGGGATACATGTATACGGACTTAGCTACGATTTACGAGAGAGCTGGAAGGATAAGTGGTAAGAAAGGTTCAGTAACGCAAATGCCTATACTAACTATGCCTGATGACGATATAACACATCCAATACCTGACCTAACCGGATATATAACGGAGGGTCAGATAGTCCTCTCAAGAGATCTGTTCAGGAAGGGTGTTTACCCACCAGTAGACGTCCTCTTATCGCTTTCTAGATTAATGAAGGATGGGATAGGTCCGGGAAAGACTAGAGAAGATCACTACCAGGTATTTATGCAGTTGATTTCTGCCTATGCAGAAGGTCAATACTTGAGGGAGCTTACAGCTATCGTCGGTAGTGAATCATTAAGTGATAGGGATAGGAAGTACTTGAATTTTGCGGACCTGTTTGAGAGGAGGTTTATAAATCAAGGCGAGTTTGAGAGGAGACCTATAGAGGAGACACTTAACATCGGTTGGGAATTACTAGCCACACTCCCTGAGGATGAATTAAAACTCATAAGTATGGATTATATACGGAAATACCATCCAAG
The DNA here is from genome assembly GCA_038831135.1 of Sulfolobales archaeon. GTDB lineage: Archaea > Thermoproteota > Thermoprotei_A > Sulfolobales > NBVN01 > DTCV01. Next base: position 13,317 of record JAWBKW010000002.1, on the reverse strand, counting down.
ATATAAGTCTTAATCGGTGTGTTAATGTCTCAGCAAACTCTTAAAATAGTTAGACCAACTAAGATGGAGTTAATAAGGCTTAGGCGGAGGTTAGTCATCGCTAGAAGGTTACATAAGATACTGAAGGATAGGTTAGTAATCCTATCACAGGAATTAATATCGTTGGTTAAGGAGGCAATTGATGTTCGTGAGGAGCTACATAAGAAGCTATGTAAGTGTCAAGAACTAGCAGTTAGGGGATATTTAACGTATCCTGCTGACGTCATCGAAGCATACATAGTTAGAAGATGTATTAGTAAGTCATTAATTGTTAGCTCTAGGATCTATGCAGGGGTTAAACTACCTTTTTATGATGTTGATACGACCATTAAAGAATTGAGTGATTATTTTAATGCGCCATTATCGATAGAATTATCTATAAAGTGTTATGAGGATGCGCTTAAGCTGATTGTGAAGTTAGCGGAGATCGAGGAAAGCATAAGATTAATCGGTAATGAAGTCTCACGCACTAAAAGGAGGGCAAACGCTCTTGAGTATTTCTTAATACCTCGCATATTAAATACTATAAAGTACTTGAGAGCGAAGTTTGAGGAAAGGGAGAGAGAGGATAAATCCAGGATGAAGAAAATTAAGGAGATTTTAGAAATGGGGAAGTAACAATTGCTTAACCATAATTCTGATGATTACTTAGAGAAGTACTTGACCCACGAATTAAGGATAGCTAATAGATACTTACCTATGAAGAGGAAAAGACTACTCGAACTCATTAAGGAAGAATATCCGCATGTAAGTTGCTCAGATGGTAGCGTTCACATGTTTAGAAAATATGAGTTAAATACCCTCCTCAAATACGTAAGTGATGAAGAATTAAATAATCTAGCACTGCCTATAATTCTTGAATTAAAGGTTGATGCGGGTGAAACAGTTGCATTGGTAAGGGATAAATACGCGGCTTCAGTAATATCTAAGATCCTTGGTATAACTTATACAGGTGGTGGACTATATCTATACCCTCCTCACCTATCCGAATTACGGAGGAGGATAGGTACTCTAATACAGTACTTTATATCTGTTTCAGGACCTGAGGCGGAAAATCTTTAGGAGGTCTTCAGGCTAAATTTTTAATGGAACGATCAACTTTTTACATGTTTAACTAATTATAAAGAGGCCCTGCCCCCACACACCATTTGAAGGTCCGTAATGGATTGGATGATGATGGTTAGCCGGGCAGGGCACACTCACCACTTAAGTACATCAGGTCTCTTAGATTGTACTCTACGCCTAGCTTCACTAATTATAGAGTCTATATTCTGTATAAAACTCGCATCTAACTTCCTAAAAAGTGGTCCTGGTCTACCTATCTCGCACGGGGGGATCTTAAGTATGGAGTCATCGCAGTAGAGTTTTAGCTTACTAACATCCTGATTCAACATCTTAAATATATTTACTGAAGAATTAGGCATTATTGGGAGCAACATTAAACCCAAACTATATACGCTAATGAAACCTAGGTATAAAGTTGTGGATACATCTTCTATATCGGTTTTTATCTTCGCCCAGGGTTCCTTGATATTAAGGTATTGATTACCTGCTCTAGCAAGTTCTAATATCATATCTGATGCTAACTTCATTCTCGCAACATCCATGTATTCACAGTATTTACGTAATGATGCCACGATCTTATCTCTAAACTCGTAATCTATAGTTGAATACTTCGATGCTGTTGGCACGATTCCTTTGTAAAACTTATTGATGAGTGTTAAGACTCTATGGATGTAATTTCCTATGTCATCATTTAATTCAGTATTTATAATTCTCACAAACTCGGTCCATGAGAAGTTGGTGTCTCTCTCTTCAGGTCTCATCCTAATTAATGCGAATCGCCAGTAATCAGGATCCGGTATGATTTCTAAAGCTTCATCGATCCAGACACCGATTCTCCTACTTTTACTGAATTTCTGACCTTCAAACATTAAGTATTCGGTGGCTGATATGAGTGTTGGTAGGTTATATCTTTCGCCACTCGCTAATAACATAGCCGGTAATATGATTGCATGAAATGGAATATTATCCTTACCTATAAAGTAGGCGGTGCCTGAATCATTGCTAAACCAGTACTCACGCCATTCATCACCTCGACCTATCTTTTTAAAGTACTCTATCGTAGCAGAGATATAGCCTAGTAAGGCCTCAAACCACACATAAATAGTCTTCCCTTCAGCGTCAGGGAATGGAGCATTAATCCCCCACTTATTATCCCTAGTAATCGACCTCGGCTTTAACCCTATCTTGATCCAAGAAACGGCGTAATTCTTCACGTTATCGTCTAAGTATTCATGCCTATTCAACCATTCCTTAATTAAGTCCTCTACCTTATCCAGTCTAAAGAACCAATGCTTTGTTGCCCTAAACGTGGGCTTGTTAAGGCAGAAGACACACTTAGGGTTTATTAACTCCTCGGGATTTAATAATCTACCGCAACTATCGCATTGATCGCCTCTAGCATCTTCATATCCGCAGTGGGGACATGTTCCAACGACGAACCTATCAGGTAGATATATATTGTCGAAAGTACAGAAAGGCATTACCTGCTCCCTAACATCTATGAAACCCCTCTCATACATTTTCAACATTAAATTACTTACAAATTCTTTATGTACCTCGCTTTCGGTTCTTGTGTAGTTATCGTAGGATATATTCCATGCACGGAATAATTTACTGACGTATTCGTGAGCATCATCAGTTAGTTTCTGAGGCTCTATACCTTTCCTCCTAGCTTCTACTTCTATGACTGTTCCATGTTCGTCACTACCACTAACTAGTACCACATCATAACCACGTAACCTTAAATACCTAGCGAATACGTCAGCCGATAAAACACTACCAATCATGTTACCTAGATGCGGTACCGTATTGATGTATGGCCATGCCGACGTCACTACCCATCTATTAAAGCGCATTAAAACACCTAGATGTTGTTTATATATCTCATTAATAAATTATTTTAAGGAAGCTATGAGGGCAGTCAGTTCGATTAGGAAGTTATCGCCGTATATTAAATACCCCTTCATAATACCACTTCAGGAGCATCTTAGGAGGCTTTACGGGAGTAGTATACCAATTACCTACTTATTAGAGTACGGTAAACATGAGGATGTAGAACGGGCCGTTATTCGAGTAAGGTCAGCCCTAAAGAACTTGAAGTATGAGCCGTCAAACTCCGAAGAAACTGAAGTCTCATCATTTTATGTGGGACTAGTACTTTCGTCTATTTTAGGTAGGTGGTGCCTCTATAAGTATGTAGATGTTGAGTCTAGAAGATCTTACGAATACTTGCTTGGGGACTCCGAGGATAACGTTATAAAGGTAGCTAACAGTTTTGGAGTTAATCTAGAGTTTTTAGGGGGTCCCCGTAACGTCTGTGGGGAACGAATCATAATTGGTTACGATATCTCCACATCTAAGCCTGTAGTGCATTGCTTTCAATTCAGGATACCAATCACTACTTACCTAGCCGGCATTTCTAAATTAACTACAGAACCTAAATGGAAGTTAGTTAATCAATACGTTAAAGGAGGTTATGTTTATCTAGGGAAGAAGGAGGTTTCAAGGCTTCTTCAAGAATTCGTTAAGCACAGATTATTGAATTCGATACCTGACCTAAGCGATGTAAGGTTCGAAGGTAAGGTTGCTGACATCATAAACAAATTGAGGGAGGAGGTACCTATTCAAACACCAGAGGTTGGAGATTCGCGCGAACTCTCCTTAAAGATGGCTACTCAAATCGTTTATGAAGCTCATCCACCATGTATTAAAAGCATGGTTTCAGCTTTACAGAGGAATGAGAATTTAGCGCATCACCAAAGATTTGCTTTAGCAACATACTTCATAAATATAGGGATGGATGTAGAAGAGATAGTGGATCTTTTTAGACAAGCTCCCGACTTCAACGAGAAAATGACTAGATATCAGGTAGAACACCTGGCTGGTTTAAGGGGCTCTAAAAGAAAGTACTCTATGTATAGTTGCGATAAGATGAAGAGTTTAGGTATATGTATTGCTGAGTGCGGGGTTAAAAACCCCTTATCATACTATAAAAGGGCTTTAAGGCACTTAACTAAGGATGAGTCCCCAAAAACTATAAAGTAAACTCTATTCTCTCATATCCTGGCGTAATAAAACCCTTACTTATTGAGAAAGTAAGTATCCTCCCATCAGCTAATACGTCATATCCTACCCCCAGATAGGCCTTCAAAACCTTAAGATTTCCGGTAAATATCCATGTTACCGTATAGTCGTATTCAACGCTATCTGGTTTATAAGTATCCTCGTAAACATTCATACCTTTCCTCAGGCTTCCTTTAAAGGTTATGTAGAATGTTATGTATGGTCTGTTTTCAAAACCTCTAAACCCGAGATCCACCCCAATAACTCTAGGGAATACCCTCTTACCATTGATTTTAACTACTTCTTTATCTATGAACGACTGCATATTGCTTACAACTTTATCTAATTCTTTATTAAGCTCTTCTTCACTATCCATCAATCTCCAATAATATAATTCCTCATCAACGTAATCGAAAATAACTTCTTGAAGTACGTCCCCGTTCTCACATACTACGAAAGTTCCTTGGCCGTAGATAGGCCTTATCGATTCGATCATAAAGCCACTTTACGCTCCTCTTTAATAGTCCTTAATACTACCATAGTTGATGTGGAGTAAACACCCTCTATGCCACCTATCATATCCAGAAGATCTGATAGCTCTTTATGGTCCCTCACTAAGACCTCTAAGATTAATGCCCACTCACCGGTTACGTCGTAGACGGCCTTAACCTGCTGAAGCTCTTTTACTAAATCAACGACCTTAGAATATTTCTTTATATCTATGTCAAGGAATATTAATGCCCTCAACCTATAACCCAACTTAGCTGGGTCTACCTCAGCTACTATCCTCTTTATTAGTCCTCTTTCCTTAAGCCTTCTAATCCTCATATATACCGTTGAAGGACTTAGATTTAATAACTTACCTATATCGGCGTATGTTAGGTCAGCATTATCTTGCAAGATTTTAAGTAATTCCTTATCGATCGGGTCTAACTCATCTACTAAGGACATAATCACTCCATAAAATACTATATTTAAAACTTTAAAAATTTATTATTTCACGCCTTAGGTGCCAATAAATATTTAATTAAGGTTTCATCAGTTAATTTAAAACTTATTGATATTGGTAATTCACTACCGTAGTTTAATTCGATCATGTCCGACATACTTAGTAAGTCAGTAATTTTCATTAGGTAGTCCGTATCGTAGGTCGCTTTTGAAGATTCCTTGACTTCTAACTCTATTACGGATCCTCCACTCTTAGATAGTTTTGCTTGAGCGTTAAGGTCGGAAGCTCTAAGGATCAGAGACTCCATAAACTCAGTTACGAATTCTATGCTATCACTACCTTCTAAGTCCTTAATGGCATCTCTTAGTGCTGATGAGAGCACAAGCGCTCTTACTTTGAAGTCTATATTTAGTTCGGGTACACCCGTAGGGGATATCTCAATAGCTCTGAACTTATACCTTTTCAGTAAATCGCTTTCTAAAACAAATTCGTAGAACTCCTCGTCAGCCGTTACTGTAATTTTCTCACTCTTTTTAGGTCTGGGGATACCCTTTGCTAAGCTACTTAGGTTCATACCTACAGATAGCTCTTTACTCACTTCATACTCTATAAACGTCGATGAAGGTATGGCAACCTCCACCATAGATATTCTCGCGGGATCTAAAGCCCTTATTAAAACCTTATCATTACTAATTATTAATTCAGCCTCATCAGCAACATCGCTTAAGGTATGAAGTAATGTCATGAACGTTCTCGCATTGGGATGTACAAATTTACATAAAGGCATAACCAAACCCATCAATACAATGCTTTAGAACTTATATAACTTTAGATAAGTGCCTCATGATACGTAGCGAATTAAGTCTTCTAGACCTAGTTCATAGAGTTTCTCCTTGGTTGGGACTCCGTTAGGGTCCCAGCCTCTGAGCATATAGTATTCATCTAACATTTTATTGAATTGTTCTCTAGTGATTACAGCGCCTTTAGCAGCTTCGTCGGGCAACGGATCTTCAAATACTCTGGGTGGTAGTGTATCATCCTTCCTACTTACACCCTCTCTATAGTTAAATACTCTGATTAGGTTCCAGATCCTCTCACCGCATGTGAGGTACTCCTCAACAGTGTAGTCGTATCCTGTAGCGTTATTCAACATTTCAACAATAGGTATTGGAGCAAAGTCGCAGATAACTAGTGAGAAAGCAGCGGCTCTCTCATCCTGAACTTCTTTTACGAATTTTGCCTTACCCTCAATAGAGAATCTAGGTATTCTACCCTCGATTTCAGCTCTTGTAGTCCAAGCTCTTTGATGACACGCTCCCCTATCTGACGTAGCGTAAGCTAATGCCATTCCATTAGAACTTCGGGGGTCGTAGCCAGGTATTTCTAACCCCTTAACATGCATTGCAAATTTTTCCGAACCTTTACCAACGATTTTGGATGCCCTGGCAACACCCTCCGCAAGTAAGTTACCTAACCACCCCTCTCTAAAGGCGATCCTCCTAATTAACTCTCTCTGAATCTTTGGTTCACCAAACTTTATGCTAAGTCCTTCACAATCGTCTATGGTTAATATACCTTTCTCGAAGCACTCCATAGCCCAACCAATAACATTACCTGCTGAGATGGCATCTAAGCCTAGCTCATTGCAGAGGTAGACAGCCTTAGCAACTTCACATATGTCCTTAATACCATTATTAGTTCCTAATAGGGCTATAGTCTCATATTCTGGACCCCTAACGTATATTTCTTCCCCCTCATCCGTAACGACCTTACTTAACTTACTGCAAGCTATTACGCAGTTCGTGCATGCCATATCTTTAACAACGCAAGTACTCCGCATGTAGTCAGCATATAATTTTTCAGACCCCTCTAAGGAACCTCTTTGAAAGTTAAGTGATGGAATTATCGCATGTTCATTCATGGGTTTAACCCAGTACGCAGTACCGTACCTCCTCCTAAGGGGTATGAATGGATTATCATTAATTGATTTAATAGCATCTAAAACAGCTTTCTGAAACCCTTCAGGATTAGCTACCTCTACCTTATGCGAACCCTTAATAGCTATCGCTTTTAAATTCTTAGAACCCATTACGGCACCAGGACCTCCCCTAGCAGCTATACCATTCCTTTCCTCCTCTCTATCAAACACTATGCATGCATACTTAACTAACCTCTCACCAGCAGGACCTATGGCTCCTACATGCGCCTTAGGATCGGTTAACCTCCTCACAACATCTACGGTCTTACTAACCGTCAATCCCCATAATTTCGATGCATCCCTTACCTCAACAGAGTCATCATTAACCCACACATATACGGGGTGTTGCGCCTTACCCCTAATAATTATGGCGTCGTAGCCAGCTCTCTTAATTTCAGGGCCTGCAGAACCACCAATATGGCAATCAGTAAATAAGCCGGTTGAAGGTGATTTAGTGATGACTACGAACCTACTTGCTGTAGGTGCTCCGGTTCCTGTCAGAGGTCCTGTAGCAAGTATGAGTAAGTTTTCAGGGTTTAAAGGACCTACACCACCACTCAAATTATCGATAAGTAGCTTAGCACCTAAACCCTTACCACCGAGAAAGAGCCTTAAAACTTTTTCATCGATTTTGTGGGTACTAACCTTATCATTACTTAAATTTATGTCAAGTATACGGCCCATATAACCACTCAAGTAAATACCCACCAAGTAGAAAAAATCTGAAGATTATAAAACTTACCTAACACGTTGTAAATGAAGGTTCTATCCAACATAGTTAAGGGTGTCACCATCAGCTGAGACAGGTTCAATCACTAATCATTTTCCTTTCAACTCATCATACCATTATACTCGATCTCTACTATCCTTAAAAGCTAATGCATATTAGTGGTTTTAGAATTATATAATTGATGATGTAACGACGGTCTCCTGACTAATGAGGAGTCTTCTCTTCACTGATTAAAATCATTGCTTCAATCTTTGGTTTTTATATATATTCCTAAAAGTCAAGCACTGTTTATTATTGTAGTCAGGCTTTTATAGTTCTTGGGCTTACCCTTAATACCTTCAAAATTATAAATTAAGTATTACTCCCTATGTAGTAGTGGATAAGGTTCGTTTATAAGTCGTCTTTATGTTATCTAAAATTTGGATGGGGTGGTTGTAGCGCATAATGAGGTAGAGCTTGCTGATGTAGGTGTTTACATAGGTGCTTGCCCTAATTGTGGAGGTGTAATAAGTGATAGTAGATTAGCGAATTCATTGCCGTGTTCGCGATGTATTCCTGATTTTGGGGGTGGGGTGGGTCTTGAAGAGGTTATTAAGCTAATGAATAAGTTAGGAACTACTAAGGATCTTGGGAAGTTATACGAAACTGAGGTAGAGGTAAGGAGGGTGGTAGACTTTTTTGAAAAGTGTGTTGGAAGTAAGCCATGGAATCTCCAGATAATGTGGTTACGTAGGTTAGTTAGAAAAGCTTCTTTTGCTATGATAGCTCCTACAGGTATAGGTAAAACCACCTTCGGACTTGTTTTTGCAATGTACTACGCAACTAAGGGACTTAAATCCTATATCATAGTGCCTACTACTACGCTTGCGATACAGATTGAGAGAAGACTTGAAGATTATGTGGCAAAGTCCGGGAGACCCGACATTAATTACTTAGTAATTCATTCAAAGATTCCTAAGAAGGAACGTGTTTTGAGAGAGGAAAGACTGGAGCATGAGAACGGTTTTCATATCTTAGTAACTACATCTAGGTATTTGATGAAGAATTTCAGTAAGATCCTTAAACACGAGTTTAAATTCATATTCGTTGATGATGTTGATGCGGTTTTAAGGGGCTCTAAGGCTGTTGACTTAATTATAAAGTTAGCTGGATATGATGATTCTGATATCGAATTAGCTTTAAAGGTTTTGAGGCTTAGAAGGAGTTTAAGTGATGAAGGTGTTAGAGAGGAACTATTGAAGATTGAGGAGATGTTAAGGAGTAAGAGATCTAGGAATGATAGGGTGGTGATAATAGCGAGTGCTACGGGCAATCCTAGAGGTATTAGGGTAAAACTGTTTAGGGAGTTATTAGGTTTTGATATTGGGGCGAGACCTGAATTTCTGAGGAATGTATATGATGTCTTTGTAGTTCCTAATAAAGACATGAGTGTTGAGGATTGCGTCGTTGAGATCGTTAAGAAATTAGGGAGTGGGGGGTTAGTTTATGTGCCTGTTGATAAAGGCGTAAATTACGCAGAATATTTGGCTGAAGTACTAAATAAGCACGGGATTATGTCTGAAGTCCTTCACAGCAGAAATGTTAAAGTAATAAACGAGTTTATTGAAGGTAAGTTGTCGGTCTTAGTGGGAGTCGCTACATACTATGGAGTATTAGTTAGAGGTATTGACCTACCTGAAATTATACGGTATGCCGTGTTCGTGGGTGTTCCACGACATAAAATTCCTTTAAGGATTGTTGGGTTAGGCCCTCATGATGTGTTAAGACTGCTTGTAATACTGCGCGGGATTGTTAAAGAAAGTTTTGAGAAAAGCGAGCTTGATAAGCTAATACTTCTGCTGAGGAGGAGATTAATCCGTGCTTACCCGGAAGCCCTCAAAAGGGCTAAGGAGGTGTTAGACGGTGTTAGAGAAGCTGGAACAGTGCTAGAGAAAGATTTAATTAGAGCGTACGGCGAACTTAAGAAGTACTTATCTAGACCAGACATTATTGACGAACTTAAGAAACATGCTGAAGTATCCGTTATCGAGGAAGACGGTAACTTATACGTATTAATCCCTGACGCAGCCACATACATTCAGGCTAGTGGAAGAACCTCAAGGCTTTTCTCAGGGGGTATAAGTAGGGGACTCTCAATAATAATAGCTGATGACTTAAGACTTCTTAAGGGCTTAGAATATAAGATTAAGTGGTTAATAGATAATTTCGAGATTAGGGACTTAATGAACGTAAATATAAGTGAGTTAATTAAAGAGGTAGACATTGATAGAAGATTAATAAAGTCTTTAAAGGAGGGATCTCTGAGCTGGTCTGAGGTCGGTAAGGTAGGTAGAGAATTCACACAACCGATAACCGTCTTACTTATTGTTGAGTCACCCAATAAAGCTAAAACGATAGCAAGGTTCTTCGGCAAGCCAAGCTTACGTGACTATAGTGGGTTAAGGGTTTACGAAGTAAGCTTAGGTAAATACACGTTATTGATAACTGCTAGTGGTGGCCATATCTTCGATCTAGTGAGTAGATCGTTTGAAATGGAGAGTCTATATGGAGTAGCCTACAAAACCGCTAATGGTAGTACTAAGTTTATACCTTTATATGCGTCTATAAAGAAGTGCCTTAAATGTGGTTATCAATTTACAGAAGTTGTTAATGAGTGTCCGTTATGCGGCTCTAAAGCAATTAGGGATGCTGGATCCGTAATAAATTCGATGAGGAACGTTGCTTATGAAGTGGATGAGGTCTTCCTAGGCACGGATCCTGATACTGAGGGTGAGAAAATAAGTTATGACTTATATGTTCTTTTAAAACCTTACGCTAGAAGTGTGAGGAGGGTAGAATTCCATGAAGTTACTAGGAAAGCAATACTTCAAGCCATTAACGCACCTAGGGATATAAATCTAAATCTGGTTAAGGCGCAGGTAGTACGTAGGATTGAGGATAGATGGTTGGGGTTCTCATTATCACACCTCCTCCAAACAGATTTCTGGAGGAGGTACTGTAGTGAAAATTCGAAATTAGCCTCAGATCCTAGATGTGGCGAAGGTTTTAATAGAAATCTAAGTGCTGGTAGGGTGCAGACGCCTGTACTTGGGTGGGTAGTCAAGCACTATGAAGATTATGTACACAGTAAGAGAAAGTTCTTGATTATAAATTTAGGAGATCTTCGTCTCGATATACCTCTACCTAAGGAGTTAGATGGTTTAAAAGATGACGAAATTAATAAAGTATATGTTGATGTTGTCAGAAACGAGGTGTTTGAGGAGGAATTAACTCCGCCACCTCCCTATACCACCGATACGTTACTATCTGATGTAGCTTCAATATTGCAGATACCAGCACCGCAGGCAATGACTTTACTACAGGATCTATTTGAGACAGGTTTCATAACCTATCATAGGACGGATAGTGCTAGGGTTTCAGATGTTGGTATATCTGTAGCTAGGGAATACTTAAGTTCTGTTCTAGGTAGTGGTGCTGTAAAGTATTTCACGCCTAGAGTTTGGAGTTATGAAGGTGCGCATGAGTGTATACGACCCACGAGACCAGCTGATGCGGAGACTGTTCTAAGGTTGATTAGTGAGGGTATATTAGAACCTAGTATAAGGTTAAGCAAGAAGCACTTAAGTATCTATGATTTAGTGTTTAATAGGTTCGTAGCTAGTCAATCAAAGCCTGCAATAGTTAAGAAACAAAGGTTGTGGTTAAACATCTCGTTAGTCCTTAATAGCGGTATCCAATTAAAAGTGAATGACGTACCTATAGAGTTAGAGAGCTTCATAGATGTAGTTTTTGATGGTTTTACAAAGTTCTATAAGTCCTTCAGAGTGAGTGGTTTCGTACCTCAAGGAAATTACGAGGTTTTACGAGGTAACTTTAAGTTAGTGATAAGAGGTTCTACTCAATTATTAACTCAGGCACGTTTAATAAATATGATGAAGAATGAGGGGATAGGTAGACCAAGCACTTATGCTAAGATTTTAGAGACTTTATTTAGGCGTAATTACGCGATAGAAAGTAGGAAGAGGGGTTATTTAATACCTACTCAACTCGGTATTAAAGTATACTATTACCTTACTAACCGGTTTGAGCCTCTAGTATCCGAATTCAGGACTAAAGAGTTGGAAAGGAAGACGGATATGGTTGAAGGGGGTAGTGCTGATTATATGGATGTACTTAATGAATTATATAGTGAGTTAGTTAATCACGGCTTAATTAAGGTGTTAACGTGAGCGGCGAATTAACTATAGCAGTACTGCATATGAATATTGACGTAGGTGTTAAAGAATTCATAAAAAGTGTTAAGGAATTTATATCTGATTCAAAAAGTAGGGGAGCTCAAATAGTTATAGCACCAGCTCCTCTGCACCCACTTATAGATGTGTTGAAAGGGTCTAGGAGGTTCTCTGCTTACGAATCCTCTATGACGGAGCTAATTAATAAACTCTTAGACATAAGTAATGAGGTTTTAACGTATTTGCTGATTTCCCCTCTTATTTACAGGGCTGGTAGCAGGAAATATCTCGCAACAACATTAGTGACTCCTCAAGGTAGGACATACAATGTTAAGAAGGTCTTCGGTGAAGGTAACCTAAACATAGCGATCAGTCCTGGCAAGGAGGTTGAGGTTTTAGATGTTTGTAGCATGAGGTTATGTCCCTTAATAGGTTCTGACATTAGCGTCCCGGAGGTTGCAAGGTTATGTAATTATTTAGGCTCCGATGTCATACTCTCCATACAGTTACCAAAGTTAACAATTGATAGGGAGGAAGTCATTAAATCTACGCTTGTAACGAGGGCTGTTGAGAACTCCATACCTATCATTAACTTAGGTAGTTATATAGGGGATGGGGTTAGTATGGTTCCTACATTGTTGGTCAGTAGTAGCGGTGATATCGTGGATATGTATAATGATTTTGAACCAAGCGTTTTTGTAGTAGAGATCGCTAAGAGAAATGTAACAATAGATAAATCAGTAATTAAATATTTAAAAAATATAATTAGGTTTCTAATCGTTTAACCTTCAACCGGACCTATTACTTGCTTACCAACTAACTTGTTAATTCTTTCGACTTCTGCGTCAACAAGTTCTTGGATCTTCTTGATATCTTCATCGGCTAGGTGTCTGAATCTTCCTTGAAGCCTTAAGTACTCCTTAACAGGCTTCCTCTTGGGTACTGGTGTTGTAACTCTGTAGGTGCCGTTTTCATATTCATAATTAATCCATAGACCTGTTAGTACTGCTAGTTTTGCTACTTCCATAGATTTTTCAGGCTCTATCCTCCATCCAGGTACACAGCTACTTAATACATGCATCAACTTAGGACCTTTAATAGATAGCGCCTTCTTTACCTTCGTATACAGGTCTACAGGGAATGCAGGGTTAGCGGTTGCTGCGTAGGGTATATTGTGAGCTATTCCAATCGCTATCAAGTCTTTCCTCTTCTTAGGTCTCCACTCACCGCGCCATACCTTACCTACAGGAGTTGTAGTGGT
>JAWBKW010000001.1:0-161450 GCA_038831135.1 Sulfolobales archaeon | reverse complement strand
CTTTTCCTTACTTCATACATTTTGATCACACCCAATAAACTATTCGAACCGATCCTTATTTAGATCTCTTTAGAACACTCGTTCCTTAGAAGTTCTGAGAACCCACTTTATAGAGAGGTTAAGATAGTTAATAACCTATATAGGGTCATGACAACAATCAACAATCCGAAGAGTTTCTTCAGAGTAGCACCCGGCATATACTTAGACGTTATTCTAGCTCCTAAATATGAAGCTAAAGTACTTACTATGAGTAATATGAATGCCATAGCTAGATCGATTGATATATTACCCAGCCTTGGTATAAGTGCGGAGAATGAAGGAGGACATACGGCAACAGCATTAACACCTGCTGCCTTCTTCGGCTCAAAACCAACTATTATTAAAGTAGGCATTAAGAGGAAGCCAGGTCCCACACCCAAAAAACCTGAAAGTATTGATATAGGAATAGCGAGCAGTAACGCAATTAAGTACCTCTCACGTTTAGGCGCAACCTTAACAGGCCTAAACAACCTATAAGCCAGATACAAAACAGCAGCGAAGTAAGTAACCCATACATATACCTGTGGTACATACATAACTAGGAAAGAACCTACTGGCGCCGATGAAGTAGTAACGACAGCCAACAACATTGCCTTCCTCCAATCAACAAATCCGCTCCTAGAGAACCCTATAGCAGAGAATAAAGCGGTAAACCCATTCAACAATAGTGCCAGCGGCTGCACCTCACGAACTAAATCAACCATGAACATACTTAGGAAAGGTATGGCTGCAAACGCAACGCCAAGACCAAGCATACCGGAGATCAACGACAAGACCGTAAGACCGCAAACCATCAGCACAGTAACTTCAAATATCATAACACTCCCACAGTAAAGTATCAAACAATTATTTAAAAGTATTAGAGAACCATTGAGTAAAGAACATGCCCCTCACACATTTCATTTAAGTCCTACTCCAGAGTTAGGACTACTATTGAAGAAGTATCTACACCTAATCTAAATTTATCTACCTATAGGAAATAACATAGTTGATGTTAAGTCCTTTTAAGTAATACTTTTTCAATTTAGTCTATCCTCTACTCCGCATTTATTACAGAACCGATATATTGTGTTATATTACGTATTTTCTTGAAAAGCACCTAAACCAGCTCTGCAGGGTCCTATTTATAGAGGTGGTGAGGTCCGTTCCAATACTTTCTAAGCTATTTCATGTATTACTTAACCCGTCATTATATAATGATATTAGACCCTATATCCTACCATGATAATACGATTAGTATTTAGGGAAATGCTGTCTAAACACAAAAATCTTGAACTTCAATACAGTCATTCTATGAAACCATAGATAGTTTTACAATAATAAATAATTCATTCGATAGGTGGAGTAATGACATAAACTATAATTGCCTCATCATCCGTTAAGTTTTCCAGTTCGTATTCGTAGCCAGCAGGTAAGTAGACAGCGTCACCCTCTTTAAGCACCGCTGATGATGTCCCCCACCTAAGTCTTACATTACCCTTCAGCATGTAGTAAACTTCGTCCCTCTCCTTGAAACTCCATCTGTACCCCTTCGCGTTTGGTTCTATAAAACATAGCCCTAAAGTTAGCTTATCAGAACCCTCACCACGCTGGGTTATTAATCTCTTAACCTTAAACCCACTGACATCACACATTAAAGGTATGACTGCCTCAACATCATTAACATTAACTACTTTAACGGACTTAACACCCATAATACCACGGTGCTACCTCACATACGGAGTTAATAGCTTTACATGAATTTATAAGTTGTAGCGATGAGTAACTGTAAAATTGAGTTGAAATGTTTGATTTATTAGGTGAATAAGTGCGGGGGGTGGGATTCGAACCCACGCAGGCCTACACCATCGGGTCTCTTACTCTAGTAGCTGGAAGAGGTCTTAAGCCCGACCCCTTTGACCTAGCTCGGGCACCCCCGCACCATATAAGTTATAATATATAGGGTTTAAATTTATTCGTTAATGCTGTTTTTATATCTGCTTACCTATTAATCTATTGGAGTTGGTTCAGATACTTCCTTAAGCTGACTTAATACGTAGTTCCTTATTTCTTGAGGCTTCGGTAATTCCTCAACTAACTTCCCCTCATCTAGATACAGCTTGAGTACGTAGTTAGAGCACCTAATAGGTTGCGAGTCCCATGGAACTACCTCGTAATCTAGGGTTGAGCACCTAAATGGTTTCTTAGCGCCTGGTAACTTACCCCTCTTAGATATTGGTGTCCAATTACCTCCCTTCTTGACTTCTACTATATCAGCACCTACATCAACGGAAGGTGGGAAAGCTACTGAGGTCCCAACCCCGAAGATATCAACTATGTCCCTCAATTGCTGGACAGACCTTTCATTGATCCCTCCGCTAGCGACTATCTTAACGTGTTTGTAGCCGAGCAGATCTAGAGTCCACCTCACCTCCTTAATGATTTCCCTGAAGTTACCCCTCCTACTACTAGGTGTGTCTAACCTAACCCCGAATAATTTCTTTCCTAATGCATTAGCTGCTTTAATAGCCTCCATCCTCTCATCCTCAAAAGTGTCCACTAAAGCCACTCTGGGGACACCTTCAGGAATCACCTCATCAAAAGCCTTCCACGCCTCAACATTATCACCGAACACAACGATTAGTGAGTGAGGCATAGTGCCTAAAGGCTTAATACCTAAGAACTCCTCACTAAGTATACCTGAAACACCGTCAAACCCACCTATATAGGCGGAACGATCAAGCATAGGAGCTAATGCTGGGTAAGCAGACCTCAGCCCGAAAAATATGAACACATTATCAATACCTAGTCTCTTAATCCTCGCAGCCTTAGTCGCTACACTACTAGAATGCCTTAAAATACCTAAAACAGCTGTCTCTAACTCAACGAAATCCACATACCTACCCTCAATCATCATTATAGGTATTGATGAATTAGGGGGTAGTAGAGTACCTTCAGGTAATGAATACACCTTAACAGGTCTTTGGGACAAGATCTTAAGGGCTTCCTCCAAACCAGCATAGACCACCCACTCATAACCCTTAGGAACTCCATTAATGTGGAACTCCAGCCTAACCTCAACGTCTGACAATCCTTTCTTAATTAAGATCTCCTTAGTTCTAACGAAATATATGTCAGTGACCTTACCACTCAATACATCATCCTCAGACGCCATATATAGCCTCATCCATCGTCACCAGCACATATTTAACATAACACATAAATATTAAATTTTTAGATAAAATATTATGATTGAATCAAGGTTATGAATCTTCAGCCACTACTAAACCAGCTAATAAGCGCATCGACATCCTCATCCGTAATTAAGTTAAAATCCCTTAACTCTGAAATCCTACTATTAAAATCATCTAAAGGTATTATGAACACCGCATCATTACTCAACTCGATGATGACGTCATCAAGCCTAAAAAACTCCAAATAATTACCATCCCTTAAAACTATGTTTAACGATTTCACTTCAACTACATCCATTAAATTCCTGAGTAAGCATTGCTCACACCCTTCTAATACATCATGAACCTTTAGAGAAGGTATAAAGGGTATATCAGATCTGCAAATACCTCTACAAGAGTCGAAGAACTCATCTAAATTACTTAATAATATTTTCTCAAGGTCTTCTAATTTCATCAATATCCCATATATGAGTTAATACTAAACTTTAAAGGACTTCCTGATCTAACTAACTTCCTTAAGGGATTAAGATTTAATTATAAATACTATATCAAATATAATCTTCAATTAAGTATCGTAATGTATAAATACCAACAAGAATATAAAATTGGGGTATACCTATTGTCTCTAACCGGGCTGTATGTCGGGCATATTAATTCCTTATCTATAATCTTTAACCAGCTAAAAAATCTTGGATATGTCTTAGTAGGTTATAAGGTTGTTAATGATGTCTTAAGACTTGAGAGGCTGGAAACCCCTGAAGACTTAGCTAGTGGTGTTGAGGACGTTCAAAGCCCTGGGAAGTATTTCTTGGCCCCCGGCAACTTCTATAGACATGGTCCTGACTCGCCTAAGAAATTTCTATACCCTTCCAGTCTACTCTTACTTAGGTTATCTCCTGAGTGGGATATTACAATAGATGATAAACCCAGCAACAGTAAATTTGCGTTCTTTGGTGTAAAACCATGCGACCTCGCATCGATTAAGGTACTTGATAGGGTATTGATGAACGTAGATGAATTTTACACTTATGTTAGGGGTAATATGACAGTAATTGTTGAGAACTGCATATCACCTGGTAATACATGCTTCTGCGCGACAATGGGTACAGGTCCTAGAGCAAGGAATTCCTTCGATATAGCATACACGAGACTTGGTAATAAGTTAGTAATAGAGGCTGGTAGCGAATTAGGTCTAAAGCTAATCAACCAACTTGAGGTAGAACCTATAGATGATAGTACGTATAGAGATTTCGAATCAACAATACGTAAAGCTGTATTAAAGGCTAGAGCTAACTTCGAAACCGAGAACTTACCCGAACTACTTGAATTAAACATAGAGAGTAAGGTATTTAATGAAGTTGTTAAGCGCTGCTTAGGATGCACGAACTGCAATATGGTTTGCCCAACATGTTTTTGTTTTGATGTCCTAGATATACCTAAGATTGATGGTTCTGCTGAAAGGGTAAGGATTTGGGATGGGTGCCTAAACTATACCTATGCTCAGGTTGCAGGAGGTCACTTTAGACCTGATCTATGGGCACGTTATAGACACTTCATCCTCCATAAATTCGCTTACTGGATAAAACAATTCGGAACGTTTGGATGCGTTGGTTGTGGGAGATGCATTACTTGGTGCCCCACAGGTATAGACCTAAGGGAGACAGTCGTAAATGTGCTTAGAGGTGCTGCAGTATGAGGAAAACACAATCAAAAGCACTCATCCCTGCAAAAGCAGTAATTACTAAGATCGTGCCAGAGACGTGGAACATAAGGACCTATCATACCAAGTTACCTGAACATGTGGAACTCCCTAAACCCGGACAATTCAATATGTTATACGTACATGGAGTTGGTGAGGTACCGCTCTCAGTTAGTGATGTCTTCGAAGAAGATAGGGTAGTCGCTCATACAGTTAGATTTGCTGGGTCGGTGACGTACGCGTTTTCATCGCTGAAGGAAGGGATGATTTTAGGATTTAGAGGTCCGTACGGTTTTGGATGGCCCCTAAACTTAGTATTTAAGAAGGACCTAATATTAATTGCTGGAGGTATAGGACTCTCACCACTAAGACCAGTAATAAGGGAAGTAGCAAAGAATAGAGAACTTTATGGCAGGCTAATAATACTTTACGGAGCGAGAACACCTAATGACCTACTATACCGGTACGAATACGATGAATACCTCTCAATACCTAGTACAGAGCTACATGTAACTGTTGATAACCCTAATGATGAGTGGAAAGGAAATGTAGGAGTAGTTACGAACCTGATAAGGAAGATTGATGTAGATCCTAACGATGCTTACGCATTCGTATGTGGTCCTGAAATAATGATGAAGTACGCAATAAAGGAATTAATTAATAAGGGATTTAAGACGAATAAGATATATCTATCATTAGAGAGAAGGATGAAATGCGGAGTAGGTTTATGCGGGCATTGTCAAATGGGCCCATACTTTGTATGTGAACATGGTCCGGTATTCCCACTCTGGTTCATTAGTAAGTATTTCTGGGTGGATCAGATATGAGTAAAGTAAGAGTAGCTGTGTTTAAATTCTCAAGTTGCGATGGTTGCCAACTCCAATTCCTTAATTTAGAAGATGAGTTAATAAACCTAGTAGAACTAATAGATTTTGCACTATTCTATGAAGCAAGAACATCTGTAGAGCCAGGACCCTACGATATAAGCTTCGTTGAGGGTTCCATATCTACACCTCATGAAGTTGAATTAATTAAGGAAATAAGGAAAGAATCTAAAGTCGTGGTGGCTATAGGCGCTTGTGCAACAGCTGGTGGAATTCAAGCACTAAGGAATTGGGCAAATGTTAAAGAATTCCAACACTACGTCTACCCAAGACCTGAATGGATTGAAGTACTTAAAAACGCTGAACCACCCTCAAAATACATCAACATAGATTATGAGATTCGTGGATGCCCTGTAAGTAAGGAACAACTGCTGTCCTTCATACTTCAATTCATTAGAGGTAAGATACCCATATTACCTATCAGCCCTCTGTGTATTGAGTGTAAGATGGCTGACAACGTATGTGTTTTGGTTGCTGGCGGCAAGCCTTGTCTTGGTCCAGTCACTATGGCAGGATGCGGTGCTATTTGCCCTACATATGGTAGAGGTTGTTACGGATGTTACGGCCCCTCAGTCGACGCTCAAACATCAGTACTCAACAAACGTTTTAAAGAGATGGATTTAAAGCCTAAAGAAATACAGCTCCTGTTTAAGCAATTCACCAGCTGGTCAAGAAAGTTTAAGGAGGTGGTTGAGGAGTATGAGTAAAGTCATTAAGGTTGATTACTTAAGCAGAGTAGAGGGTGAGGGAAATCTATATCTATACATAGATAATAACCAAATATCTAAGGTCGAGGTAGGTATATTTGAGGCCCCTAGATTCTTCGAAGCATTCCTCAGAGGTAGGAAATACGTAGAAGCTCCCGATATAACTGCCAGGATATGCGGTATATGTCCAGTAGCCTACATAATGAGTTCAAGTAGGGCCATAGAGAAATTATTAAATATAGATATTGATGAATGCACCGAAATGTTAAGGAGGATTATCTACTTAGGGGAATGGATCGAGAGTCATGTACTTCATATACTCATGCTTCATGCTCCTGACTTCCTAGGTCATGAATCCATCCTAGGCATAGCTAAAGAAAACCCAGAAATAGTTAAGAATGGATTGAAACTTAAGGGATGGGGTAACCAAATAATGAAGATCGTTGGAGGACGCTCCGTACATCCAGTTTCATGTAGAGTAGGAGGCTTCCACAGAATTATAAGGAGGGAAGAATTAGAACCTCTCACTAAACACGTTAATGAAATGAAGAAATACGCTAAGCAACTACTTGAATGGGTTATAAATCTAAGAATACCTGAACATAAAGTTGATGCTGAATACGTGTCGCTAAAAGGAGTTAATGAGTATCCAATACTACATGGTAAAGTCGTATCGAATAAAGGACTAGAGATACCTGAGGAATTATTTGAGGAGTACATAGAAACTGAACAAGTTAAGTACTCCACTTCACTCAGATATAGGATTAAAGGTAGAGGCTACTACGTGGTTGGTCCCATAGCTAGGTACAACAATAATTATGATCTATTAAAACCTGAAGTCAAGGATGTTATCGAGTCCCACGGATATGGCTCACAACTAAGTAACAGCTTCCAGAGTATAATAGCTAGAGCCGCAGAAACCTATCATGCCGTCTTGGAGCTTGAGGAACTACTTAAAAAATATAAGGAACCCTTAAAACCTTACGAGGAGGGCGTAATTAAGGAAGGTGTCGGTGCAGCTATAACTGAGGCACCGAGGGGAATCTTATACCACAGATATGAATTAGATGAGAGAGGGTACATTACTAACGCTAACATCATACCTCCAACAGCCCAGAACTTAGCGAGTATTGAGAAGGACATACTAGCGGTAGGTAATGAATTACTTAAAATGGATGCAAGAACCATACAAGAACTAGCTGAACACATCGTGAGAAACTACGACCCTTGCATCTCATGCGCTACACATCACATAAAAATAGTCTATATAAAGAGATAAGTCTATCAAACTCCTAACTAACCTTACCTTCCCTATAGAAATAAATCAAATCATATTTTTAGGTATTCCTTCAGGACTTACAGCCCTTAAAGGTCTTAAATTATGATTCCTCAAAAGTTCCTCAACATGCCTATACATTATTACATATTCCCAATCAACATCAACTAGTTTAGGGTCTATATCCTTTAACCTCTTAACAAAATCAACAATGGATTCATCACTACTGAAACCTATCATAGCTGCCGCATATACGTCCTTACCGGCCTCAAATCCGACAGATATCAAGTTTTCTAAAGCCCTGATCTGGAACTCAAAGAACTCTGAAGGAGCTCCAGTCAATAAGTTGAATTCGT
Source organism: Sulfolobales archaeon (assembly GCA_038831135.1). Classification (GTDB taxonomy): domain Archaea; phylum Thermoproteota; class Thermoprotei_A; order Sulfolobales; family NBVN01; genus DTCV01. The sequence continues at coordinate 153,316 of JAWBKW010000001.1, read as the reverse complement.
TGGCTGAGGTGCCTTTAAACGAAACCCTAACAACTAAATTACTATAACTAGATAAATCCCTAGCGTAGCTTAGGTCATGACCTATTAAAATTCCATTAGTCTCTAAGATAAAGATGTAGTTACCGCCTTCAAACATCTTAAGTAATTCAAGAAGATGTTTTCTAGAGATTGTTGGTTCAGCACCACTTAACCGTACATATCTATAGTTAAAATTCTCCGCAAGCTCGACTAACTTAATATAAACCTGCTGCGGGCTATAGAATTTGCCTACGGTGAAGTTATTCCTAAACCTCCAAGACCAACAGAACTTGCAGGTTAGATTACACCCTATCACGTCTGCAGTAGCTATACCTCCATACCATCTACCACCCCTAAATCTAAAATACTTCCTTAACTCTATATCATTCGCTAATTTACAGACCTTAGAATATACGCTCAATGATAATTTGAGAGGATCGTATCCATTAGACTCTACAACGTCCAAATACATAACGCCTCTAACACTGCCTAATTAACTCTACCATCACAGAGGTAAAAAGTATTTAGAATTAAGCTATTACTAATCAGTAAATAAAGCTTTGAATTTAATGCACTAAGTTATAATTATTGTTAGCCAAATAGTGATGAAAGACCCTCAGCAAGTTCCTCCTCACTAACCTCTTTCTTTTCCTCTTCCTTCTTCTCCTCAGCTGGTTTACTCTCAACCGTAGGTTGCGGCTGAGCTGCAGGAGCAGTAGCCGGACCTACAGCCATAGGCGTTACAGCAGCAGTTTTTAACACCTCATCAATATTTACCTCCTTAAGCGCTGCTACAACCATCTTAACTCTTACATCATCAGCTTCTAGTCCAGCAGCGCTTAATACCTTCTTAAGATTATCTTCGCTAATCTCCTTCTTAGCCGAATGCAGTAGGAGCGAGGCATATATGTACTCCATCTTACCACACACCTATCACTTAATCTTTATACAGGATATTTAAGCATTTAAGATAATTCCTTCAACCTCAACATAACGCTATGACGCATCTTTATATAATTATACATTGATGCGATAGCTGTGGCAGCCCTTTCAGGCATTGGGAATGTTGGTATGCCGAAGTCGTTTAACCTCTTAATAGCCATGTAGGTTTCCTCTCCGCCAATGAATGCCAGAGCTAAAGGCTTACTTAAACCACCTATCTCCCTAATCTTACTTATGAGCATACCAGCTATCATCGTAGGATCGGTTACGGCTGTTTGACAATAAACACCTAAGACTGCCCCCACTTCAGGATTGTTTAAAGCTAAGAGTAACGAGTTTACGTAACCCTCATTACTTATCATACCGGTAACATCTATAGGGTTAGCAAGCGACGCGAACGGAGGAACTAACTTCTTGATCTGTTCAGTTAATGACTGCGGCGGGGTTGTTAAATTAATTCCATACTCTGCTAAGGTATCAGTTACTAAAACACCAGCACCACCACCGTTAGTAACTACCACTAACTTCTCATTAATTGGGAGAGGTAGATTCGCAAACGATCTAGAGATATCGAATGCCTCCTCAACATTGTGAGCCGAAAGTATCCCCGCCTGACTGAATGCTACCTTATAAACAACTACGTTACCGGCGAGAGAGCCCGTGTGGCTAGCAACAGCTTTAGCCCCTACTTCAGTTCTACCAGCCTTGATAACCACTATAGGTTTCTTACTCACAACCTCTGAAGCAACCTTAATGAATTCCCTACCATCGTTAACACCCTCCAGATATATTAGGACAACCTTAGTATTAGGGTCATCGGCTAAGAATTGTAATAGATCGGCATCGTCTATGTCTGCCTTATTACCCACACTTATAATTGAGGATATACCTATCCTCTCAACTATAGTCATACCCATCAATGCTATTCCTAAAGCACCGGACTGAGTTATGAATGCTATACCTCCTGGAATTACATTACGAGGACCGAAAGAAGCGTTCAACCTTGAAGGAGTATATACGACGCCGAAAATATTAGGACCTAATACTCTCATACCGTAGCTCCTAGCTTTCCTAACCAACTCTTCCTCGAGAGCAACGTTACCAACTTCCTTAAATCCCGAAGTAATTACAACAGCTACCTTAGCACCAGCGCTTCCGGCATCCTCAATCACTTCAAGAACTGATTTAGCTGGCACAGAAATAACAACCATGTCAACTCCATCAGGTATTGAGGAAATCTTAGGATAACACTTAAGTCCCAGTATCTCGTTAGCCGTTGGATTAACTGGATAGACCTTACCGCCATACCCGTAACCTAAGATATTAGATAAGACTTCATAGCCTATCTTACCGGGGGTCCTAGAAGCTCCTACAACAGCTATACTTCTAGGATTAAATATTGCTGAAATACCTGGATCCATTCAATCCTCCCGAATGACAAAACAATAACTAAGTAAATAAGTATTTGGCTAGGCAGTAGCAAGGAAATTTATTAGACAATTGACTGAGAACATCAACCATAACCACTATCTGAGGACTTAATACCATATAGAAACTCAAGTAACTTATTCACGACTCTCCTAACGTTATTTGCGTGACCAGCCTTATCACCATCCAAAACCTCAACTAAGGTTTGCCATGAACGTCCTTGAAGAACCTTAGAGATCATTAACGAGCCCTCATACTCACTTAAGTTTTTAAGACCCCCATCGTAGATTAACTTCTTAAACATTACCGAAACCGCATCACATACAGTCTCATAAGTCATCAACCCCGCACCATAAGCCCTTAACCTCTCCAATTGAACAGTAGTTAAGCCAATACCATGACTACTAATTTTAGATTGTAATTGAGTAAGGAGTAGATACGCAACATCAGGTTCTAAATCCCTATAGACATCATGTAGTGACTCAGTAAGTTTTATAGTAAATTCCTTAAGCGACTGATCTATCAATTCCCTCCATAAATCATTTAATGGATAAACAGATAATACCGTATATTCACCGCTGACGGGGTTCCTATCGGGGGATATATGAACAACCTTAAACCCGTTCCTCAACCAGAAATTAAGTAGTTCCTTATTGACTCCGTAACCACTACCTACCCAACTATAACCGCGTTCTCTTCCCTCTTCAACAATTTTCTGAAGTAAAAATGAACCAATACCCCTACCCTGCAATTGTGGATGAACAGCTATCCGAACAATCCTCCAACCTAATCCTTTACCGAACTCCCTCCTCCTTAAATGCTTTAAAAGCCTATCAGGGATTATATTCCCAGCGATCTTACCACCATAAAGTAAATCATCTACGTAATTGTCAGGTATGTCACCTTCTTCAGCCAACTGCGACGCTGCGACAATGTTACCTGACTTAAGTCTAATAACACGTATGGAGTGATGAGGTGCGTCAGCTAATATTCCCAAATCATCCGGTTCGTTCCTGTAATGCGCTAATACATAAATACCGAATAACGATCTAAGAACTGCCTCACCCTCTTCACTAAATAAGTACTCGGGGTCTAACTTCAAATACTCGTATTCCCCTAACTCAACATGCTTTAAGTCATCCTCATCGATATTACTCGGCTCAGCATCGAGCAGAAGAACATCAAACTGGAATTTCTCAACAGGATCACCGGAAGAATATCTAATGGGCTCTACCATCTCATACTCCAACAACTTAGTCTTAGGATCTTCCTTAACCCTCTTAAGGAATCTTGCCGAGAATCCCCTACCAGCTCCTTCATAACCATGTATAGTAGTAGCGAATATTGTTCTCTTAAAGCCGTACCACAACTTATGGAGCAGAGGTACGGCAATGCCTGAAGCCTCATCAACAACTAATACATCTAACTTAAGCTTTACAATATCTGTAGGTTGCCAATACTCAATACTAAACCTATCACCCTTGATCTCAATGACGCTACCACCTTTCTTAATAATTCTATATTTCAAACCTAAGGACTCTAAGGAAACTGCAGCTAAGTTCATGAGGGCCTGAACAGCTGATGGGGTATGGGCTGTAATACCGACCCTAACCCTGTTCTTAACCTTAAGTAATTCCGTAATTAAACCTGCGATGGCTATACCAGCTGCGCATGATTTCCCTCTTCCCCTATCAGCAGTTATGATTAATGTGGTCCGCTCATACCTTGTGGGACGTTCGATGAAGTTCTCCTCAACCAATTTTATAACATTTATCTGGTCCTGAGTTAACGCTAGCTTGTAAATGGTTTCACTGAATACCCTGTGCTTAGGTATTAGTAACTCTCTATTAACATCGATGCATCGGCTTGGTTGCGAGGTCTTTAATAAATGCCCAGAATCTACATCAAAAATATTAATTCCTTCATGATTTAATAGGTTCCTTATAAACCACTTAATAAATACGTATCTAGGCTCAGGATATCGAGGAACTGTTAAACTACTTCTGAATAGCGTTTTTGCATTAACCCATTCGTCAAATCGAGGTGTTATGAATATTATTAACCCTCCCCCCTCAACAACACCTAATAATCTACCGACATCGTTGGGCCTTAAATCACGCGTTAAATCCATTACTAAGACTTGATGAGTAGTACCTAAGACTCTCTCCGAAGACTCATACACCAATGCTCTGTGTTTGATACTACCAGTAAACCTCCTAAGAACTTTCTTTAGTATACTGACGGCCTTTCTATTATCTTCAAATTCATCGTGATATGTATGAAGTACTGATACTTCCCCCTTAAGACCTACCTTATCCCTAACCTTTACATAATTAATGATTAGCTGGGAAGCGACACCAGCTAACTTAAGGTAATCACTGCCTGATAAAACTACTAGAGACCTGTAACGACACTTAATAGAATTAATGAATGTTGAATTAAGAATTTCAATAAACTCGGTATAATCTGGGGTAACTACTTCACGAAGTCTATCTTTAACATAACTTAGCTTAGGTAACTTTGATCCTTGATACTTCATCATAACTCCCTACGGCAAAAAGATTGCGATAGAAGTACTTCAGATTCTCTAATTTAAACGATTAAGCCCCAAACTTCCTAACCCTATTAGCATAGTCGAGTAAGGTGTACATTAAATCATTTCCTCTTAACCTACCTAGAGATCCCTTACGCGCACTCCTCTCGCTGAATTCGGTAATGTCATCTCCAACCAACTCTGGTGAGTAAATCATTACGGGTACCGGGTCACCAGTATGGTCCTTAACTGATAGGGGGGTTGCGTGGTCGGAAGTTATTGCTATAACAGTAGTCGTTAGGTCTATATTACTCACTATATAGCCGACTGCTTTATCAAGCTCTTCAATCATTCTAACCTTAGCTCCGATGTTACCATCGTGAGAGGCAGCATCAGTTCCCTTAACATGAAGGTAGATGAAGTCGTAACCATTCCTATAAGCCCTAAGAACTTCTTCAGCCTTAGACATAATATCGGTATCTAAACCTCCAGTAGCTCTCGAAGGTGTAACAACCTCGAAACCCACTAACCTACATACACCTTTAATCATTGCAGTGGCGCTCACAGCTAAACACTTATCGAGTATGATGTCTTCCCTCTCCTGAAGTTTAGGTATATATATCATAGATCCAGCACCTCTCAACAAGATAATGTTAGCAGGTGGTAGCCCTCTCTCTATCCGCGATTTATTGAGTGGGTGGTCCTTAAGCAATTTATAAGTCATTAAGGTAAGCATGTTTATCACATTTGCTGTTTTAATAGCGTTTTCATCATTAGTCAATGCTTTACTCTCTAAGACTTTAACCCCAGTCGCGTGAGGATCTGTGTCACTAACATCTGATGAAAGCCCTATACCTCGTAGAACCACTGCTACCCTATGCTCTGTTGCTGAGTAAAACCTAACTTCAACATCGTTGATGAAACCTATATTATTGTTTAAGTACTTAACTAATTCCTCGTTCTCGGGTAATGTCCTACCAGCCCTTCTATCCTGAACTACGAGATTATCATCAACTGAAGCGAAATTACCTCTTAAAGCGATGTCCCCGGGCTTTATATCTGCTCCAACACCTAACGCCTCGAAAGGTCCTCTACCTGGGTAATATCTCTTCGGCTCATAACCGAAGAGAGATAGATGCGATGTGTCGCTGCCAGGCCTTACTCCGGGACCTATAGGATCCCAAATACCGAGGATTGATTTACTGGCTAAATAATTAATATTCGGTTTCGAGGCCACCTCCAAAGGTGTCTTATTCCCTAATTCCTTAACAGGTCTATCAGCCATTCCGTCACCAACAATTAACAATACCCTAAGCATCAGCAATCACCTAAATGACTAATCTTCTAAGGTCCTCGTAGAGCTTAGCATATCTATCGGTAATGTCCTTACTGAGTGAAGGCTTGACAGTCTTCAAGGCCTTCATGAAGTAATCCATTGCCACAGGTCTTGCCTCAAGCTTCTCTCTTAATGCGATCATTACGGCTTCTCTTACTAGTGCTTCTATGTCTGCTCCTGAGTACCCTTCTGTTAGTTCTGCTAGTTTTTCTAGGTTTACGTCGTTTGCTAGCGGGACGTTCCTAGTATGTACTTTGAGTATTTCAAGTCTTGCTTTCTTATCGGGTGGGGGTACGTATATGATCCTGTCGAAGCGTCCGGGCCTAAGAAGAGCAGGGTCGATTATATCAGCCCTATTGGTAGCGCCGATAACTACTACGTTCTTCAACATTGTTATACCATCCATTTCAGCAAGTAATTGGTTAACAATCCTATCAGTAACTCCTGCATCATATCTATGGCCACGTGCTGGTGTGATAGCATCAATTTCGTCAAAAAATATCACTGCAGGCGCCACCTGCCTAGCTCTCCTAAACACTTCTCGTACAGCCCTTTCGGACTCACCAACCCACTTACTAAGGATTTCAGGGCCCTTAATCGCTATGAAGTTAGCTCCAGACTCGGTTGCAACAGCCTTAGCGAGTAATGTCTTACCACAACCTGGAGGACCGTAAAGCAATACACCTCTAGGCGGCTTTATACCCATACTCTCAAACATTGCTGGATATTTTAAAGGCCATTCAACAGCTTCCCTCAACTGTTGCTTAACATCGTCTAAACCGCCAATATCGGACCATCTAACCTCAGGGACCTCAACAAATACCTCCCTCATGAGCGTAGGATGTACTAACTTTAGAGCTTCAAGGAAATCACCCTTAGTTACTTTAAGGTTCGTAAGTTTCTCGGGGGGAATTGGTTTATTCAGGTCTATGCTCTCACTTCTTAAGAATTTCCTGAGAGCCGACATAGCTGCCTCCTTCACTAAGGCAGCGAGGTCTGCACCAGTATAGCCGTGCGTTATTTCAGCAAACTCATCTATATTTACATCCTCTGATAGTGGGACATTCCTAGTATGTACTAGAAGTATCTCTTTACGTGCCCTCTTATCCGGGGGTGGTATTTCGATTTCTCTATCAAACCTTCCAGGCCTCCTTAATGCAGGGTCCACAGCCTCTATCCTATTAGTAGCACCTATCACTATAATCCTACCTCTCTCCTTAAGCCCATCCATCAAAGCCAGTAATTGAGCTACAACCCTCTTCTCAACTTCACCAACTACTTCCTCCCTCTTGGGGGCTATGGCATCTATCTCATCAATAAAGATTATTGACGGAGCGTTATTTTCGGCTTCCTGGAATATCTCCCTAAGTCTGGCTTCACTTTCCCCGTAAAACTTACTCATGATCTCTGGACCATTAATAACGATGAAGTATGCCCCAATTTCATTCGCTAAAGCCTTAGCGAGTAATGTCTTACCGACTCCTGGAGGTCCATGAAGTAATACACCTTTAGGAGGTTCAATACCTAAATGCTTAAACAATTCCGGATGCCTCATAGGTATTTCAATGATCTCACGGATCCTTTCCTTCACATCTTCTAGGTCACCAATATCTTCCCAAGTAACTCTCGGGATACCCCTAGCAAGTGCTTCCTCCCTAACAGGTTCACTTTTAATATCAACTTCAGTATCTTCATCAACGTAAACAGCCTGAGCTGGTTGAGTAGCAACCACAATAAACTTTATAGGTTCGCCAAAAGGTATCTGTACAAAGATCGCTTCACCCCTAGCTACGGCTTTGTATAGGAGTTGGTTCTTTACGTAGTGTATAAAGTCCCCACCGAATCGAAGTTGGTATGTAGGCGCTAAAACTACCTTACTACCCTTCTCAACCCTCGCCTTCTTAACCTTCACATATTCACCGACAGCAACCCCCAAAGACTCACGTACATAACCGTCAATTCTGATGATGTCCTTACCTTCATCCTCATCATATGCTGGCCATACCTGAAGCACTACAGGGCTCTTAGGTCCTATTACCTCAATGAAGTCCCCAACCTCAACCTCAAGCAACCTCATATGTTTCTTACTCATTCTCCCGATCTTCCGGGCAACATCCCTCTGCCTTGCAGTATCAACACGTAACTCTATAATCTTCTCCTTACTCAAGGAATCACACCAATATAATTAATTGGTTAGGGTCATAAATACTTACTTAGTAAGTGAAGTATTATAACCTTACTTAAATCCTATCTAAAACATCAATACCCATTACGTAAAGTCCATTCTTAATGACTAATCCAACAGAGTATGTTAGGAATAGTTTAAAGTGCTTAACTCCTTCATCAACTTCATGGATTATTGGTTCGACATCGTACCACGAATTAAATACATCAGCTAATTTATTAAGGTATGTAGTGAGTAGCTCAGGGTCTAAGTCCTTAGAGACTTTCGTAATTATGTATGGGAATTTACTTATGAGTTGAAGTATCTCTCTCCTTATAGGATTACTCGCTGATTTAAAATTAATTAAATCCCACTCTAAGCTCTTACCATACTTTCTTAAGATGCTTGAGGCCCTAGCATAAGTGTATTGAAGGTAAGGGGCTGAATTCCTACTTAAGTTAAGAGCTACTTCTGGATCAAAATTTATTACCTTAGTAGGAGAGGATGACAACATCATATACTTAAACGCCCCTACAGCCATAGCTTTCTTAACACGTTCCTCTGCACCAATCCCCCGAGACTTCATTATATCCTCAACCTTAACTTCTAAACCGTCAAGAACTTGATCCACGCTTACGTATCTACCCCTCCTACCACTCATCTTAATACCTGGTAAAGTAACTAATTCATAGGAGTAGTGAAGTAATTTACTAGCTTCATCTTTAAAACCTAACGCATAAAGTGCCAACCTAAGTTGAGCCTGAGCAAGAGTCTGTTCATTACCAACTACATTTATTACTAAATCAGCGTTGAAATCCCTAAATTTCATTACTGAATAAGCTATATCTTTAGTAACATATAACGTAGTTCCATCACTCCTCATCAGGATTAATGGAGGTACCTCAACACTCCTAGGAAGCCTAAGTAATGCCTTAATGGACTGATCCATTTGTAGATCTGAGAAATCTAGTGCCGGTGCATCCTTATGAAGTGTAAAGTAGTTAGACCTCCTAGCAAGTTCGAGGACCTCCCTCACCATACCTGAGAATACAAGATCGCTTTCCCAATCCCATTTATCGAAATGAATCGAGAGTCTACTTAAAGTAGAGTTAATTCCTGAGAGAACCATACCAGCGACATACCTAAAGACCTCCTTAACTTCCGGATCACCTCTTTCATACCTCATCATCAAATCTTCAACACTCTTCACAGGGTCTACGTCAGAAGATATACTATCTAATAACTTGTCTACTAAAGCCTCATCCCTTGACCTAAGCTCACTAAGTACTCCCATCAACTCATCCAGCTCACGTTGCTTAACAACGCGAGTATCGCCATCAATACCATCAAACTTTGGTAGTTCCTTCCTTAACTCAATAATGTCTATAATGGTGTTAGTGACCGCGTAGATAAATCCTAACCACTCATCAGGCTTTACATTATTCGGTATTTCAGGTTTCCCCAGCATCACGTAACCGTAGACAAGAACAGCTACTTGACGCCCTAAATCATTCACATAGTACCTCCTCTGCACCTCATGACCTCTTACTTCAAAGATTCTTGAGAGGAAGTCGCCTAGAACTGCATTCCTACCTGAACCTATGTGAAGTGGGTGAACAGGATTCGCGCTCACGAATTCTACGATAACTTTCAACCTTCTATCATCTTGGACGAAACCGTAACGCTCATTATTCTTCCTAATGATATCAGCTAATATTTTTGCATAATTAACCTCATTAATAAATACGTTTAAATACCCATTCACTAAATCAGACCTAGAAAAGAGGTCGCAAAGCCGTAAACCCTTAACAATATTACTAACTTCGTTGAGGTTAATGCCACAAATTCTACTAATTCTGTGTAAAGGAAGCGATAAATCTCCATAATCCTTCCTAGCGGGTTCTTCTACATAAGGTACTAAGTCACTAGGCCGAATACTTCCACATTTACTACTAATTACTTCGTAGATAGAATTAGCTAACGAATTAATCGAATAAGTATATAAGTCATGAATCTCCATTTCCAACCCTCAAAACATTAAGGAATAACAATCGACTGAATAAATTACCAATACACACTTGAGGACAAATCCCTGAAATCTATAGGTGGTTGCCTCCCTTCACTTATCATTTTATCATAGCTATGTTCAAGAAAGGATATAAATATCGGGCATCCATCAAATTTACCCTCCCTCTCGCACTTACCTTTCTTCTCACTCAACTGCCTTAAAAAGCAGTTCCCAAGTCTCTTATCATAGTATGGACATATTTTATGATAGGACTTCGCGCTCCTCATTATTCTCTCTAACCACCGTTTCTTAGGGTCTTTCTTCTCAATAATTGAAGTTGATAAAGCCTTCTTCAACTCGTCTTCAGTAACCATAGACATTACCATCACCTGTAGTCTTTTATAGCGTCATTATTTATAAGTTTATTTTAATAAATTAAGGTCGATTACAACTAAACGCCAGCAACTATAAACCTACCATCAGGCTGCATATAGACCGTTCCATCGTTAACTAAACGTATTAATGCTCTCCTTATCTTATCCTCACTAGCCAAACCTGATAGAATTGCGTGTAATTCCTTAACACTCATTGGCTTATCCTTCAATAAGTCTAATAATATCTTAACTAATTCATCTTCATTCGGAGCGGTAACTACGAGAACATCAGTATCCTCATAGACGACTTTGAGCTTTAATTTCTTCGAGCCTTCTTCAAACTCCTCCTCTAAACCCATCACTCAGACCTCATATTTCCAACGTAAAAAACGCTTATAAGCTTATTAATCCTACACTCATCGGGGTATTTCACTGCCTTGCCCATGGTATAAAAACGGTTTATGTACATCAACGGTGCTTGACAAACCATCCAGCGATGTAACACTTATTAGTAGATGCTTGAGCACAACGGAATATACTTCATGTAAATTTTTTAGAGAGTCCCAAATCAGTCCAAGTCTTATACATGAACAAATCGGTAGAGAGTATGGCAGACCTATATTAATGATCCATGGCTTAACAAAACCTGAAAAATCCGAATGTCAGTTCTTTAAACTCGTTAGCCATGAAAGCGGCAATTACTTAGCGGCATGTGATGTATTGAGAAGATATTTAAGTATCTATGAGGTGCGTCTATGTGCTCAATTATGGGCTGACTGCCCCTATAGAAGACAGGCAGAGCAATGAACCGAAATAAATAAGCTTTTAAGCATCACTGTATATCTATCCAATGACGACAGGTGAATGAGGATGAGTAAACCAACTTTCGTAAGGTTTGAAGTACCTCCGGAAATATCGGAAAAGGCGTATGAAGCCTTAAAGAAGGTTAGAGAAAGTGGCGGAAAAATTAAGAAAGGAACCAACGAAACAACTAAAGCTGTTGAAAGAGGTATAGCTAAGCTGGTGCTAATTGCTGAAGATGTAGATCCTCCTGAAGTAGTTATGCATTTACCACTACTATGCGATGAGAAGAAAGTTCCTTACCTATACGTACCAAGTAAGAAGAGGTTAGGAGAAAGCGCAGGTATAGAGGTAGGTGCTGCCAGCGTTGCAGTTATTGAGGTAGGTGGAGCTAAAGACTTAATAGACGAATTATCTAAGGCGTTCCAAGAGTTAAAGTCTAAAGCAGTAAAGAAGTGATTAAGTAAATCATTACCTAAATATTATTTTTCAAAAATTTAATTAACTATTTCATCATGCCTAAATATAACGCTTATTTCGTACTCAGCCCTTTCAGAACTGTCCGCAGCATGAACTACGTTCTCACTAATGGAGAGCGCGTAATCGCCTCTGATAGTACCCGGTTGCGCTTTACGACCATCAGTCTGACCTATCATTAATCTAACAACGTTAACAGCATCAGGACCTTCGAGAACCATAGCAACAACAGGGGATGATGACATATAATCAACTAAATCATTGAAGAATGGCTTACCTACGTGAATATCGTATAGTTTCATAGCACTTTCTCTTGATAGTTTAATCATCTTAAGTGCTCGAATCTTGAACCCCTTCCTCTCAAACCTAGAGATGATCTCACCGATTAAACCCCTATGAACACCGTCAGGTTTAACTATAACTATTGTCCTCTCAACCAACTCAAACACCTCCCAATCATTCATTACATATTGATAACGAGTAAATCAATTTAAACTTAATCACCTAAATACCTAAATAGGATATTAATTCAGAGTACCTCATACAAGTTAAATCAATAACTTTGATAACTTTTATATATCCTAATTTAATACGTATGTAGTAGGTGTCTGGATGCCAAGGTCAGTAAAGTGCTCGTTCTGCGGTAAAGACGTGGAGGCAGGAAGTGGATTAATGTATGTTAGGAATGATGGAAATATAATGTGGTTCTGTTCAAGTAAATGTTTAAAGAACTTAAGACTGGGTAGAGAGCCTAGGAAACTTCCATGGACTTTAAAGTACTTCCCAAGTAAGTAATTCAATATACTTTAAATTTAGACCCCCACCCAATTTATTCTTAATTGATTTAGGAATTAACATGTCTCAGAAGAACTTATAAGACCTGATGTAATTATTTGAGGGAGTGTATACTCATGAGCGAGGAAGGTAAGATAGTCATCAATCAGCCAGAGGTCAACGTTACTGAGGAATTCGGCTTCCCAGCAGAGGTAATACAGGTTATTGGTCGTACAGGTGTTACTGGTGAGATAACTCAAGTACGTGTCAGGGTTTTAGAGGGGAGGGATAAGGGTAGAATAATAACAAGAAATGTTAAAGGTCCTGTCAGGGTCGGGGATATAATTATCCTAAGGGAAACTGAGAGGGAAGCCAGAAAATTAATAGCTCGTAGGTAATTAAGGAGGACTCACTTAACTTCAAAGTTTCTAAGCATCTGAATTATTGATAGCCCAAACGTTGGATTGCTTTTCTGCTTAATCTTAATTAACTCCTTAATAAGTTCAGCAACATTACTATCTACGGTCTCTGGGTATTTCGTAATTATTGTTTTTAAATCCTCCTCACTTGAGTTAGTGTAGAGGATGTCGTTTTCATCGAAGTGTCTGCCTACCATCACATTACCTTTTATGGAGATTGCCACCATAGCACCCTTCCTTACTTCATGAATGTTTTTACCCTTATCCTGGATCTGCATAACAGCCCCTAATTCCCTACCATCAGACCTGATTACTGGGTATCCAGACCTTAAGATCCCTTCTAAGATCTCAACCCCAACTATTGCTGGATCGCTTCGTCTAAAGACGCATCCTGGTAATACTTTAAACTTACATGGGAATACTATCTTAAACATCTCACGTCTTCTCTCCTCATCCCTTAATTCATTAACCCATTTATCGTAGGACTCCATTAACTTGTATATGAGGTTATCGCTTAAGATCTTAATACCTTCCTTAAGGGCTAACTCCTCAGCATCAGGTAATGCCTTAACATTAAATAAGAGAATCACCCCTAAGTACTTATTTTTCTTAGCTACTACTGAAGCCTCAACAACCTCCCTCTTGGTTAGAGCACCTACATCAGCAATCCTTACAGGGACACCTCTACTCTCGAGAGAACTAACTATAGCTTCAAGCGTTCCTAACGCGTCAGTCTTAACTACCACACCATCTATTTCCTTCCTAATCCTGACTTGAGCAACCTCCTCCGAAACCCTTCTAACATATTCATCAACTGAAGCTCCCTCAGGCACAACATACACTGGCGCACCAGCTATAGCTTCATCGAGACCAGGCGCACTAATCCTTACACCACTGGCTGCTACAACCTCATCAACAGATATGAACGTACCCTCAGGAGCCCTCATCTCATCCAACGGTTTAGGCATAAGTAATGCCCTAACTTTAGTCACTATAGGTTTATTCAAACCACCTACGACTATTTCATTACCCTTCCTCAAGATGCCGTTGTAGATTATAACATCTATGCATGTCCCTAGCCCTGGAACTTCCTTAACCTCAAGCACAACACCGCTTGCTGGACCTTCAGCAAACATTAATTGATGTGTTAAATATTTCTGGGCCAGCCCTGCAAGAACAGCCAGTAATTCAGGTACACCCTCGCCACTTTTAGCTGATACAGGAACTATAGCTAAAGTCTTAGTGAAGTCCTTAACTCTATCAAATCTTTCAGCATTAAATCCGAAGTTACTTAATTCACCTATTAACTTATATATCTTCTTATCTAATTCCTCAACAGCTTGAGGAGGTTGCTTCTTAATGGAAAGTAGGAAGGGTTCATTAACGTAAGGCTTCCAAGAAGGCGTCTTATCTATCTTATTAGCAGCTATTATAAATGGAACTTTCCTACTCCTCAAAATTTCAATACACTCTATTGTTTGCTTCTTAACTCCTTCATTAATATCGACGACCAATATTGAGAAATCGGCGATGCTGCCACCTCTTTTCCTCAAATTACTGAATGCTTCATGACCAGGAGTATCTATGAAGAGTAGTCCGGGGATTCTAAGCTGTATATTGAATACCGACTTCAAAGGTTTAGTTAACTCGTTAATAACTGTTGAAGGGACTAAACTAGCTCCAATATGCTGGGTCATCTCCCCGGGCTCCTTCTTGATTACTGCAGTACCCCTAATCTTATCTAATAGTGATGTCTTACCATGGTCTACATGACCCAAGACAACCACTATAGGTTGCCTTAATCTCTTATCGGCACTCATTGACTCCCCAACATTAAATCGTCTTATACCTTAAAATCGCTACCACACCATTGAATGTCTTCTTGATCCATACGTACTCAGGTATAGATTCAGGAATGACGTATACTTCCGCACCAGACTTCTTAGCAAGTCCCAACAACGTCTCGATATCGGGACTATCCTCAATAACTATTAAGGTCTTAACCATACCAGAACCCAAAGCGTTTATAACTTCATTAACGCCGTAGAGGGCTAACCCATCATCCTTAGCAAGGTGGTACTTGAACTCTTCTATAGAATTAACTGCCTCAACATATTTATGACCCTTAATAACATCTGAAGCCCTCATAACAAGTTCCTTAAGACCAGGCTCACCTTGAGAACTAACATCTACTAGGAAATCTATGACCTTCTCCCTCAACCTATAGTCCATGTAGTTACCTTTCAGGAAGTCGTTCTTTGCATAACCAGGACCTCCCACTAGAATACCTTTAAGCTTACCTAACTCTAAGTAAGGAAGGAAGTTCTTATTGACTAATTCCCCAATCTTCTTATAGAAATCCTCAACTAACTCCTCAATAATTCTGTCGTAACGTCTTTGGGACTGTCCACCCTTTCCATGCTTACCTGGGACATAACCTTCGACCTCCTCTAAAACTATTAATGAAGTGCCCTTAAGCAACCCTATAGTTGCTTCATCACGTTCCACTACGAGTAAACCATAAACATCGGTCTCTTCAACCATACCTTCAAGGAACTCCGTATGGAAGAACTTATCAGTTCTGTAGAAGTATATGGTAATTGGTTCGGGCGGTGAAAACATTATACATATAAATTCCTCAGTATCTTCATTCTCCCCCGAAAATAGAACCAAACCATTTGGAGGAATCTTAGATACGTTGCTTAACCTATCGATTGCTGCAGTTAAAGCCCTCTGAACCTTATCCTTAGTTCGTTTAAGTTTTATATTATCCGTAATGGCTAGCTCCTGCCTCAACATAGTAATTACATCACTAACAGGCCTACCAGCAGGTACATATAGGGATAGTAAAGTAGTTGCATGCGCTTTCCACCCCTTTAACTCCTTGACTATCTGCCTTAACTGATTCCTGTCAATACCGTACTCGCTAAATACGACCCACCAACTACACTAAATTATTAAAATCCCTTAAAACTCTAACTAAGCAATAATGAGTCATCAACCTTTTAAGTAGTTAAGAAGGTTATCTACAAAATCGGTTGTAAGAATGGTTAAGAAGGTAGTGCTTTTCCTTGGATATAATAGTAGGAGTTACGAATTAGTTAGGAGATTAAGACTAAGTAACCTAAACCTCAGTAATCTTGAACTGGTCCACATACCTGAGCCTGACGACATAGCATTACCATCAATAGTGATTGAAGACTTGGTTGACGGTAAATTAACGCGTGAGGAAATACCCGTAGCAGATGAACTAAGATATTACTTAGAAGAAATTGAGGACTCTAAACTAGAAAATGAGGACAAACCCTTCTCAATAATTTAAAATATGCTATTGTTCTGTACCACTAAGAACATTATTTAATCATGTATATAGATCGCTCTTACTGTTTTTCCTTTTAAATCCTTAATCTTGACAAATCCGTACCTAACTAACTGCACTACCTCACCTACCTTCAATAACTTCATATAGTTTTCACCGTACCCTCTAATTCTTAGAAGGTTGAGACCCTCAGGCTTATAGATAATTACCTTCACTGAGCTGTTGCAGGGCACCCATTGAACTATAGGTGCTTTAAATTTCTTAGCATCGCTTAAGTCAAAACTTACAAACTCCGCCACTATTCCATCCGATGACTCACCAACATATTTGATGTTAGAAAACTCCATTAACCTAACATAACCAACCTCCTTTAACTTACCTGCGTCGTGACTATTAATGAATATTTCTACACTACCATCAATTAACTTAACACCTAATTCTCTATCACCAAGTGCCTTATTTGTTGGATGTAGGGGGATCGAGACCCTCTCAATGCTTTGAGGAAGCGATCTCACCAATACCTTAGTAGGTGGATAGCTGACGAACATTAACCTCTTTGCCGTAGGGTCGATCAACTTCCTATTTATAGCTGCTACATTCTCCCAACTAATTGACGCGTCAGAAACCTTAACGCCGACCTCTAAAATAACTTTCCTAATGGTTTCAGGGAGTACACCTCTATTCCTTAAGGAGGCTATGGTTCCAAACCTGATGTCATCGATAGATCTAAACGTCTTTGGTTGTTTCTTAAGTAATTCCTTAATCTTGGATTTGCTTAGGATGAAGCCCTCTAACTTAAGCCTGCCTAGATTAATAACCTCAGGGTACTCCCACCCTAAATGTTGGTATAGATACTTTTGCTTAAGTGTGTTAACTGTGTGCTCCTTCCCCCTCAATATATGAGTAATACGCATTAAGTGATCATCTACTCCTGCTGCGAAATTATAGGTGGGCCATACCCAATATTTAGAACCTACTATGGGGTGAGGATTTTTCTCAGTATCTATTATTCTGAAGGCTACCCAATCCCTTAACGACGGATCAGGACTAGTTAAGTCTGTTTTAACCCTTAAAACAGCATCACCTTCACTAAAGTAATTAGCAACCATCCTATCCCAGAGTTCTAAGTTAGTCTCAATTGCTACATCCCTATGCGGACATGGCTTCATACCTATCTTATACTTAGTGAATTCCTCCTTCTTACATAAATCTACGTAGGCACCCCCAGCCACTATCAACTCTTTAACTATTGAGTAATAAAGCTCCATCCTTAGTGACTGAATATATTCCTCATCCCACCTAACGCCTAACCACTTAAGGTCCTCCCTAATTGCTGAATACGCCTCAGGAAGCGGTTGCTTAGTCTTAGGGTCCGTATCCTCAAATCTCAGTATGAGTTTCCCCTTATACTCCTTGGCGTACTCGTAGCTAAGGATAGCCGGTCTAGCATTACCTAGATGTATTAAGAAGTCGGGATTTGGTGCGAACCTAGTCCTAACCTCACCATACTTCTTAACATTAGGTAATGGTGGTAAAACCTTTAACTGAGTCTCCTCTTTCTCAATTAAGATTTCAGGGAATTTATCCCTAGCTAACCTGATCTGATCCTCCGGACTTATACGATTAACTTCGGAAACAACATCAGCAACTAAACCTTCCAACTCTTTAGCAAATTTCCTTAACTCAGACACAGATCCGAGGACTTTACTCAATACAGGTTTTACTGACGCCTTACCATCATGCTCTATTGCGTTCTTAAGAGCTAGTTTAAACACTAAATCCTTAACATCACTGCCGAATTTCTCTGACATATTCCTCACCCACTACATATATCTTATACTTCTGTGGTCTACCAATCAACTCCTCAATAAGTATTATATAGCCTTTGCACCCTGAATAGGAATTCCTAACCTCACTCTTACCAGTGATTACGTAAGCTATTAAGTCATTAGGACCGATCTTAAGAGCTTCATCAACATTTAAGATGACTTCCCGACCTGAAACCTCCGAAACACATACTTCAGCATTATTGCTAATATTGATGAGCTTGCCTATCTTATCATTACGTATAAGTAATTCGTTTTTAAGCAATACTCCATCAATAAATTTTACTATAGATACGCACTCAACGCGTTTAAATTGCTTGCATAACTCCTTTGGGAGGGATTCGTCACACTTATCTAGGTCAATCTCGCTACGTACGTAACATGATGTCCCTTCATAGCATTTCGAAATCTTTTCTAAGTATTCATTAACTCTAGAAGTTAGACTCACTAATACAACCTCTTAGTGAGGAATAAAGCGAAATCTCTTAACATGCCCTTAGCTCCTAAGTCCTTAGCGTGGATTTCCTCAAGAGCTGAAAGGCCTTTACTAAGATATTCCTCAGCAACCTTATTACTGAATTCCAGTGCTCCTGAATCTATTACTATCTTAGCAACTCTCCTAAGGTCTTCTTCACTTGCTTGGCTCTTGCCTAAATTCCTTAATATTACCTCTCTATTACTACTACTTACATTGTTCAACGCGTAAATTATGAGTAACGTCTTCTTACCCTCCCTGAGGTCACTAAATACAGGCTTACCCAACACCTTCTCATCACCTATTAGTCCCAACTCATCATCCCTTATCTGAAACGATATACCAACACATTTAGCGAACTCGCTTATCCTTGTTAAGTCCTCCTCATCGGCACCAGCAATAACACCGCCAATATAAGCGCATGCCTTGAATAAGGCAGCAGTTTTCTTAAATATCATAGTTAAGTATTCCTCCATCTTCACATCATTCCTGCTCTCGAACTCCATATCTAGTGACTGACCCTCAGCTACAGTAACTGCTGCCCAAGTAAGTTCTTTTAAAGCCTTAACAATTAAGGCGTCTGGTACCTTACCAACCAACCTCAACATAGCTTCGTAAGATTTAGAGAATAATAAATCACCAGCCAATATAGCCATGGCCTCGCCATAAACCTTATGAACTGTGGGGACGCCCCTCCTAAATTCGTCCTTATCCATTATATCGTCATGTATTAACGTGAAGTTATGAAGTAACTCAACCGAGGCTGCTGGATAAAGAGCTAATTCTTCATCCATACCAAAGAGTCTAGCAGATAAAACAGTGAGTAAAGGCCTTAACCTTTTACCACCTGCCTTAAGAAGGTGTAGGGATGCATTATAGAGATGCTTCTCCTCCCCTCTAACAACTTCATCTATGATTAGGTTCACCTTCTCAGCTATTATAGATGCATACCTTAGTAATTCATCAGTCATTAAATCACCGTAATAAAGACGCTTAAGGTATTTTTAAATTACGTTGGATTACCCAACCCTTAAGCGGTTCATAAATAACTATTGGCTTCGTCCTCAACTCAGCTACGTTCCTAGCCCCTGAAAGAAGCAGTAAAGACTTAATAGACTTAATTAAAACCTCAAAATACTGGGGCAGGGTTCCGGCATAGTAAGCCTTAAGAACCGGTAGGGCTATACCTACTAAATCAGCACCTAATCTCAGAGCCCTAACAACATCTAATGCAGTCCTAATACCTCCACTAGCTATCACGGTGGAATTAGGTGCACCATTCCTAACCTCAATGATAGAGGCAGCGGTTGGAATTCCCCAACTCAGTAATTCTGAAGCAACCTTCTCCTTAATTCTATCATTCCTTAACCTAGCTCTAAACATTTCAATCTTAACCCAGTTAGTTCCCCCAGCACCTGCTACATCGAAATACCTTATCCCCAAACTATTAAGTTCTTCAGCAACTTCCTTAGAGATACCGAAACCTACCTCCTTAATAACCAATGGTACGGGAAGTTCTATCATCACCTTCTCAAGCTTCTTAGTAAACCCCTTAAACGAGTGGGAACCTTCGGGTTGAGTAAGCTCTTGGGCAACATTTAAGTGGATAGCTAACCCGTCAGCTCCAATCATATCTACAAGTTTAATGATTAGGGATATGTCATAGCGAATAAATTCTGAAATACCTATATTAGCGAGTATTGGAGTCCTAGGGGCGTATTCCCTAACTACTGTATAAGTGTACCTCAAAGATTCGTTCTCCAACGCAGCTCTCTGACTACCTACCCCCAAACCTATTCCTGCAGACTCTGCTAACCTAGCTAACTCAGCGTTAATGTTTTCAGTTCCAGGGGCTCCACCAGTCATACCACTAATTACGAGTGGTAGGTTTAACTTCTTGCCTAGGAACTCTAGGGATAAATCCACATCGCTGAGGTCTAATTCAGGTGTGGCGTTATGAATTAAGTGAACGCATTCTAACCAGGTCTTAAGGGGGCCTTCAACATCCTCTTTTAAGGATACCTCAATATGTTCTAATTTACGGCTAGAACTTTCATAACTCAATACCTAACCACCGTACCTACGGTAGAACTACCACCTAATACCTTATATACATTCCCTTTAACTAACCCATTAACTATCCTCACCTCAATACCATTAACGCCGTATTTCAAACCTTCCATAAGCTTCAGCATCATAGAACCTGTAACATCATACTCGCTTGATGAGAACGTAAGACCTTTTAAATCATTAACATGTATAGACTCTATGAGCTTAGCATCCGAATATTTTTTAGGGTCTTTATCGAATAAGCCGTCCACATCAGTAACGAAGATTATTTCATTAATACCTAATTCCTTAGCTAATACCCAGGCTATAGTATCCCCCGAAAGCACTTCGAATGAATGGTTACCTAGCACTACATCACCATATAGTACAGGTATGAAACCCTCCACTAAGTAATCCTTAACCAGATTTAATTCGTATTTAAGCCTGTCTCCATCCTTCCTGAAGATCGTGTGAGGAGGTATTGAGACAGGTGATAATCCGACATCAAGTAATTCCTTAGTTATTTGAGTATTAAGTAACATCATGACATGGGATGTCTCGGAAAAACACCTAACATCTATCTTACCTATGTTTTTCAAACATTCACGCACTACGAAATGCCCAAAGCTGCCACCACCGTGTATGAGAAGTATCCGAACTTCTGGACGCTCCCTAAGAAAGTCAGCTAATTCAGAAACCAAATACTTAATTACGTCATACCTAATACTCATTGGTTTGTCTTTAATGGTTATTACGCTACCTCCTAACTTAACCACTTTATATATGTAATTCGATTTCAAGGGCTAACACCTCATCAATATCCTGAACATATAAGTAAGTGTGGTTAGGCATAAACTTATTGCATGGACACTCCTTGAACACATATATGCTTTCCCATATCTTGTTAAATACGTTGATGTAATTGTTGAGTAAGTTGATATCGTGACTACCTATAGTATTATATATACCTATGATTACTAGACCTATTAAGCGTGTTAGTATGTTATTGATCTGAGCATCATCTATTATTGGGTTCCTATGGACTGAGTCAGATATCGATGAAGACCCCTTAACGAAAACATCGAACCTACCCATATTTACAGCATCATCACCGTACCTCCAAATATATGCCTCCCCAATACGCTCATAAACTCTTAGAGCAGTAATGCATTGGGGTATTCCAAACCTATTGTCTATCATGTTAAGAAATTCGTAGACTTCGTTCGTTAGTCGACCGGCAAGTAACTTAGCCATAGAGTTAGTTATGGCTACGTATGTAAATCCCTTATAAAGAGTTGAACCTTCACTACGTATTCTAAATCCATGATCGAAACCTAACTCATCATATATGAATTGGTAGAAACTTAGTATATATCTCTCTAAAACGTTATCTATTCCCGAAAGTTCTAATCCTTCCTCGCGGATAAGTTCAACACTAACTGCAATTCTAGAATTCCTTATAGGTGTAACTATCACGGGGTTATATTTCTGCGGTAATGGAATACAGAAAAGTGGAATGTACTCAAAAGTAATTACGTTGATGGCTTCACCGGAGTTAAGCAATGGAAACACTTCAAACTAGGAAATCCTAACTGATGCGTAACCAACTACGGCGTCCAAATCGCCTGTGACATCGCCTGAGGTCGCGTACTTAAGGACTTCCCCTCCACTACCACCTAATAAACGAGCATAGTAAAGTAACGTCATTACTGGTCCAACACCGCACATACTTACATTCTTCTCATTAACAACCTCAAACATGTCTTCAGGCATTAACCTAATTACGCAATCCAATACCTCCCTATCTTTTTCGTAAGCTATGGATTGAGGTTCATAATGACTCATATCACTTGAAGCAAGAACTACTATATCCCTACCTAACTTGCTAGACGCGTTTACTAACGATTTAGCTAGATCTTTAGCTATCTCAGGAACTTGATACGCAATTACTATCGGCACTATTTTAAAATCTTTAAAAAGGTATTGAAGGAAGGGTAACTGAACCTCTATCGAGTGCTCAAACTTGTGCGCATCGTAATTTACGTCAACATAGTTTGAATGTTTTAAAACCTCTAGAGCAAGCTCTGAATCTATCTCAACATCACCCAGTGGCGTGCTCCATAAACCCTTATCATATACAGATACTGCTGTTCCTATCCCTGTGTGGTTAGGACCTAATATAACGAAGGTTTCAGGTCTACCCTCCTTAGCAACCCTATAGTAGGTATGAGCTGCTACTGGACCACTAAACATATAACCAGCATGCGGAACTACATAGCCGAAACTTTCCTTACTCCTAACACCAACTTCAGGTAGTCTCCCCGGACCTAATTCGTGTGTGAAGCACCACTTAATCCTATCTAAGAGTTTATTCTGTGAGGACTCGTAAAAAGAACCTGCTACTACTGGTGCTCTCTTAAAAACACCCATTAACCCACCTTAGTTTCGAAATCTTCGTAACCTGCTTGCAACTCACCATTAGGCGGTAAGATCCCTTTCTCCCTCAACAACTGCCTAGTTAATAACCAATAAATAACAGCTAATGACTTCCTACCCTTATTATTCCCAGGTATTACTAAGTCAATGCCCGATAACTTATTATCGGTACTAGCTATAGCTATTACCGGGATCCCTACCTTAGCTGCTTCATCTAATGCTTGAGTATCTGCCCTAGGATCAGTTACAATTACCACCTCACTCTCTATGAAGGAGTTCAACCGCGGGTTAGTTAAGGTTCCTGGTACGAACCTACCAGTCAAGGATTTATTGCCAGTTAATTGGGCAAACATCTCTACAGGTTTAAATCCGTATTGACGTGCCGATATCGCAACTATGGAACCAGTGTTAAACCTCGATAAGAACCTGGCGGCTATCCTAATTCTCTCATCTATCAACCTAACATTAAGGATGTAGAGTCCGTCAGGTCTTAACTTATATACGAACTCCTCCATATGTTTAGTGCAGATATGAGTTCCTATATGTACTCCAGCAGCTAAGTATATATCCAGAGGCACTAGAAGTTCTATAGTGCCCTTCTCAGTTATTAATACTTTCTCGAACTCTTTCCTCTCATCAGATGGGTTATACATATCAGACCTTCCTCGAATACATTACTATCTCACTTATTAGGTCTACATGTGAGAGTAACATCCTCCTACAGCAATACCTAGTAATTCCTAAGTCGTCAAGGACCTTATCGGTGCTCTCCCCGTTACTAACCCTCTTAGCAAACTCGTCCCATTTATCACCGATTAAAGCTCCGCAAGTAAAGCATCTAACTGGTATGATGACCATGTTAATCACCTATAAGACTTCTGCCTCCACCTCCTCGCACTATACCTCATCCACTTCTCAGGCTCCGTTTGTCTTGGATCACCAGCCAACATAGCCCTACTATACTCTTTAAAACGTTCCTTAAGTTCATCGCTACCAGTGTAAAGGAGTAAAGCCCGAGCTATTGCTGTTCTAGCAGCCTCTGCCTGCGACATATACCCACCACTACTCATTGAGACCTTGACATCAATGCTATTCCAGATAGCCTCACCAGCAAGTAGTAAGGGTTCCATAATCTT
This sequence comes from Sulfolobales archaeon, assembly GCA_038831135.1. Taxonomy (GTDB): domain Archaea; phylum Thermoproteota; class Thermoprotei_A; order Sulfolobales; family NBVN01; genus DTCV01. The sequence goes on along the minus strand of JAWBKW010000001.1, from coordinate 128,801 downwards.
TAGTCGTGCCATCTCGATGGGGAATATTTCCAATGGAGTGCCGTTAATCCAAACCCTACCTTTACCTGGTTTGAGTGTGACTCTAGCTACGGCAGTCTTCCGTCTACTCGATGAAATAACTATCTTTAACTGACGCTCACTCAACACTTCCACCCAAGCATTCTAGCTATTTCACCAACAGTTATAAATCCTCTACTAGGTTTTACCGGTGAAACACTAACTGCCTTGATTAATTCGTACTTCTTCAACTCTTCAGGGTAACCTACATAAACCTTCAAATTCTTAAGTAGAGAGATCCCCCTCCAGTTATCCTTAGGTAACATTCCCTTAACAGCTTTCTTAACTATTGCAACGGGAGACCTAGGTCTCTTAGGAGACCACTTATACGGATTTCTCAAAGTTTTAATCTCAAACCAAATCCTATAGGAATCAATTACCGTATGAGGATCTCCACTAACAATAGCTTTCTCCGAGTTCACCACGAATACTTTATAACCGCTCAACAATGCTTTAGATACTGCTGTTGCTAATCTGCCTAAGATGACCCCCTCAGCATCAAAAACTAATATCCTACCCTCATTCATACTATCACCTTAACACCCTTACCTTCTGGATTCTCATTAACTAAATCCTTAATATGTATTAACCTGCTACCAGATGCCTTAACCTTCTCTAAAGCACTAAACGATATAGATGCCACAGCTAAAGTGACTTTCTTATTAAGGCTTCCAACGCCTAATACCTTGCCAGGCACCACTATTACGTCACCATCATTCACATATCGATTTAACCTACTTAGATTAACAACAACTCTCTTCCTAGTAGGTCTTGAAAGTATATCAGCTACGTAACTCCATATAGGAGCGTGATACTTATTTGAAACCTTCTTCAGCTCCTTAATCAATTTCCTTAACGTTATGTTTGTAGGACCTGTTCTCCTCATATTAACTCCCTCCTACACTACCCCCTAATTTATCTATTTCCCCGTAGAGGTTTCTAAGCTTATTAACAATGATCTTAAGAGCTTCTAAAAAAATTCTTTCTGGCCTTAATGCACCACTACTCTCGATATAGAGCATGTATTTCCCTTCATGCCAGCCAAGATCTATTGCCTCTCGATCGCATGCCTTAATACACTGCCTACATAATATACACTTACTTTCATCAAATTCGATGCCATTTGACGACGTTGTGAAAACCTTTCTAGGACATGATGCGACGCATCTTCCACATAAATTACATCTATTCTTATCAATAGATATCTTAGCTAGGTAGGTAACGTTAGCTACTGTAGCAGGACTCCACTTAATGTGTTCTTTACCCCTACCTAATCTAGCCCTAGCTTCAAAGGCTAATCTCTGTCCAGGGGCTAATACGACGATAGGAATGTCAGGATTTACAGGTTTCACATCAGGATCTTGGGGAGTTAAGTCACGCGAATAAACAGCCAACACGTCTTCCTTAGCTGATGCATCAAGCGTGATCACGGTATAACATCCTTCACATTCTTCAGCCTCCTTACACTCGGCACACTCTTCAGGTGATTTATATTTATCGATGGCCGTATCTGATATAAGGGGTATTAATCCTAATCTATGAGCTATTATCTCATCATATAGTGGTGATGTATTATCAATGAAAATTACTTCAGCAATAGCCATTGATGGAACTTCCGCTAACGAAGCCCTCCTAATAGCATTAAGTAACTGTAACGGGATCCCATCAAACAATAACTTTATGTAGTTAGAACCTCTCTCCACAACAGTAACGTTAAAACTCATTAAATCCACCTAGACTCTACGTCCGCGTCTACCGCCAGGCCTCCTAGTAGTATCGTGGGGTATTGGTGTGACGTCCTCTATTCTACCTATTATGAAACCAGCTCTAGCCAATGCTCTTATAGCTGCTTGAGCGCCGGGTCCAGGTATCTTTGGTCCATGTTCTCCAGGACCTCTGACCTTAATATGTATAGCACCTATACCCTTATCCATAGCGTCTTGAGCGGCTCTATAAGCAATCATCATAGCTGTGTATGGTGAGGGTTTTTCCCTATCAGCTTTAACGACCATACCACCAGAAGCCTTGGATATGGTTTCAGCACCACTTACATCAGTTATGTTAATTATGGTGTTATTGAAGGAACTGAAGATATGCGCAACGCCCCATTTAATCTCTCTTACTGAAAACATGTTAACACCTCCTACCCTCTAACAACTATTTGAGGAGCCTTGGAGACTAAATTAATTAAGTTCTCTTCATTTCTAGAAACTAGATAACCTGGTGATGTAACCTTACGAGAACCGATAGCTATATGACCGTGTACTACTAACTGCCTGGCATGGTATATACTTTTAGCGAGTCCCTTCTTAAAAACTATACTTTGCAACCTCCTCTCCAACACATCCTCAACATCTAAACCAAGAATATCTTCCAATACTGAAGCATCAGTCTCTAGGAGTCCCATAGCGTAGAGCTTTGAAACTAATTGCTTCTCTTTGACGATTCTCACATCAGGCGGTAATGAAAGTAGGGCTTTAGCCTTATTTCTTAACTCTCTAAGGAATGTCTGTGCTGTCCATATCTCCCTCTTATTCCTTAGTCCGTACTTCCCAATAAGTTCTAATTCCCTAGCCAGCCTATCCTTAATCCATGGATGTCCAGGTCTTTCCCACTTCTTACGTGATTTTTTAGGATCTCCCATAGTTCATCACTTCTTCTTACTCACACCTAAGGTAGGTCCTAACCTACCAGTTGTGTGAGTCCTCTGACCCCTAACCTTAAGACCTAATGCGTGTCTAATGCCTCTCCAAGACTTAATCCTCTTTTCCCTCTCAATATCCTCCCTAGCAACATACATAAGGTCTGCACCAATAAAATGCTGATCAGCGCCTGAGACATAGTCCTTCCTTCTATTTAAGGCCCAAGAAGGTATTCCATAGCCTAGGGGATTAGTTAAAACATTCTCTATATTTCTAACATCGCTATCCGAAAGATAACCGATCCTTAGGTTAGGGCTTAAACCTAAAACCCTAACGATGTATGTAGCTAATTGATAACCAACCCCCTTAATCCTTAATAAACCATACTGTAACTTAAGATTACCATTCAAATCAGTACCAGCTACCCTAACTATGTGTTTAAACGTAGCTTCAGGCATTAGTGATTACCACCATTACGCCTTTTCAGTATACACTAAAAGATATATAAGCTTTAAAATAAATTCACCTCCTAATATCGACTAACAATCTATAAAAGATATATAACAGTGTTATATATGATAATATTAGGTGTTTAGATGAGTAAAATATCTATAATAATTGCGTCAGAGAGGATTGATAAATTATATCCTGCTGCTACTCTGGCGGTAACAGCTGCGAACATGGGATGGGAGTCTGAGATGTTTTTCACTTTTTGGGGTCTCTTAGCACTCAAGAAGAACTACGTACCTAATGAGGTGAGCTCTGACTATAAGATGTTTGAGGATGATTTGAGAAATGCTATGGTTTCTGGAGCACTACTTAGCTGGAACGAGTTAATAATGCATGGCAAGAAAAGCGGCAAACTCAAAATATATGCATGTTCAACAACTATGAGCTTATTAAATATTAAGACGAACGACCTAGTAGATTATGTAGATGGTGTTGTTGGCGCTGCAACCTTCTTAAATAGTGCAAAGGATTCAAATATAACGTTATTCATTTCTTAGTCGGTGACTTCCTTGGAAGCTGACATCGTAATTGATGCCAGGTATAAATCATGTCCAGGACCTCTATTAGCATTAGTTGAGGTCGTTATGAGGTCTAAACCTGGTCAAGTAATTAAGTTGTTAGCTACGGATCCTGCAGCACCTGAAGATGTGAGGGCATGGGCTATGAATGTGGGTCATAGAGTTATCGATGTTACTAAAGAAGACGACACCTATGAAATATATGTGGAGGTATTAGATTGAGCTATAGTGACTTATCTAAATCTGTGAATGAGTTAATAGAAGCACATGGTATTCCGAAGAGAGAGGTTTACCTAGATCATGAAAATTCAGGAATGATATTCCCTGAAGCGCTAGAGTTTATGGTTAATGCTTATAGGGGTGTTGGTAGGGGACACCCATCAATATCCCATCTACTAGGTTGGATGAGTTATCAATCACTATATGAAGCAACCGAAAGAATAGCATCATCAATTAACTGCAGTCCCGAAGAGTTGGTTTACACCCATAGCGGTAGTGAAGCAAATAATTTAGCAATAATGGGTTCTATAGGATCGTCACCTGATAGGAAGAAGATCGTTGTTTCTAGTATTGAGCATTTAAGCGTTTTATTCCCAGCAGAGAAGTTTAGGAAGTACGGCTACAGAATAATTAAAGTGCCTGTTGATGAGGAAGGCTTCATAAATCTTGACCTGCTCTCAGAAAACGTAGATAGGGAAACACTCCTAGTAAGTATTGGAATAGTAAATCACGAAATAGGTACGATCCAGGATATGAAGGCTGTGAGAGACGTAGTTAAAGATAAAGATGAAGGTATTCTAATTCACACAGATGCTTGTGATGCCCTTGGGAGAATCCCCTTAGATATGAGGAAACTTGGTTTAGACCTTGCATCGTTCAGCAGCCATAAGGTTTACGGACCTAAAGGAGTTGGGGCCTTATACGTTAGGGAGGAAGTAAAGCTAGAACCAGTAATCTACGGTCAAGTCAGTACCCAAAAACTTTGGCCAGGCGTTGAAAACGTTCCTGCGATCCTCGGCTTCTCTAAAGCAGTTGATATAATGCATAAGAACTTCAACAATATTGTTTCGAAGATGTCTGAGCTCAGAGACAGATTAATTGACGGAGTCTTAAATCACATCGAACATACATTACTTAACGGACCTAGAGGAAATAGACGTGCACCAGACAACGTAAATATTAGTTTTCTCTACTGTGAAGGTGAGGCCTTAACCGTAGAGTTAAGTATGAAGGGTATCTATGTCTCAAGCGGGAGCGCATGTACTAGTCGTATATTAGAACCAAGCCATATACTCTTAGCTATTGGACGTAGATATGAAGAGGCTCATGGAAGTCTATTGATGAAGATCTCACCATTCCATACCATAGATGATATAAACTACGTTATAGAGGTATTGCCGGATGTTGTTGGGAGAATAAGATCTTTAAGCCCTATAAAGCATTTTAAGCGGTGATGAAAAGTGTCAAGCCGTGTACCGCTAGCATACGGGAGGAAGGTATTGGAACTTTTCCGAAACCCTAAGAACCTAGGTAAGATAGATAATGCTGACGCTCAAGCGCTTGCAGGTAGCTTAGCATGCGGCGACATGATCGCTATATATTTAAGGATTGACGAATTAAGCGGGACTATAACAGACGCGAGGTTCGAGAGTTACGGATGTGCCGCAAACATAGCGGCTGCAAGCATACTTACTGAAATGATTAAAGGAAGGAGTCTTCAGGAGGCTTGGAATATTTCATGGCGTGACATATCCAACGAATTAGGTGGGCTACCTCCTGTTAAATATCATTGCGGGGTGCTTGCCGTCGGGGCTCTAAGAAGAGCTATTAGAGCATACTTCGAAAATAAAACCAGACCACAATGGCTCCCAAACGAATTAACCCAAGAAGAGAGACACGCTTTAGAGGAAGAAACACTTATGGAAATACTTGCTAATAAAATTAAAAGCCAGAAACAACCGCAAAACGAAACGCAATAAGCAGCAATTGATGTATATGATTCCTTAAGTAGATCTAATCCATGACTAAGTAAGAACTTATATGTGTAAGGCACTTTTTCAACAACTTCGTTACCTACATGGGTAAGGTCGAAGTAAATAAGACCATCAGGTGTACCCCGACCCTCAAAGATCTCTGTAAAACAAGAAACACCTATTAACCCTGATGGATTCCTAATGGTGAACGGGAACTTAACGGGCTTCCACTTACATACATCCTCAAAACTTACACCTGTTGGTTAGTTACTATATATCAAGTTATTAACTTATACTTTAATATTCATTGGGTGTGGTGTTGAAGGGTGGTTATTTTTCAAGGAAAGTATTAGAGATGAAGTCTTCAGTAATTAGGGATTTGGTAAAGAGGTACCCAGGTAAAGGAGATATTATTGCATTAACTGGAGGTAGACCTCATCCTAGCACTTTCCCTGTTGAGATAATCAAGGAACTTATAAATGAGGTCCTTGGAAAGTATTGGGATAATGTCCTCCAGTATGGGCCAACTCCGGGGTGTTCAGTACTTATAGATGAGATTAAGAGATTTATGGAGAGAAGATATCAAGTCCGTACATCAAATGCTGATGTTCTAATAACTACTGGTTCGGCTCAGGCGCTTGATTTAGCCGGTATGGTCTTTATCAATCCTGGGGATATTGTGGCGATGGAGGCACCAACATATACTAATGCTATTGACGCATTCGCTCAGTATAACCCTGAGTTCGTTCAAGTACCTATTGATGATGAAGGTATGAGAGTTGACATACTTGAGGATGAGCTTAATGAGTTAAAAGCTAATGATAGGAAGATCAAGTTTATCTACACTATACCTACTTTCCATAATCCGGCTGGGGTTACAATGAGTGAGGATAGAAGGAAGCATCTACTAGAACTTGCTAACAGATATGATTTTTTAATTATAGAAGATGATGCGTACCGCGAGTTAAGTTACTCTAAAGAGGACCCTCCACCACCTATAAAGTACTGGGATTCTGAGGGAAGGGTTATCTACCTTGGGTCTTTCTCGAAGACCCTCGCGCCGGGGTTAAGAGTTGGGTGGATTGTAGCGGAGCCGGAAATCATCAGCAAGTTTGAAATAGTTAAACAACGTCGCGACCTCCATACAAGTCCTTTATGCCAGTACATAGCCGCAGAGTATGTGAGGAGGGGTTGGCTAGAACAGCATGTGCTAAAGATAAGAGAGTTCTATAGATCTAAGTTGAAGTCCATGCTTGAATCCTTAGATACGTATATGCCAAAAGAATTTCAGTGGACTAAACCAGCAGGAGGGATGTTTGTCTGGGTATCCGGTCCCACTAAATTAGATACTACACAAATGCTTGAAAGAGCTGTAAAGAACGGCGTAGTCTACGTCCCAAGCGAGGCTTTCTACGTGAATAGGGATGTAAAGAACGCTATGAGGCTAAACTTCTCGTACCCGAGCGAGGACGAAATCTTTGAAGGTATTAGAAGATTAGCGAAAACGTGTAGAGAGGAAATTAATTCCCTAACCTAATAACTTGAGAGTGTAGAATGTAAGTGGAGTTTTTAATAATCAGGATAGAGCCTTATTACTTACCTAACTATTCGTATGTTAAATGGTAGGAGTTCCGTTATTAAATGTAGTCCAGGGGGTAGCGAAGGAGTTTTCTCAGCTACGCTCAGGATTGTTGATGCGGTAGCCTTATCTCCTTGAATACCTGCACCCCTCCACCTGATAACATGGTCTCTACTTTCTATTACGATTTCATCATATTCGGGTGCACCTACATAAGCTAGGAACTCTAACCTGATAAACTCGTTCTCATCTAAGTACCCTACCCCAACCCCCCTAATGCCAGCAACACGTCCTCTCTCAACAATCGTACCTGAAGACTCAACCCTCTCCTGGGCTACGACAGGTTCTTGAGACTCAATTACCTTACTTGGTTGAACCCCAGCCGCAGTAAGGATAAGATATATTGACTCAGCATATCCAACATGACCTGTTAATCTACCTTCGGATAGGGCACTCTTAAATTCGTCAGGATTAAGTCCTACCCCTACTTTCTTCCTAAAGGGTTCCCTCCTCTTAGCAGCGTCAAATGACCTAACGGCAGTTATTTTCTTAACTACAGGAACTGAAGCGCTTAACGTAACAACTAAAGCATCCCAGATATAACCCGGATTAACTCCAGCACCTATAACTAGTGAACCATACTCTCTGGCTAAATTATCTAGATTCCTAGCTAGGACTGGATACCTATAGTAAGGGTATGCAAGGGTCTCACAAGTAGATACTACCGGAAGACCTAATTCGATTATACTAACTAACTGACCATAAACCTTATCCAAGAAAGTGCCAGTAGCATGAAGAACGACGTTAGCATCAGCTAATGAATTAACATCATTACTTACTGAAACACCTAAACTACCTAAACCTAGGAGAGTACCTACATCCTTACCAATAAGGTCCTCCCTTATATCAACCGCACCTACAATTTCATGACCTCTCTCAATAGCTGTTAGAGCAAGAATCCTCCCAATAACTCCAAAACCATAGATGCCTACTTTCATACTTGAGAACACCCTATAGTAGTGGGGGTCTAAGTAAATAAACTTTATTAATTACGCCCTTGGAAGTGCTTTTCCTCTATACTTCCTAAGGTTGAGGAAGTATATCATTAAATACGATAAGATGATTATGGCATATATCGGAGGCATCAAATCTGTTAGAGATCCGTATCTTAACATGATTGTTGAACCGTAAGTTAAGAACCCTGCGACAGTAATTATTATCTGCTGAATCCTGCTTAAAGGTCCCCCTAACCATCCTATGATGCCTGAACTGAGAAGCAGCATCGTTGATCCAATAGCAACTAATCCATTTATAAATGAGGTTATTGTTGCAAAATCCCATTGAGGTACAGTAACTATTAACAGTGTGGGGTTAGTCGCGAATATGTATGGGACTAAGTAACCAGCTAAAGCATACATTGAGGCATTTAGTGCTGTTTTCCAAAACTTTGATTTAGCTAACGTAGCACCAGCGTATGATGCAAGAGCAACAGGTGGCGTGAGGTCTGCCAATATACCGAAGTAGAATATAAACATATGAGCCGTAAGGAGTGCTGACTTAAAAGGCATACCGCTCCAATTAGCGATAGCGCTCCCTAAAGCAACACCTGATATAGTTGTAGTTATAATGTAATTAGCTGTTGTGGGGACTCCCATACCGAGTATGAGACTAATAGCCATAACACTAATCATTAACAAGATGATGCTACCGCCGACAATATCTATTAACCTATACCCAACTAATGTAGCCCAACCAGTCATGGTCAAAACACCCTGAATCATACCAGCTAGAGAACCAGCTAAGAAAATAGAAACCGAGGTCCTCAAAGCAGAGTTAAATGCGTCAATAACGTTATTAACTAACTCCCTACCGCCCTTAATTAAGAAACCGACAATAACTGCTAGGATCAGAGATAAGACGCCTGAGAAATAGAGAGAAGTACTTATAGAAACCCCTGTTAAGTAAGCTAGTGTACCTGCGATAACCACGGTTAACATATATATTATTTTAGAACCTAAAGATATGTAGGGTCTAGCAAACCAAGCAACTATTATAGCAACGCCCAACGACCCTATAACAGCATAGTGTGGTTCTAAACCAGCAAGCAGTAAATAAGTTATTAATGGGATAGGTAGCAATAAGTAAATCTTACCAACTAAAGTCTTAAACGTTGGGAGTGCTTCACCCTGCAATGGCTTAATATCTAGTTTCTTAGTTAGTCTATCTACGAAAACATATATTGATGCAAAGTACGCGATAGCCGGAATAGCTGCTGCAATCATTATATCCCTATAAGGCCTTCCAAGGAATTCAGCCATAATGAATGCTGCTGCACCCATAATAGGGGGCATGATCTGACCTCCGGTTGATGCCGCTGGTTCTATAGCTCCAGCAACTTCAGGCGGGTAGCCAGCCCTCTTCATAAGTGGTATTGTAAACGTTCCTGTCGTTAAGACGTTAGCTACCGAGCTCCCTGAGATTGTGCCTAGGAACGCGCTAGCAACTACTGCAGTTTTGGCAGGACCTCCGGATCTCCTTCCGAAGGCACTTAACATTAACTCAGTTATGTATTTTCCAATACCCATCTTCTCAAGTATGGCGCCAAAAAATATGAATGCAAAAACGTAGGAAGTCATCACGAAGAGAGGTATTGAAAATATACCTTCCCTAGAGTAATACATATGGTTGAGAAAGAGTCTGAGGTTGAAGCCTTCATAATAAAATCCTGATAACATAATTACTGAGGCTATGAGCGGTAATGCTATACCTAGTGCTCTCCTAGCAGCCTCAAATAAGAGGAAAATAGCTACTACAGGCATTATTATTCTATCAAGGGTTAGCTCAAGATACCCGAACCTAATTATTTCAGGATACATTATGACTAGGTAAAAGAACGAAATGAACGCTATTACACCAATAACAACATCATATATTGGTATCTTAGCCCCAACCTTCTTCCGCATCGGCTTAATTATGTAGACTGTTAGCAATAGAATGCCCATTAAGAATGCCATACTTTGCTGGAGGTCAGGGGTGTAGAGGAGGAAGAATGCCCGAATCCCTAACTTATCTAATATGTTGTAGAGTATGAAGTTAAAACCCATAATAATAAATAATTCGTAAATAGTGAAAATTACGGATAATGTGAGGACAAACTTATAAGCAAGTCCCTTCGTGGCTCTCTCAGTTGCAGCGATGCTTTCCCCCAAAGGAAACACCTAACCAAAAGTAAATAATGAGGATTTAAAAATAAATATCTACTTAAATCCTATTTTAGCCATTATATACTGAAATCCGTTAATTTCACCTAACTCGAACCTTATTTCCTTCCCTTCAGTAATTCTATAGCCGTTAATGAATACCTCCCAATCATTCATAAATGCTGTCCCTATCGCTAATGACTTACCTAAACAGTATCCGGCATTAATTACGATATATCTTCCATTATCAACCATAATATCCCCTTTAAGGTGGGCGAGATCATTAAGAGATGCTGGTGCACCAGCTCCTCCCACAGGCCATATTACCTCTGCAATACATATCTGTCCATTACGGATATCATAAACTTCACGCACCTCAGAGAGTAGGTAACTATGTGTATAAACAATTGTTATATTTACTGATATAGCCTCAAGTAATAATACATCATTATTGTCAATGATTACTTTAAGGATCTTAAAGTGTAGATAATTTAACGTAAAAGCCAAGAAAAACAGGGTTAAGAAAAAAATTAGTATAACGGTTTTTACAGATTTCAACCCTTTAACTCCTGAGGTACACTTATTCCTTTACTCTCGAAGAACTTTATAGCTCCTGGATGTAAGGGTATATTCATACCCTCTAAAGCTGTTTGTAGGGATATCTCCTCAGCTCTGGAGTGTACCTTCTTTAACTCATCTAGGTGATCGTACATTATGCTTAGGAACTTATATACTATATCTTCCGGTATATCGTCCCTAGCAACTATTATTGCCTTAACAGCCAACGATCTAGCATCTTCCTTCTGTCCTGGATAAGCACCTGCCGGAATTATCCCCGTAACGAAGAACTTATACTGCGCCATGAGCCTTTGTGCTACATCATCAGGTATGCTTAATATCTTAATTGGTGTGGTTGTCCCCAAATTAACTATTGCTGATGTACCGATGCCTGTACAGATAACTATGGCATCTATTTGGCCTAACTTCATTGCTTCGGCCGCTTGGTTATAATCTAGGTACTGAGGTATTAGTTTCTCCCACATACCAGCACCTCTTAAGAGTATCTCAGCCTCTACAGCTGCACCACTACCTTGAGCACCGACAGCAACTCTCTTACCAGTAAAGTCGTAGACGCTGTTAATGCCGCTATCCGCCCTCACAATTATGTGGATATACTCACGGTAAAGTGATGCAATACCTCTAATATTAGTTATAGGAGTACCATTAAACATGTAGATCCCTTTAAATGCGTAGTAAGCCACATCATTCTGAATTAATGCGAACTCAGCATCCTTAGCCCCTAAAGCTCTAGCATTACTTACTGAGGCACCACTAGTTACGCCAGTAGCCGAAATGACGCCACCCGAATACTTATTCATAAACTCAGCAATGGCTGTCCCTAACGGGTAGTACACACCTCCAGTACCACCAGTGAATATCCTTATCTTATAAGGTGTCACAGGACTCGTAGTTGGTGTTGGGGATGGTGATGTTGTGGTTGGTGATGGAGTCGCAGTAACTGTAACAGTAACCACCTCAGTAACCCTAGTAGTAACGGTAGTAGTCACTGTAGCTGGAGCACCACCAGTAACAGTAGTAGTAATAGTCTTAGGTGGTGGAACAGCCGAAGAACCAGCGAAGTAACCACCAACACCAGCAACAATAACCAAAACAACCAAAACACCAACCAAAGACTTCTGAGCACTCATTCATAACACCTCTCACTTACCAACTAATTCAAACCTTATAAATCTTAACAATGATGTAAACAGCCTCTTTAGTCTTAAAGACCCTTAGCAATTCCTAGAAAATAATTTGTACAACCGTAGAACCTAAATATACTAGTATAGGGTGGCTAATAACTTTGTTTATCCTGTTAAGCATAGAGTTTTAAGGCATTATAAAAACACCTAGCTTACGAAAGTGGTTTAATGCGGATATATGAGCTCATTCCTATAACGTAAGCCAATTTAGCACGGTCGTGTAAACGATTGCAATAAAAACGATGCTTGTGTTACCAATATAAACCTCTAATTGGACCACTACAATTAATATCGCAGATTATGCTAAAATTATTTGATTCATTGTAAGAAGAGGTCCAGAGGTATATCAAAAAGTCATACTTCTCTAGGAGATGTTTTCCCCATAATTACAATCATGTTGTTTAAGCATGTAAAGAATGCTCATCATTATTTGTCCTGAGTATAATTAATTATGGCTACTTTTTAGCTCAAATCATATTAATTTAGTTCAAGGTAAAAAAAAGGTTTTTGTTTTGAGCTAGAGTCCTATTTCCTCTTAACTACTAGTAGCGCGGATACTACGATCATTACTATTGCCAGAGCGGCTACGATAAGTAATTGCTGATTACTCCAATCAGAAGGTCTTTCAGGGACTACGGTAGTGGTTACTGTAATAGTTGACGTTGTAGGAGGTAAAGACGCGGTTACTGAAACTGTAGTTGTGGTTGCTATTCTTTCAGTCACGATAGTTGAAATTGTCGCAGTTGTAGTGAAGACTTGTGTTGTCGTCGTGGTCGTTGTTACTTTTTCAGTTGTTGTGGTTGTTGAGGTAATGGTCACCGTAGTAGTTGATGGAGTTGTAGTAACCACGCTACCTGCGGGATTTACTATCCTCTCTTCATCAATTGTTCCGTCAGACCCCGCATCAATCCTAACTACTAACTGCCCACTGCTTATGTTATCCCAAGATCGCGGTGATGCTATGATGGCATCATGCGGAGGGATAGTAATTCCTACGTAGCGTGCGTTTTGCTGGCCATCCGCACTGTGAGCAATCAGCTCTACAGAGATATTTAGTGGTTCATCACCTGAGTTTTTGATTACGAATCCTCCCCCGCTTGAGAAGTCTATGTTAAAGTTATATCTAGCGGATTCTACTTCTAGAGATATCTGACGCGCCGTGTTATTATCGATGATTGACGATGCTATCCTATAACTACCTGATGCGTTGTTCTTAATCCTTACCCCGCTCTGATTTAGAGTAAGGTTAACTACTCGTTCAGGGCTTCCAAAGTATTGAAGTGATAAGGACCTATTACTATTTTCAGAGATTACTGCAACCGTCCCATTCTTTGTAGACCTTATATTTAAGTTCAACTCACTTCCTGCCACGAAAACATATACAGGATTAGCAAGAGGAGCTGGAATAGGTACAAGTATAGCCGTTTTGCTCATGTCTTCTATACTTGGTGGTGCCACACCATCGAATACGAATACCTTCTTGCCCATGACATCGGATACGTTGCTGATTTTAACACCGGCATCACCTCCTACAATGATCAATGATGGCGTCCTATTCGATGTATTTGAATCTCCTGAGGTCCCAGCATATCCTAGAGTTGCCATATACTCTATGAAGAGTTCGAAGAGTTCGAAAATCACATCTCCTGTAGTCAAAGCAGCACTCTCACCGTGAAATAGGGAGGAGCCCGTAGCAAAGAGGAAGTCATCAATAACCTTTGTATGCTCATTATCTAAGTAGAAGGTAAAGTACCATCGACCATCAGACCTGCAGCATCTGAAGTCTACGTAACTGTTGTCTTGATTTACAGCACTGTTAGGTTGGAAGGGCCTGTTAGAATCGAGTACCCAAACCCTCACGTGGTTAGCACTTATTTCCTCAACCCTATATACGAGTACTGTGTGACTACTTCTAATATCATCAGAGAACATAAACAGTAGTGGTACATCATTCCACTTTTGAGTTTCCGGCATACGTTCCCATTGCCTAAGCTCGTTTAAAGTCTCTAGTATTACGTCCTCACCTGCTAACCACCTAACTAGCGCTTCAGTGCCACGCCTCAAATTCCTCTCATCAAGCGACCACATATACTGGTAAGTTAAATACGTGTCCAGATCTTCGAGGTTTGACCTGAAACTACCTGACGGTGGATCTTCAAACATAATCAATATGGAGTTTTTATCTAGGGCGAAAGGTTGGGGGTATGGATATAACCGTGGACATCCCGGAATAGCGTAAAGTCCAACTGACTGAGGAGTTTCTCTAAATTTTTGACTTACTAATGCATGTGCTGAACACCTACCCTCTTCACACATCTCCTTAAACGCGTAATTGTAGAGAGCGTCTGAGGCCCAATCATGCCATAACTTCCAACAATAATCGAGAATGCATAACCAATCCCAAACAGCATCCTCACCCCAGAATTTCTCCCACATATCCCAGTTAATGCTTGGGCACGGTGTATTCTGGAAGTGGAAGCTTCTCAGGTATACCGGGTAGGTTGTTGAGTCATGTATCCAGAGGGAGTATACGCGTTCGATTCTATGTTGGGTACCGGTTACTATGCTGAGTTTGATGCTCCCTCTCACAGCCTTAGTACTTATGTTACTGAAGATAGCGTTCCTAGGTATTGAGAAGATTATGGCGGGATCGTTATAGATAGTCCCATCAATGTCTATATTACTCGAGGGTAATCTATATGTACTCCTCGTCCCGTCAGGTCTAGTCCATGAAACCTCTATTCCGACCGTAGCGTCCCTTAGTTCATACCTATTCACATCAATAGTCCAGGTGACAGGCATTATTAACGCCAATGGAGTGTATCGTATACCTATAGGCAGGTCTGTGAATATAAATGCCTCTGATGCACCTAACTCTGCTTTCGTCTTACAAGCATTATATAACGCTCCTTGGATTGGAATAACCTCATTTTCTACGTCATATAATATTATCCGGACATTCTTCTGAGACAGCATGCCAGTACTTTCAACGATTATTGTAAGCATTAATAGTGTATCCCTACAGTCTCTTGGCACATTTATAGTTAACTGGTCGTAAAGCTCTTGGTACGATACGGTAGCACCGCATCCTTGAATACTGAATGTATAGTACATTGGTACCCCACTAAGAGTCGCATTACTTATAGCAGGCCATATCCCACCAGTGACGTTATACAGGTTATATGTTTGCTGTCCCTTAGGGAGGAAGTAGACATCAGGACCTAATATGTTTGGAATACCGCCTACTAATATAGTCTTCCTGTTGTTGATGTCATTCGTTTCATTAATCCTCACTCTTCTACCTTCAACGATAAACTCCAGCGTTACTGAATCTATCCAGACGTGGAACCTAGCATAACGTATTACCCGGAGGTCGGGATCCTGACTACTCCTTATTAAGTCAAACACGTTTGACACACTAAAACTCCTTTCCTCCCCACTGCTCATATTATTTAATTGTATTGAGGTTAATTCAACTACCCGCCCCGACCATAATATCTCTTGAGGAGTCATATCACCCTTCTCAATCCCTATACGCACTCTCGTAGGTGGCGAGGTTAAACAACCCCAGTTCCTTACATTAAAACGTATAGTTCCATTACTTTGTGGACTTAGCGCTTGGTTGTAGAGTTCTAGGTCTATTTGTGGGAGATCCCAATCTCTATATGTGAATGTCCATCTTCTCTCATTGTTAAGTTCGCTTGACTCTGTTATAAGGTTACCGTAATCTAACTGGACGTTCACCGTGTAACTATTTCCAGGGACACCTATGAAGAGCCCGGTACTTACGCTAACGCTTTCCCCAGCCGCAAGTGGAGGTATTAACGACTCCCGTACGTATGTAGTGCCGCTAGTACTGGTTATTGTGAAACGTGCTGTCGTACCTCTATTAGTGGATGCTTGACCTATGTTCTTAATGTATGCTATGAAGCCCTCACAGTTTGAGTAAGTTATACCTTGTAGGTACTGAGGTTCGAAAGTTAGGTCTGGTAGTGGTTGCGGGGTAGTTGTTGGGGTTGGGGTGGATACTCTCTCAGAGACCTTCACCTCGCATTTAATCCATGGCTGCTTAGACTTTACGAGTTCCGTACCATATTCAGTTCCGTTATAATATTCAAATGCCGGCCAGAAGGCCCAACTCCCATTCTGAGTAAGGACTATCTCCTTATTATATCTTATGATGTCGCCGGTACTTATTACAACACCCCTAAATGACCTATCCTCGAACTCCGTCATCGTATTATTAGGTAACATAGCGCCTGCAAAGATTTTGTTAAGCCTTATCTGCTTAACAACACCAACATATCTGAGAACGAATGAAACCACTACAAAGTCTCCAACACGCAAGTCTTTAGGTCCGGAAACATTATAACTTAGGAGTTGCATACCGTACATCTCTTCCTTACCGCTGTAGGTACAAAGTAATACCATTTCCTCACCGCTTATTGGGATATTTCCTAGTATTCCAGCCATGATATTTATAATCACTAGCGATGCAATTATTAGTGTCATACGGTTGATCTTCCGTTTAGAGAGGTTACGGGCAACTACATTAAACCAAATCCCGATAGACATACCTCCCTACCCTCAGTTAATTGGGAGATTAAGCGAGAAGCCGCAGCTAAGCTCGCCTAATCTCTCTATCACTTCCTAATGATATATTTATTTATTTAATTAATAAATTTTATTGTTATAATAATTATAAAAACTTAGATAAATTATTTAAAGGTTCAAGGATATTAAATGAGTCAGCAAATGCTTAGAGATGAATATTTCTTTATATCAAACAAATACAATGATAATTAAGTAAATATCGAGTTAAAATAATTTAAAATTATTAGTCATTATATTTAAATATTTTAATCATACATTTAAGTAGAACCATATATTATCTTGTACACTTCACTATATGTTATATATCGCGTATATTAATCGATCACTTTATTAATACATAAGGTATGAAAGTAAACTAAAAACCATCACGAGTGTTAAGTGATTACATACTAGTGAGGTAAGAGAACAATATTGATTAAATGATCCCTAATATCTTAATAGGTTAAAGTTAAAGTAGATAGTCTTAACCTATGTGAGAAGCTAAAGAATTAGAATTAGCTACGGAATTTACGGTTAGTAATCTTCTTGAGGAGCCTCTCCTTCATAAACCTCTGAACATGTACCCTAACATATTTCTTCATAATTTGAGATTCCTTGCTCATTTCTAGCGGGAAGGATCTACCATGTCTCCTCGGTCTTAGTTATTCATTGATTGTAGGTTAAATGCCCCACTGAACTCGTCCCCCCAGGCGTACCGGCTTTGGACTAGTGCTTGCGTTTCCATCACCCAAACAACTACCACAAATAGTTTTCTGATACCTTATTAGGCTTTAACCTGCTCCCGAAGTATTACTCATAAACCATTTCCTCAACCTTCTACCTTAGTAACTTCTCTAACTTCCTAACTACATTCTTCCCACTTACGATTCAATGAGATCCTAATTAATTTATTTTAATTTATATGTAATTAATGGACTTAAAATGGTTTCAATATCGTTGAGGGGGTTAATGAATTGAGAGAATTAGGTCTAAGCGAATATCTAGATTATGTTTCGAAGAAAGGTGTAGTAGTCATAGAGGACCAGGAAATACCTTTAGAACCTATAGATGTTAAGCGCTTATCGCCAACATTTGAAGAACTTACTGACGTGACAACCACTGTTTGGAACTTCCCTATAAGGGGTTCTTGGGCAACACATAGGGGTGATTATAGGGGGAATTGGGCTCCTCAAATACCGAGGGCTTTAATAGATATGTATAGTAAGCCCGGGGAGATAGTTCTAGACCCCATGTCCGGTTCAGGGACTACATGTGTTGAGGCTAGATTGTTAGGTAGGAACTGCGTAGCAGTTGATATAAATTATGAGGCTGCGATACTAACGTACCATAGGATTTACTGGCTTGAGGAGTACGTAAGGAAGACTAATGATGAGACTTGTGGAGTGCTCAGTAGTTGGAGTAAAGTATTCCATGGAGATGCTAGAAACCTTAGCCTAATTAGTGATAGTTCTGTGGACTTAATAGCTACGCATCCGCCTTACTGGAGGATCATAGAATATGGCGGTAAGTGTTTGGAGGGAGACTTATCTTGCGCTGATACCTTAGAGTCTTACCTGGAACTTATGAAGGAAGTTGCGACGGAATTCTACAGGGTATTAAAACCGGGTAAGTACTTAGGTATACTAGTTGGTGATACAAGAATCCATAAACATTACGTCCCAATAACTCATTACGTCATGGATGTGTTACTTAAAGCTGGTTTTATCCTTAAGGAGGAAGTAATTAAATTACAGCATAAAATGAGGGCCACCAGGGAGGTGTGGAATAAATTAAGGGATAGAGACTTCCTACTAATATATCATGAGAAGCTATATATATTTAGGAAACCTGCTCATCAAGATGATTTAAACACTTATAAATACAGTACGTTATTGGGCTAGAACTAATTACATATTGAAGTAAAGTTTAAACCACTTACGTACTTGAAGTAGCTAAAAACTACGGTTGATTTAAGGAACTTTAATTCTTCGGGAACGTAACATCCGTTACTACCTTGAATACTCTATTTATTCCAGCAAAGTTTAAATTAAAGTCTAGAGATGCGCTCTTACCCTTAAAGTTCTCTCTCACGTAGTCAAAGGTCTGAACAGTTGCAGCTACACTCTTCGATTCCCCAGGCATAATTACTTCTTCAGAGATCTGTGTAAAACCTATTCCTGTGCCAGTCCCTGAATGTTCTATCCCTATTCCCTGAAGTATTAACGGTACGTCACCAGTATTGACGATCTGAATTACTATGCTTTGGTTCCATGAATTCCATACAGTTGGTGCTACAGATATGTTGAGGTTTGCGGTGTACGTATAATTCCTGCTAAATAATATTGACCTATTTTCGTAAGGACCGTACAAAACTATTGAAGCCGTATAGGTTCCCTCTAATAATGACTTACCCCACCAAGCATCAAGATCAAGTACACACGCATCTAAAGTCCTAGATCCTGAGAGATATCCGAATTGACTTACATCAATATTGTAGTTAGGGGATTCAAATATTAAGGCATTTTCCCCGTTAGGGAGTTTTACTTGGAAACGACCAATCCAATTTCCGTAGACGCCATTAATCTCGATTCTATCCCGTAGATCGACCTCTCCAGAAACTCTGAACCTCCAACAGACCTCCCTATCATTAATGACCCACTCCACAAATGTGAAATTAGTTATTCTGGGAGTAGGTCTAATAGGTGTAGTAACTACAGTTGTCGTGGATTGAGTAGTTACTGGAGATGGAGTGGTTGTAGCGGTTGCTGGAGGGGAAGGGCCCACCTGCTTAAACATGTAGTAAGCTACACCTGCAACACCTACAAAAACCAGCGCAACCAAAGCAAGTATAGCGAACTTAAAAACTCTTCACCTCAATAATTAACAAATAAAACCCTATATAAATCTTCATAATTACCCATAATGTTAACGTTAGAAAATAATAATCCATTAGGGTCTTCTAATGGTGACTTTAATCAAGACGACTGCTACGACTGCCACTACTGCAATTACCGCCGCTATTGTCAGTAGCATTGGATACGTCTGAGCCCTCCCTTCTGCAGTAAAATTGGTTGAGGTCTGAGTTACTGACGATATAGGAGGAGAAACAGTTATAATTATCGTTGAGTTACTCTGCGCGAATCTATATGTGAGTCTCACCCCATTAACACCGCTAAACATTGTCTGATTCAACGCTTCAACCTCCACCGGTTTTCCATCAACCGTAGCAGACTTAGCTACTATACCGAGTTGCTCAGGTATCATGACTATGAGGTAGCCGGAGCTCCCATACTCTCCTTCTACAACTACCTGGATCTCCTGGTTCGTATAAGAAGTATTAACCAACTTGATGGTGGTGTTAGCTAATAAGGTGATCTCAGCAGGTAAGTCGGGAAATCTAATGGTGTAGGTATTTATCTTCGGTTGTTCTACGAACTGGGCATAACCCGGAGGAGTTAACCTCCACGCCCTCATATGTGTGATGTTTGAGATGGTAAATAAGAATACATCCCAATCTACTGGCATCCCACCTAGGCCCTTATACAATGATGAGTAATTCCCTAACACTTTACCTAAGTCATGGATCTGTCTATCAATGGTGGTCAATAAGTATAAAGGAAGATGTGTCCCGTTAAGCCAAGGCTCAGTCACAGATACTATCTCTCCCTCACCTACCTTAATAGAGGATACCTTCGAGTAGTCCATTACGGGTACAGGCTCTAGGTAGAGTTCAGCACCCTCAACGATCCCAGCATCCCTTAAAGCCTTCTTTATTTCCGGATTCCCAACACTCAACCAAGAGATAATGACCTTCGCGTGCTTAGGATTTAATATAATTGCAGTACTACCTAAGCTGAATATCAGCGAGCCACTATGTGGCGGAGTCCCATAGTCTTTCGCTGAGAATGGTACGAACCAAACAGTATTGTTGGCTATGTAGAGTCTTCCAAATCCTCCATCGTAGTAGTCTATATCTACATCATTCGTATAGAATAATCCCTCACCAAAGTACTCAGCTTCAACATTCACTCCACTCTCCATAAAACGTATGGTAGCCTTATTTAGTCCAACCCCTATAACAGAAACATTATCACAGTAATACGCTTCGAATACCTTCCCCTTATGATAAGCCGAAGTAACTGCAGATGGTAGAACGTAGTAAAGCACACGCCCTACCTGTTGCTTCCGTTCAGTAGTAAACCACATACTATATGACTTAACAAGGTTTGTCCCATCAACCCCTCTAATACCCTGCGTAAATTCAATAACGTATATACTTCCATAATCTAATCGGTAATTAGGGTAGATACGTAATGATGTGTTATTTCGATCTAATTCGTACCTAAAATGTTCTAGGAAAGGTCTCTCATCACCACCTACCCAAATCTTAATGGAGTTATCGAAAGGAGGTAGGGAACTCCTATCTATAGGTTTATCGAATTTTACTAATATCTCTGTAGTGGCTGGTCTTTCACCTCCTTGAGGGAGTTCTGATGCAATATCTGGTACGTTAAAGTAGTCGAGGGCTACACCCCCTACATATATACCGCCGTAATTAAGTCTCCAGACATCAACACCGAAATACTTCTCCAATATGCTCTGCCATGGCGGATCGCCATAGAAATTCACTAAGTTGGCTGAAAACATGTAGGACTCTGTTTCACCGACAAAATGAGTCCAGACGTATACGATGTTATTAGATCTAGGATCCATATGAATATTGCTGAAGACCAATCTCTTGCTACCATTTACGAGGTCATCATACTGTAGGCTTGAGAAAAGGTCTAACCATTCAATGATTTGACTGATATAGGGAATAAACTTAAAGAATGCTCTTCCCATGGGTGATTTAATAAATTCTAAACCATAATCCACTATAAGATCAAGTAGTATATCTTCAACCCTATCTGCGGCAAATCCTACAGGCATCTCAATCCATCCACCACCTCCTTTCATATAGAGGATGGTTTCAAAATCCTGAGCCCTTAAGACCTCCTCTATATTATTAGATTGTTTAACACCGACATCAAGTTTAACAGTATATTTCCCTGTACCGTAACTGCTCATAGGTGCTATGTTAAAGCCTCCCATATAGCCGACGTCTACATAAATATCTGCAGTACCTCCCATTTCAGGCTTGAATGCCCTACCATAATACACTGATAGTTGACTTTTTTGGTAATTCTGCGAGAACACTGCAACCTTTAACTCGCCTGCATCCCAAGATGTTAACCCTGAAACGTAGATGCCTTGGCTATTTAATCCATCTTCATGGATCCAGTAAGTTGACGTCATATTTAACACCTCAACCCATGACTTTCCTATATATAGTTTTGGATGACCTCCATCAGAATGAAGGATTAACTCGATAAAATTAACGTAAGTGACTTTTGGTAATAAATAATATATTACGTGAAGACCTCGAGTCGTTCCTTTTCTATCACCCTCATAACCTATCTTAACGCACCCGGCAATATAATTCTCATACGATGTAGTATTACCTTCAATAGTGATGATACTACCATACACGATCAATTTTATCCAATCCTTGTTAATATCTCCAGAAGAATTCATATAGAGGACAAGTTTAATGGCAGATCCGAACTCTTTGACGCTATAGGTGTATTTAGATTCATTAGCACCTTCAGAATCTATCGACCACCCACCAAGTGAGTTAGCATAAACATGTAGGTAATCTAATAACCACAGGACCCCTAAAAAGGGTGCTACAACATTAAGACAGAGACATATAAAAATTAAGTAAAGCCCTGCCTTAATGGAGGAGATGTACATCACATGCCACCTTCATAGGCTTTAGAGTAATGAGTTTCCCTCAAATATTATATGCGTTACTATTTGAGGGAGAATCATTACTCTAATGATTGCAGACACTACAGCATTTATATATTTTTACTGGTTGTGGGATACGTTTCTTCAAGAATTAAAGTAGGGACTTGCTGTTAAAGAAACTTAACTAGTAGACCATATTTAGATTAGTATTTAAAAACTAGTTTAATTGACCCCTACACAAGGTTCCATTAACTTGACTTACTCTTGAGTACTTCGGGGTTTACCGGGTTCATTGGTGGTAATCCTTTATACGCTCGGATTATTTCCTCAACAGCCATAAACGACATCCTATTTGAGCTTTCTACAGTCCCTCCGCCAACATGTGGTGTTATTATTACGTTAGGTAGTTTTAGTAATGGATGGTCTGGCGGTATTGGTTCAGGGTCTGTGACGTCTAGTGCTGCCCCAGCTATCCATCCTTCTTTAAGCGCCTTAACTAACGCATCAGTATCTATTATCCCTCCCCTTGCTGTGTTTACTATTATTGCGTTTTTCTTCATCTTTCTCAACCTCTCTTCATTGATTAGGTGGTATGATTCCTTAGTTAGCATCGCGTGTATAGATATTATATCGGACTCCCTTACTAACGTATCCAAGTCAACTAATTCGATGCCTAATCCCTTAACACCCTCAGCACTTACGTAGGGATCATAAGCTATTACTCTAGCCTCCATAGCCTTAAGTATTCTAGCAACTCTAGACCCTATATTACCAATACCCACTAAACCAACCGTCTTACCACAGACTTCATAACCGATCGCGTATTTATTCGCCTCCTCCCAACCGCTCTCACGCATCTTATCAACTAATTGATATAGGTTTCTTAAAGCCATTATCGTTAAACCTATAGTTAATTCAGCTACTGCAGTACTATTACTACCCCTACCATTAGTCACTAGAATACCTCTCCGCGTAGCCTCCTCAACATCAACCCTATCAATACCAACCCCGTATATCGAAATAATCTTTAAGTTAGGACATACATCCATAACAGCCTTATCAACACGCCCCCTCCTAACCAAAATAGCATCAGAACCGGCAACACTCCTCAAAACATCCTCATCAGCAAACCAACCCTTAGACCAAGCAAACCTAACCTCACCAACCTCCCAAAGCTTATCAACAGCCTCCTGAAGGATAGGAGCATCCCTCATAGTGATTATAGATACAACCCATTTACTCATTTAACTGACCACCACGATACATCCCCACCCAAATTTATAATTCTTTAGTATTAGGGTATGAAAACTAGCTAATTCACTACCATCATTTAAGAGGGGAGGGTAAGGTACAGTTAATCTCTAAATCAAATCAACCTAAATTTCTGAACCCGCGATACCCTGGATCCCTAAAGCTTAGACTCTCCTACATACTTAACGATAAAGAATTCCGAACGAGTTAACGGGCTTACTCCTCAGAATACTGAAATGCCTTAAACTTCTGACTTAATATTAATCAATAACAGCTTAAACTCGTACATGGGGTGGTCGAGACCGTGAGGAGTGGCGCCGGGGGCGGGATTCGAACCCGCGCGGGCTGTTGCCCACTGGCTCTCAAGGCCAGCCCCTTAGACCGCTCGGGCACCCCGGCTTAGTTCTAAATTAGTTTGATGCGTGTTGGGTTAAATGTGTTTGGGTTTGTGTTTCCCCCACATTCTTGGATACGTTCCTGGCTGAATTACTACTCTTAAGTTTTTCACAGCGTATCCTTTCTCTACCTCCATCATCTCCTTTGACGTCATTAATGTTTTACCGATTGCTACTAATTCACCCTTTAATGATAGTATTGCTACTTTCTCCCCTTTTCCTATATTGTTATGTAGCTTTACTATTCCTGGTATTGCCAGGTCTGCCCCATTTGCTAAAGCATCTACGGCGCCGTCTGAGATCATTATTTTAGGCATGTGTGAAACCGCATACTCTATTGGTAGTATGTACTTCATTAGTTGGGTCTCGTCACCTAATTCCTTATAAATATATACTGCTTCAGATAGTTCATGCATAGTTATCAACTTATCATCCTCTCTGAAAGGTCCTGTCTTAGTCCTCCTTAATTCACGCATATGTGCCCCAACACCTAATACCTCACCTATGTCGTGGATTAACTTCCTTATATAAGTTCCATGTTCGCAACTGACAACCATCAAAACATAGGGGTGCTTAAACTCCAAGACTTTAATACTGTAAATCTTCTTAACTCTTAAGGCTCTCTTAACCGATGCCTTCACAGGAGGTTTCTGATATATTTCCCCTGTGAACTCCTCTAAGACTTCTCCCAATCTACCACTACTGATCCCTCCATGGAGTTGCATGATAGCAACGTACTCCTTATCAGCTAACATCAACATACCAACAGCCTTAGTCCCGAATCCTAAAGTAACTGGAAGTACGCCGCTGACCTTAGGATATCCCCGCCCAACCACCTAATGGTGGGAGGGCTCTAGGGTTCCCCCATGACCGGCCTTAGGAACTCCTAACATCAACTTAATCCATGAAACTACCTCATGGCTACTAGGTCCTGGAGGCTTATCAACGACTACAACCCCATAATTAAGTCTCTGAGCTAGGGGCCTTAAAGACGGGAGACCGCCAAACCTCTCATCAGTACATTCATCCCTCCTAACTAACCATTCCCTACTAACGCCGCCGTAAGAATCCAAATTCAATACGAATTTAAAACCCTCAGACGTTAAATCCATAAAAACACCGATAAAGTAATGGAGGGTGGAATACCCTTCAGCTAACACCCTCCCTCAAAGCCTTAACTTTAAGCAATAACTCCTTACTAACCTTCAACCTCTCTCTCATGAATTCCGTTAAGTTAGCTGATTCTAAAGACTTAATAACCTCCTCATCACTAGCCCCCTTACTTATCTCTACCTTCTTATCCAGAGGCTCTAAATGACCTATATTTACACGCCTCCTCTTAACCCCACTTAACTCCTTAGGACCTGTAACTACTACGTAGTTGTTATCAACTATATCAACTATAACGCATTTCTTACCTGCTTCCCTACCACGTAATTTGATACATATCCGACCTACTTCTATGGCAGGCATTTAAACCACCTAACACTACTACTTAACTACCTTCATAAATTTTCTGATGCACACCTATTTAAGACTTCATTAATTGCTTCTAGAGCTATGTTCAGGCATTCCCCAGGAGTGAACGTAGATGTGTTAATTATTAAGTCGAATACGGTGTTATCGCTGAGGTCTAAACCGTAGAGCGCCTTAAATCTACGGTTCTCAGAATCCTCCACCTTCTTAATAATCCTTAAAGCCTCCTCAAAACTTAATGAATCTCTCTTAGCAATCCTACTGACTCTAACCTCGAGAGGTGCGATAACTGAAATCTTAATATGTGCTAAGTCCTTTAAAATCCAAGCAGCTATATGACCGTCAACAACGACGCCTCCCTTTAATGCCTCATTTCTAGCTTCTTCGTCTATGGCTTTATCTATGCTGAAGTCGTTTTCAGCAATTCTAGACATATCTACTAATGAAACTCCTAATTTCTCAGCCATCTTCCTAAATATACCCCCAGAAGAGACGTATCTCAGGCCCAAGGCTTCTGCTAGAGACTTAGCTAAGGTAGTCTTACCGCTTCCCGGTCTACCGCTAACAGCGATTACTAAAGATTCCTTATTGCAGGTCTTCAAAAACCGCACCTACATGAATTAAGCCCTAACACTTAACTTTATCAAGGTCTCAAGACATCTATGGCATAAATAACCGCCGTACGGTCTCTCAACACTCTTCTCACTCTTTGAGCCGTCCCTAACGCCATTTAGCGGAGCACCGCAAACACCACATATAGGGGCATCAGATTTAAACCTGCTGTAGCGTATCTTAGTGAGTCCTCCGGGGGTCCTGATATATCTCCTACGCATACTATGTGATTTTGATTCGTAAGCCACTGTAGGTACACCAAAAGATCTTAATCTATGAGCTTAAAACTGTATCTAGGACTTAACTCATCAAACTTCGTAGACTTTCTCCATAGTCGATAACTTATTATGTACTGGTTGGTAAGCCATAATAACTGCCATAACAACTAAAAGAATGTTTAACTGATCCTCACCCATGACCAAGCCAGGAATTCTTAAGGGACTCCTAAAACCCATAGTGATGCCATAGGTAGTTGATAACGTAATTAAGGCTAAGTTAGATAGTGTGACCGCAGTAAAAATAGCGATCCATAAAGTAAAGAGATTTATGAGGAATACATTCCTAAGCTTCCTTCTAAGCGCATCATACCTCTCCCTAATCATACGCATTTTCTTATCTTTAGGACTGACCTTAGATGCTCTCTCACTTAATTCTCTAATCTCTTGAAGAACTGAATTAACACCAATCCTTACCAATATGAACCTCAAGAGAAGTGAGAAAGGTGTGAAGACCGCGAATATCATTAAAACGTATAAAGCTAAAAGCATATCAGTCCCTTAAACTCTCTATCAACTTAATAAATTCTAAAGCGGTTTCCTCTGCCCTACCCTCCCTATTACGAAGTATGTATACTGATGCCCCCACTAAATTAGCACTTGATACTGCGAAAACCCTATTAAGTAATAATAACTCGTTCAATAACTCAACATCGCTGTAGTCATTCCTCCTCCTCTCAACGTCCTTAATCTGCCTCTTAAGTATTTCCTGTACGTCAGCCTCAACAACCACTATTGAATCAGGCATTATGTTAGTAATTACGTGGGCTGGAAGACCTGACCAGTAACCTGTACTGGTTTTCACAACAGCATGCGTATCAATAATAACTACGTACGTCTTTCCATCATTTAACCTCCTAATCCTACTTAACTCATCACCTATTCTCCCAGCTACCTCCCTCTGAACCTCGCGCTGTATGCTAAGAGGTAAGTTCCTGATATCGTCCCTTGACTTCACTAATCCGCGACGCGTTAACGTCTCAAGCATTAGGTCACCGAAGTTGATGACCCTAACACAATAACCTCTATTCTCTAATTCCTTCATAGCTATATTAAGGACTGTACTCTTACCTACTCCGGGTATGCCGACAGCAATAACTACCTTAAGCATACCCTTTACTCACCAATCAATCTCTTAAGTAGCGGGTACGCCTCTAACGTTCTCTCATACGCTATAGTTGTGTAGTACTGCTGCAGAATACCTATAGATAAGAGTATTCCAGTACCCGTACCGAAGGCGCTGAAAATATCTGCTGTAAGAGCTACTAAAGCAACTATTATGGAACTAAGCACTGTTAAGGGGTAGATATACCTAGCGAGTATAGATTCTAGGACCTTAGGATTTCTCCTAATACCAGGTATTTCAAGGCCTGACTTAATCAAGTTCTCTGCTTGGGTCTCAGGATTTAACCCAGCAATCTCAACCCACATATATCCAAATACTACAGCAAGACCTACTAATAAGAGTGAGTATATGAGTACCCTTAACGGGTTTACATAGATCTCCAATAAAGAGTTAGGAGGTGCTAAATAAGTAATCATAACTGAGAGCGCTTCAGAGACCCATGGAACGGAATTAGCTAAGTAAGTTGATGAAATGTTGTAGAAAAGGATTAAATCGGAAAACAATATGCCAACCAATAATATTGGGATGTTAGTCACGTAGAGGAACTGCAGAGGTACTTTAGTTCTAATACCTGGAGCCCTCTGAGTAGTTACTGGAATATTAACCTTAACGCTCTGGAGGTACACAAGCACTATTGAGAGAATTACCACTGTAATAAAACCAGGCAATGAAGGCAAGGCCCTATTAACACCCTCAGCTAGACCGTAGAAAAGCCTCTCATTACTTAATCCACCCCCAAACAGTCCCTGAAAGAGGTAGGGAAAGAAACCATGGTATTGATCAGTTCCTGGAACTTTAATCGGTGCGAACGCATCCCACGCTATAGTCCTAGCTACACCTGCTAAAATAAATAAACTAACACCACTACCTATGCCCCAACCCTTTTGGATGGCTTCATCGATGATTAATAGAATTAAAGCACCAGTAAAGAACTGCATGAAGATGGCTAGAGTTAGCGGTAAGTTCAGCCTATAATACATTGCGAAGCCTAACCCCTCAACAACAGCTATCAATACAGCTAACCCCTTCTGAGATTGAGTAAATAATTTACGACTTGACGGGTCGCTCATATCTATGTCAAGTATCTTAGCACCAACTAATATCTGAAGAATTAAGCCTGCAGTAACTATAGGACCTATACCTAACTGCGCTATAGTCCCCTGCTGCGAGGCAAAAACAACATTTATTAATGCCGGGAGTTGAATCCCTTCAATATTATACTTAACTAACGGGTAAACCATCACGCTAGCCATAGCGTAATATACCATTAATGTAGCTGCGGTAAATAAAAATCTAAACTTAAGGTCCGGTCTCCTAGCAGGCTTAGGTGGTGAAGGTATGTAATCCCCAAGCACAGCTAAAAACTTTAAGATGCTGACCAAATACGATCCCTACCTCTTTTCAGTTAGGACTACCTCACCACCAAACTCCTTAACCTTACTTATAGCACCTTCAGTGGCCTTACATACGTAGACCTTAACCTTACTATCTAAAACACCCCTACCTAATAATTTATTAATTCCAAAAGCACCTAAATCTACAACGACCTTACCATCATCGTAAGTTACTTTACCCGTACTAACTAACTTACGTACTAAGTCATTAAGCTGATCTAAGTTGATAGCATTATATTCTGCAGCTAATGGTCTGGTAAATCCATGCTTACCATACCAGTCCGGGAAGTTCTTTATTAGCCACGACCACTTATGTTTGTGTAGTCCTGAGGCTCCCCTACCGCCTCTGCTACCACTCTTCCTATGCTGGCCTATGCTGCCATATCCTTGATTTCTATAACCTCTATATTTCCTACTTTTCTTTTCCCTCCTAACAACCATAACTAGATCATCCTCCTAACTAACTCATTTATATCTGGACCTCTATACCCTAGCTCACCCTGAGACTTATAAGGTCTCCTAACACTCCTCTTAAATCCTCCTTTAGGAGGTCTCAACCTAAAAACTGGTTCAACCTCAGGTACCTTATGCCATAAAACCTTACCATTAATTAAAGCATCAACTAAGTCGTCAATACTTGAGGCACTGAATAACTTCTTAATATCTTCCTGAGTAATTGGTTTATCACCGACTAACCTGCCTCTATAAGTTATTAACTCCTTAAGTACTTCCGGACTTACCTCTCCCCAAGTAACCCAATCCTTAACAACTTCCAACATCCCCTTAACACTCTCGCTTTCAGGATATATTACTGCGTGGAACTTCCTAGTAAGTCTTAAGAGCTCCAACGTCTTCTCAACATCAGGTGGCACACCAGTCCTACCCCTTAATCTGATTATTAATAGCAACGACATAGTCCCTACTGGCCCCTCACCCAGTCATATACTGTTACAAACTTATAGGTGTTTTTAAGCGCTTCATAAGTTGCTAATACAAAGTTTAAGGTCGTCCTAGTCTCACCTTTCGACCAGGTCCAAGCGTCCTTAACTCCGGCATACCTCAAAACAACCTTAGCTGCCTCACCAGCAACTAATCCAGTACCTTTAGGAGCTGGTACAATTCTAATAGATACGCTTCCAGCCTTCCCTGTAGTATTAAATGGTGTTGAGTGAGGGTCGTTACATAAGCACTCCCAACTACCGCAACCCCTTCTTACAGGAATTATATTCAATTTAGCATCCGTTAACGCCTTCTCGATAGCCTGCCTTAACTGCTTAGCTTTACCGAAGCCAACACCTACATACCCGTCTAAGTTACCGGCAACGACTAAAGCCCTAAACCTAGTTAACTCACCTGCGTCGGTCTGCTTCTGCACTATAGACACATCAACTATCTCGTACTTTAAGTCAGGTAGTAAGTAATCAACTATCTCAGGTTCTTGAATCACCATATTATTATCGAATATCTCCTTAATACTTACTATCTTACCCTCCTTAACCATTCTACCTAACCGTGTCCTGGGAACCCACTCCTCCAAAGATTGAGAACTCATAAACTACCACCTCAACCAAGCATTTTTAATATATTTTCCTTAACCGCTGCGAAGTGCTTCGGAAGTTCCGTCAAGTCTAAACCACTACTTAAAACTTTTGAAAACCCTTTCTTAAATAATCCCTCATCTACGCTCATTAATTCCTTAGCATAATTAGCTATGTGTTTACCAATAATCCTACCGTCATCAGGTAGTACTTCATCAGATACCGGTACTTCAATACCGGCATCTAGACACCCCTTAATAGCAGCGAATACTCTTGAACCCTTAACAGGTCTATGAAGCCCAATATCAGGTACCGCATAACTTATACCTAACTTCTTAGCCTTCAGGCCAGCTATTAAACCTACTAAGTAAGTCGCTGGGGTATTGTTTGTATAGCCCTTCCAACCATACTTAAATAAAGACTTACTACTAACACCTACTAAGGTCTCATCACCTCTTGCAGAAAACCTAATGAATTGAACCACTACGTGTTTATTAGATATCCTCACAACTAATCTAACATCCCTACCAGACTTAAGCATTACGTATCTCTTACGGTAATTTGTCTTACCCTCCCTCCTACGCTTCCTCGGTACCTTATATCTAGGACCTCTAGCCATACTGAACACCTTACCGAACACCACTTATTCCTAAATGCTGTAAATACCTCTTAAGGTCTGGTAAGTTTTTGAAGGCACCACCCTTCGCCAACCTATATGCTCTCCTGTAGACCGCAGTATCGATCACTTCATGTTCCTTCAACCACTTCAAGTACCTCCTTAATTTCCTAATAGTGTTAATCCACATCAACTTCTCGTCAGCCCTAGCGCTATATACCCCCTTACGCTTACCATGACCCCTCCTATGACCTGCCTTCCTCTTACTATGCCTCTCCTTCCACCTACCTCTAGAATTCCCTTTCTCATACTCAACATCTATAACGCCGTCCTTAATCAACCTCTTAATACCCTCCCTAGTTATAACTCCTGAAACATCCTCAGCCCTACTCGGATCTATCCTAATCCTAGAAACACCTACCCCTAAGATCTCTGCTGCAAGCCTCTTCTGAACACTTAAATCAACCATACTACCTAACACCCTCATTAGCTATTAAGAAACCAGCTTCCCTAGCCTTATCAATTATTTCTAACCTCTTACGTAAACCGACTTCCCTACCTATATAAACCAAGACTTCCTCAGGTCTATACCTACTTAAGTCTGAAATACTGTTAACCACTACTGGTTGAAGCCCCTTAGGATGTAGACCCCTTATAATGGCTGGCGTCCCGAAGCCAACGCTCGCCATTGGTGGATGGCCCTTAAGCTTTAACCTCATAGGATTATCCTTACCTTTAGGTCTCCTCCATACTGGATTATTCCTAAATTTAGCAAACTTCCACCAAACATTTCTATAGAAAGTTAAATCCCTCTTCTTCCTAATTGCCCTAACTAAGACCTTCCTACTAATCCTAGCCCTGCTCACCATCAGCATACCCCCTCTCATAGATGAAAATACCGTCATTGAAGACACGCCTATCTAATTCTCTAATTTTTGTTACCTTCTCAATATTGGCTGCGGTCTGAGCAACATCCTCTATATCTACTCCCTCAACAATGATGTCCTCACCCTTAACGTAGACCTTCAAATTACCCCTAATCTTAGCGATCCTTGGTGAACGTTCCCCGAGGAAATTCTCTATCAACACTTTATCACCCTCAACCCTAACGGTCACAGGGAAGTGTGAGAACACTATCTTAAGCTTATACCGATAACCCCTTGTAACACCATCAATCATATTCTTAATGTGTGCAACTACTGTATAGGTAAGTGACTTAATTCTCCTGTTTGTGAAGAAGGAGTAAACAACTAACTTATCACCACTTAATAAGAACTTAATACCCTTCACGTTGCTGAAGTCCCTAATTACCTCGCCCTTAGGTCCCTTAACACGTACCTTCATACCCTCGCAGGAAACCTCAACACCTGCGGGGATTGAAATGCTTTCCTTAATCATTACATCCCTAACCATTTAAAACCACCTCAGTATACGTAAGCAAGGAGTATACCACCAATCCTCATTTCCAACGCTTCCTTATGCGAAATAACACCTTTAGGAGTACTTAATACTAGGATCCCAATATCCCTAGAGGGTAAGTACTCCCTCAACCAATGAGGCATCTGCCTTAACTCATCATAAGATATTGGTTGCCTGGGCTTAATAGCCCCTGCCTTATTAATCCTACCAAGTAACTGCACCTTTATCTTACCCCAACGACCGTCATCTATATACTCAAACTCACCAACGTATCCCTGCTTCTGCATCACCCTTAAGATCATGGCTATCAACTTAGATGCCGGCCATATTACTGCCTCTCTATGACGCCTCATCTCACAACTAACCAATGTTGATAAAGCGTTAGCCAACGGATCCATGGTAACCATCTAATCACCTCATGCATATTTCTTAAATCCTAACGAATGAGCTACCTCCCTAAAGCACTGCCTACATAAGTATATTCCATATTTCTGAATGACCGCGTCTTTAGAACCGCATCTAATGCATTCCTGAGCTCCACGACCGTACTTCCTAATAATGGAAGGTCTGTATTTACCCATATTAAACCACCTTCACGTTGAGGACGGTTTCGAAGAAAGTTTGAGCCTCCTCCTTCGAGATCCTATGCCTCTTAGGCACCCTCGACTTCCTCCTATACCTACGCATAACTCTATATCCAGGTCTTTCTAAAGTAATCGCTACGTCCATACCAAAGATCCCTAACTCAGGATCGTACTTAACACCTGGAAGCATTATATGCTCCTTAATACCTATAGATACGTTCCCATAATCATCAAAACTGCTCTTCTTGACACGCCAACCTACAGCCTCCAAAATCAAATTAAGGAACTTCATAGCCTTCTCACCTCTAAGAGTGACCGCAACAGCTATAGGCTCACCCTTACGAACACCGAACTCCTTAATTGTTTTCTTAGCTTTTCTGAAAGATGGCTCCTGACCAGTCAACATCTCTAAAACCTTAGCAGCTCTCTGTAATTTCTCACCGCCCTCACCAACCCCTATGTTTACAGTAACCTTAGCCACCCTAGGCTTGTACATAGGATTTTCTTCCCATAACTTCACATAATTTTCCTTCAATTGTATAGCGTTCATTTAGAAAACACCCTTAGGTAGCGTAATTTCGGGTGATTCAACACCTATAACGAACACTTTATCAAGTGTTGTATATATCGCTTCGCCCTTAAGTCCTTCAACCTTAACCAACTTCCTATATTTACCCATACCCTCAGATACCTCTAACAATTTACCTACCTTACCGACACTACGTCCGCTCGTGATGATGACTAGAGAACCTGTCTGAAGGGGTAAGTACTTAACTATCTCTAGATTTGGAATACTCACCTTTAAAGATCCCATGGTTTTATAAACATCTTCTGTAGGGTTCTTAGGATCTGAAACCCTAACTAATACATTTTTACCATCATGGAGGTTTAGCTGTATATGCCCTCCATTAACGGTTGTCTTATTTTCGATACGGCAAAGTTTGAAGGAACCCTCCTCCCTACTTACTGGTATTAAACCCATATATATTGTAGGAGCTGGTATGACTCTAAAGAACTCACCAGTGTCAACCACCTCAATAACATCCATCAACCCGACGGGAAATTTATAATCAGTCCTTACAACACCATCGACCTTGAAGTGCCCCTCAGCTATTAACCTCCTAGCCTCCTTACTACGCTCGACATACTTTAGCACGTCTCTAACTAAAACTAATAAAGGTAAAGATCTGCTTATCGGGTGGGGCCCTGACGAAGGCTTAATAGCCCACTTAAATTCCTTCCTCATAAGCGGCCAGAACATTGGTGCAGCATGTCTCTTCATATGTCTTGAAACGCCCATTTTACCCATACCTAATCACCTACCTCCTAAACCCCCTTACGTCTATTAATAACTTTCTCCCTCCACTTATCACTAACATCTAATTTAGTTATAACCACCTTAGAGGGATGTATTGGATAGTATATAGGGGTACCATCAGCTTTCTTGATCGTTACTCCCTCGACATGAATTCTACCCTTCTTTAAATCAACCTTAACAACCTTACCTTCATGACCTACCCAATCACCTCTCATAATCTTAACGACGTCACCAACCCTAACACTAATGCGTTTAATGCCGTATTTACTGATTAACTCATCAGATAACCTTGCAGCCAATAACTTACGCCTCTGATTAAGCGACGCGTTGACTAAAGAAATCCTTTGCTTACTTGGTTTTGAAGAAATCATTCATGATACCCTCCTAAACCACGATAGTTGCTATGTTGGCTATGGTTGGCCATCTCTCGGCAGCCTCTCTTGCTACAGGGCCCCTAACCTCGCTTCCCTTAGGTGTACCCTCAGGCGTAACTATGACGCATGCATTATCTTCGAACGCTATCCACGTCCCGTCAAGCCTTTTATATGGTTTCTTCTGCCTTATAACTACCGCACGCATTACCTGACCAACTAATTCCATAGTTCCCTTCTTGACGGCGACAACTACTAAATCACCAACAGTAGCTACGGGAACTCTCCTCAACCTAGTCTTAAAACCTGGAATACCGACCACCATAGCTTCCTTAGCTCCGCTATTATCGGCGACCTTTAACCTAGTGCCTATACAGACGCCGGCTGAGTAACCCCTCCTGCCAAAAGCCGCACCTAACTTAGCTCTCTTAGCACCCATCAACTCTCACCTCTCCTAGAAATCACACCAAGCACTACCTTAGAAACAGATTTAGATATAGGCCTTGTCTCACCAACAACTACTACGTCGCCTTCCTTAGCATTAATGCATGGTGGATTATGGGCGTGAATCCTAGACCTCCTCCTTTCATACCTCATATACTTCCTACTATAGACCGTATATTCCCTCTCAACAACAACTGTTTTATCCATCCTAGACTTAATTACGGTACCTTCAAGTATTAGACCCCTAACCTTTATATGCCCATGCCATGGGCATGTAGGATCATCGCAAGAACTCTGAGGAGGTTTCAACCCTTCATAATTAACACCTACGTTGTTAACCTTAAATGGTGATGCCATTACCTAACTACACCCCTCAACTTCTTAACTCTATCTTCAGGTCTACCTACCAACATCTCCCCACGTACCTCTACATCTTTATGAGGTAGCTTAAAAACAATTCTAGAACCAAACTTAGGTACTGTGATGATTTTACCGTCTTTCTCAATAATTAAAGTATTCATTGTCTCGTCAACTACTACCCCGCTACAACCTTCTAAAGTCTTATCGGTATGCTTAATTACCCTCGCCTGAAGGCCTATCAATTCATGATATACTATGTTATTAGCGCTTCTCACCACTCCTGATCTCCTCCTCACGCAGGACTGTTAATATCCTAGCAATATTCTTACGGATTACTTTAATCCTCCCTACATTAGTTAATGTACCCATGGCAGCTTGAGCTCTTAACTTCAGGAGCTCTAAGTTCAATTCGTTAAGTTGCTTAAGTCTGTCTTCACGACTCATCTTCCTAATTTCATCAGCTGATAAGCTCATAAACCCTCACCTAAGATGTTTGAGCACCCTCTAAAGACTCCAGCTGCTGTTCAGAAGGTGTTGGAGGCGTTGCTTTAATGATTTCGATCCTATCCACAGGTTCTAAAGGTTTAACTATCGATACCTCGATACCGTAGATACCTGGCTTTTGAAGTAAGTGAACTACAGCCCTATCCACTAACTGATATACGTGATCACCAGTCTTATAGACCTTACCAGCCCTAATTTTCTCATACTTAGCCCTCTCACTGATTATCTTACCGCTAATTACTATCTCAACACCTAAGGCACCTGCACCTAAAGCCCTCCTTAAAGCTACGAAGGCAGCTCTCCTGAAATGATAGCCCTTCTCGATAGCCAAGGCTAACCTAGTTGCAACCACCCTAGCATTTAGCTCAGGATTCTCAACCTGAGTTACAGTAATTTGAGGATTCTCAACCTTAAAGTACTTCTCAAGGAGTTCAGTCAACTGCCTAATTGTTTGACCCTTCTTACCGATTATTAAAGCAGGTCTATCAGCATATATGACGACCCTAGTACCTAGAGGTGTTTTAACGAGGTCCACCTTCGCGTATCCAGCCCTCATGAAGGTCTTAGCTAGGTACTCATCAACCTTAACCTTAACCAGATTTAACTTAATAAAATGAGACTTAATATCTACCAATACCTACACCTCACTAACCACTACTTCAACATGTGTTAACGACCTAAACTTAGGAGTGGCTCTACCAAACGCCCTAGGCATCCACCTCTTCAAGTATGGACCCCTATGAGCTGCAGCATGAATAATCACTAACCTCTCAGTATTTAAGCCTTTATTTAAGGCGTTATTCTCTACGTTCTCAAGTAACTTAAGAATGTATCTACATGCCTTAACCGGATACCTACCAATAGGTGATTTCCATTTAGGAAAAGAATCTGATAAGCCTTTCTTATGCGCTATGGATAATTTATGACGCGTGTACGGCAAAGGAGTCTTATAACTGAGTACATCATTCAATAACTTCTTAGCCTTAACTAACTTCATGCCTCTTAAGATCTTAAATATTTCGTAAGCCTCCTTCCTAGATATGGGTAAGTCCCACATCATAGCTTTAGCGCTCCTCACATCATCAACCTCAACCGAGTAACGCCAAATAGGCAACTACCGTACACCCCTACTGCTAACAAAAACAATAATCTTAAGGTTAATAAGCTCATAAGTTGTTTTTATAAGGGAAATTCTACGGTCGAAAGTATCATACCTTAGGGTGAGGAAGTCAGAAACTTAAAAACTTGAAGAACCATAATATTTATGAGTTTAGGTGGTAAGAACGATGTCTCATAGGATACAGCTCAAGAAGGTGAACGACCATACTTGGGTAATACCTAAAGAAAGTAAAGAATGTATGAAGGTTGACGCCGTTGTATTTGCTGATGACTTCCTCCTTAAGAAGATGGAGGAAGACTTAACTCTAGTTCAAGCAGCTAATGTTGCCTGCTTAAAAGGTGTTCTGAAGTCCGTATACGTCATGCCTGACGGACATCAAGGCTATGGCTTCCCAATAGGTGGGGTAGCTGCTATGGATTATGAAGAAGGTGTGATATCACCTGGTGGTGTTGGTTACGACATCAACTGCGGTGTGAGATTACTTAGAACCAACTTAACTTACAACGACGTTAAGGATAAAGTGAAAGATTTAGTGAACGAGATATTCAGGAACGTCCCAAGCGGAGTGGGAAGTACCGGGAAGGTTAGATTAACTGTTGCAGAGCTAGATAAGGTACTTGAGGAGGGTGTTAGGTGGGCGGTTGAGAAAGGTTTTGGTTGGTATGAAGATCTAGACCACATCGAGGAGGGTGGAGCTATGAAGGGAGCTGACGCCAGTAAGGTTAGTAAATCGGCTAAGGACAG
The DNA here is from genome assembly GCA_038831135.1 of Sulfolobales archaeon. Taxonomy (GTDB): domain Archaea; phylum Thermoproteota; class Thermoprotei_A; order Sulfolobales; family NBVN01; genus DTCV01. The sequence continues at coordinate 90,629 of JAWBKW010000001.1, read as the reverse complement.
GGGTGCCCCTCAGCTAGGGACATTAGGTGCCGGTAATCACTTCTTAGAAATCCAAGTAGTTGATAAGATATATGCTCCAGAAATAGCTAAGAAACTGGGTATCGAGACCGAAGGACAGGTAACAGTTATGGTACATACAGGGTCTAGAGGACTAGGACATCAGGTAGCCAGCGATTACTTAATGATTATGGAAAAGGCTATGAGGAGGTACGGAATAACACCTCCCGATAGGGAACTAGCTTCAGTGCCTGTAAAGTCTCGTGAGGGTGAAGACTACTTTGCAGCGATGGCTGCTGCAGCCAATTACGCGTGGACCAACAGACAGTTAATCACCCATTGGGTCCGGGAGAGCTTCGGTAAGGTTCTGAAAACCGATCCAAGTAAATTAGGTCTTGAGACAGTCTACGATGTAGCACATAACATAGCTAAGATCGAAGAACATGTAATAGACTCTAAAACTAAGAAGGTAGTAGTCCATAGGAAAGGAGCTACTAGGGCATTCCCACCGGGACACCCTGATATACCTAAGGACCATAAGGAAATAGGTCAAGTAGTTCTGATACCGGGGTCTATGGGCAGCGCTAGCTATGTAATGGTTGGAATCCCTGAAGGTATGCAGACGTTCTACTCAGCTGCGCATGGAGCTGGTAGGTGGCTATCTAGGGAGGCCGCCATAAGGAGATATAAACCGGCTGATGTTGAGAACGAACTAAGTAAGTTAGGAATATACTTAAGAGCTGCAACTAAGGACGTAGTCTCCGAGGAAGCCCCAGGAGCTTATAAAGACGTTGATAGAGTTGCAATAGTATCCCATAAGGTTAAGATCGCTGCATTAGTGGCTAAGTTAAGACCCGTAGGTGTTGCTAAAGGTTAGAAATTACAATGAAGGTTTTACGTAAAGTTTTCTACATAGATAATGATTTAATCGAGCAGTGTAGTATAGTAATTAATGATAATTATTTAGAGATAGTACTGAAGGGGAAGATACCATTAAAGTTAATTGATAGGAAGACGTCCCTCTCCTTGAGGGAGTACGAGATAGTTAGAGATGCCAGAGGGTCCTCACTTCTAATAAGTATGGACGATATTACAGGATTAGAATGTAGAAGAGTTATAGCAAACTCCGAACTTTTCCTAAAACTCTTCGATAAGTACGTCAGTAAGAACCCCAACATATACTATGTTTATCTAAAAGTTAGGTTTGGGACGTATAAATTCGTACTAGCCCAAAGAGATATGATGAAATTAAGAAACTTTATATTAGAATCACTTCATAGCAACAAATAACGTACTCCTTGTAGCCTTTAGTCCGGGCTCTCCGTGTTCAACCTTCTTACAAGTCGGGGAGAACTCACCTAGGAAGTGCCCAATCATTTCAGGAGCTACCTTAACTGGGATATATTCCTTACCGTTGTAGACTGCGATTGTTAGCCCAACCATTACTGGAAGAACCACCATATCCCTAACATGGGTTTTTATAATTACGTTCTTACCTTCACTCGCCAATTTCCGCGCCTTCATCACCTTCTCTAATAACTTCATCCTGGGGGATTCCTTATAACCTACTTGAACTCTACGGGCACGTACGTTAGAGTCCGATTCCCTAAGTAAGGACCTCCTAGCTCTAGAAGGCAGTAACTGAATCAACTCATCCATGGACATATTCATAAGCTCCTCTAAGGTCTTGCCTCTATACCTGAACGACTTCCACTCAGGTGCTATATCAATACTGGTACTAGCCATATCATTCACTAAGTAAAACTGAATAAATTACTTATAAATCTTAACGCTAAAGCCCATCTAACAAGTTAAGGATCCCGGTAGCTCCCTTAGATGCGTATCCTCACTTAACAATCTACTAAGCCCAACAATAATAATTAAAAGGAATTAGAGAACGAAGTTTCAAATCGAATAACACCTACGTTAATGAATTCCGTGACGATATATAAACTCGTTGATTAGAGCTAAGGTCGCATATAAGGCCTCCACCGTTCTCACACTACGTACCCCTTGAATAGGTATTGTATTAATACGAACTCTAACGAGTTTATTTAATGTAGTTGACTCATCGCTATTAACTAATTCGTCGAAGTCCTTTCTATAATTTCCAAACATCAGTAGAATGTCCTTGAAATTATTCCCTAACTCATTAACTAGTTTAGATATGTCGTCACCACGTTTAGTAGTAAGCACACCTAGAACCATCGGATCTTCTAATCTCTCAATAATGGGATCTATTGACTTTATAATACTTGCTTTAAAACCTAAATAATACGGAACTTCCCGCTCAGTAACTAAGACCCCTTTTAAAGGTTTTTTACGAAGGACTTTAACATAAACTTTCGAACCTACCCGTAAATCCACCTCCTTAATTAAATCTACGGGGATCTCAGCAATTAGGTTCTCCCCCAATCCTACATCAACCTTGGCATATCTACCCCTAACCTTAAGTAGAACTCCCTCCCTAAACGGTAAGATGTCCAACCCCTCATCACTTGATGGGTGGGTAGATATGTTTAGAGGAGGTAGAACCCCGACGTAACGTAATGTTTCCTTTTTACTAATTGTTTTTTTCCTTAAATACGGTGGTGTTAGAAGGTACTCCATAACATCTGTAATGATGTTTACGTTATTATCCTTACATTCCTCATCCACGTATACTAGAATTTCATCAACTCTGAATATCGCTAGAGCTCTAGCTAAAAAACCTAAAAGTATAGTTTTTTCGTAGAGGCTTTGCTCTACCGCTAGAATCGAACAAGGTATAACTACGGATATTCCAACCTTACGCTTAGGTGGTGGCCAAACGTACAGACCTTCCATCATAAAACCTTAGCAAGCATCTTTGGATTTTTATTTAAAAATCCGTTCAAATAAATTATCAATTACTTCTTACTTTTCTTAGGTGTCTTCTCCTCCTCTTTTGGAGTAGCTTCTTTGCTTGACTTTCCTTCAGTCATAAATAACGTTGTTTTCTGTCTACCACCCACTTGAACCACCTAATAAGGATTTATACTTGCTAGTTTATAAGAGTATTTAGATGATGTATTTGCCGAGTACTGAAGTAGTTGATGAAGTAAGCACTCTGATGCACTACACGGTGTTAGGCATTATCTTCTAAAGGCGCATCAAGTATATATTAGATGAAAAACTTTTAAGAAGGTAAAAGTACTGTAATACTTAGCGTGGTGTGGATTAGATGGCACGTAGGAAGACCTCAGCACCTCATAGAGGGAGCTTAGCATTTAGACCTAGGAAGAGAGCTAGTAGACTTCTCCCTAGGGTAAGGACATGGCCTGAATTAAATATAGAAGATCCTAAGTTACTCGCATTTATAGGTTATAAGGTCGGTATGACTCACGCATTAATAATTGATGATTCCCCTAATTCATTAACCAGCGGTAGGGAAATAGTTATACCGGCAACTGTTTTGGAGACCCCACCTATAGTTCCGGTAGCTATTAGGGCTTATAGTAGTTTAGGTATGTGGGGTTCGCAGACTTTCTACGAAGGTTGGATCGAGCCTCCTAAAGACCTAGAGCTTTGGAGGAAGATCCCTAATTTAAAAATCGGTGACCTAGATAAGAAACTCTCATTCATTAACGAACATATAGAGGCTATTAACAGGATTTCAGTAATAGTAGCTACTCAGCCGAAACTTGCAGGAGGTCTAAGTAAGAAGAAACCCGACTTACTTGAGGTTAAGGTAGGAGGTGGAGACCTAACAAAGCAGCTAAACTACGTAACATCGATCCTTGGTAAGGAGGTAAGAGTCTCAGATGTTTTCACAGAAGGGCAATTCATAGACATCATAGGCGTAACAAAGGGGAAGGGCTTTCAAGGAGTCATTAAGAGATTTGGTGTTAAGGAACTACCTCGGTGGCATAAGCATCGAAAAGGAAGTAGGAGGATAGGTTCTCGAAGCCCGACAATGGGTGCCTTAAGTACAGTTCCTCAGGCAGGTCAGTTAGGCTTCCACAGACGTACAGAGTTTAATAAAAGGATTATCAAGATAGGCAGTAATTGGTATGAGGTAGTACCCTCGGGTGGGTTCCCACATTACGGACTTGTCAAATCAGACTACGTCTTAATTAAGGGCAGCGTCATGGGTGTACCTAAGAGACCCTTAGTTCTAAGACATCCTATAAGACCTCCCACCTGGATACCGCCTGGGGCACCAACGCTCACGTACCTAAGCTTAGAAAGTAAGATGTAGGTGTCTAAGGTGGCATACAGATTATTATTACTAACTAATTCAAAAGACAAAAGATCAGGTGTTTACGACCTAAACGGTAATGTCGTAAATGAAGTTGAGCTACCACCAGTATTTAGCTACCCTATCAGGAAAGACATCATTAGGAGGGCCTTCCATGCATCCCTCACAGCTAGGATCCAACCTAAGGGGAGAGATCCACTAGCTGGTAAAAGAAGAGTTGGTGAGAGTTGGGGCATTAATCGTAGCATGGCTAGGGTCCCGAGATTAGATAATGGTAGGGCCGTAATAGCACCTATGGCTAAAGGTGGTAGGTTAGCACATCCACCTAAAGTTAATGCCAGAATACATGAAGAGGTAAACAACAAGGAAAGACTTATAGCTATTGCCTCAGCACTCTCAGCTACTTCCGAAGCGTCCATGGTTAAGGCCAGAGGGCATGTCGTAAATCATGAACAATTACCTATATTAGTTGTAGATGACTTCGAAAACATAAACATAACTTCCGAAGCTAAGAAGGTTTTAACTAATCTTAAATTGTGGGATGACGTCGTTAGGGCTCAAGAAGGGATTAAGATAGTTTCAGGTAAAGGTAAAATGAGAGGTAGGAAGTACAGGGAACCTAAATCCCTCTTAGTTCTTGTCTCAAGCGATGAAGTACCTGTAGTAAGGGCTATTAGGAACTTACCAGGTGTAGATGTTATTCCAGCAAATACTTTAAATGTGGAGGTCTTAGCTCCTGGAGGTCTTCCAGGGAGGTTAACGTTAATCACGTTAAAGGCTTTAGATATCATTAGGAAGAAGTATGAGGTGGTAACGCTTTGAAAGAACCTACAAAAGTACTGATAAGGCCTGTAACCTCTGAAAAGTCCCTAAACTATATAGAGAAGTATAACACCCTCACATTTATAGCAGACATAGACTCAACTAAGGAAGAGATCAAATACGCGGTAGAGAAATTGTTTAGCGTTAAGGTTGATAATGTAAGGACGTTGATAACGCCTAAGGGAGAGAAAAAGGCGTTCATTAGATTAAAACCGGAATTTAAGGCTTCGGAAGTAGCTACTAAACTAGGCATTTTATAGGGTGCTGTATATGGGTAAGAAGATACTAGCTCAGAGAATGGGGAGAGGAACACCAACATTCCGTAATCTAAAACACCTACATGTGGCGCCTGCTAAATACCCACCACCAACCAATGAAACATTAAGTGGTGTTGTTCTAGAGCTAATACATGACCCTGGTAGGTGGGTACCGCTAGCCCATATCAGACTCTCTAATGGGGTTGAGTACTATATACCTGCTGCTGAAGGCATGTATGTAGGTCAGGAAGTTAGCATAGGTCCTCAAGCACCTGTAAGTGTTGGAAATACTTTACCATTAAGTAACATACCGGAGGGTACTAAAGTATATAATATTGAGTTAAATCCTGGTGATGGCGGTAAACTCTCAAGGCAGGCAGGCAGCTATGCAACAATATTGGGTAGGTCTGGCAACTACACCATCGTTCAGTTACCTAGTGGTAGTAGCAAAAGTATTCTAAGTTCGGCTAGAGCTACTGTAGGTGTACCTGCCGGTGCTGGACGGATTGAAAAACCTCTTCTAAAGGCTGGAGCATCATTCCATAAATGGAAAGTTAAAGCTAAGAAATGGCCTAAAGTTAGGGGTGTTGCTATGAACGTTGTATCGCACCCGCATGGAGGAGGTTCGCACCAGAGCGTCTCTAGACCATCTACAGTATCAAGGAACGCGCCTCCAGGCAGGAAGGTAGGTCATATAGCCTCTAAGAGGACTGGTAGGAGGAAAGGAAGTAAGGTAGCGACTAAGTAACTAATCCAATAACTCAGACAGATAAATTATTTATTACATCACCTTATTCAGTGCTTACACCCTTCATCACTAATCCCGTCTGCAGTAAAGCTCTAAGACCTTATTAATTATTTTTGATGTACTCGCTATATCTGCCTTATACCTACTTGAAAGTCTTAAGACCTCAATATTTAATCCTTTACTTGAGGCGTTCTTTATCAACGAATCTTCATCAATTGGTTGGTCAGGACCTAATACTATTAGGTCAGGCTTCACCGCCTCAACACTCTTAAATATGTCTTCCGCGTTACCCAAGATCGCCTTATATACGTACTTCAACGAGTTAAGTACCTCCAATCTACTTAACTCATCATTTATGGGTTCCCTACCCTTAACTCTTCTAACAGTTGAGTCTCTAGCCACAACAGCGTACACTAAGCCAAGCTTAGACGCCTCACTTAAGTAATGGATATGCCCGGAATGAATGATGTCGAAAGTTCCACCAACAAGTACACGCCTCACCTTAGGATATTCCCAATCAAAACTAACCATATTTAATAATCTTAAAGCATCTAACAAACCTTCAGCATACGCTATACATGATAAGGACGTAATGTAGTCCCCTAAACCGAAGTAGTATCTAGAGTCGCTGACATATGACCTAACCAATTTAAGGATTTCTCTTCCGTCAACTGTTCTAACATCGTCATCCTTAATCCTACTTAAAACCTTCTCCACAACCATGATGTACTTTAATACCCTACTAGCTAAGCCATCATCTACAGTAGACATTCCTAATCACCTTCAGAGCTTCCTCCTCAATAAAGTGGAGTTTCGGCGAAGTTATTATTAAAGTATGTGGAGGGCTCCCAAAATCAATATTTAAGAGCTCCCCTAATCCACCAGGACATATCTTCATACAATCACTCCCTAATCTACTAATACCTACTGCTAATCTATTATGGTTTATAATACCTTCCCCCCTTAACCTCTCAATATCTAAAAGGATTTTAATAGCGTCCCCTATAGTCATAAATACTCCTTTCTCTAAATCCATCTCTAATAAGAGCAAAGTATGTAAATTCCTAAAAGAATTCTCCTTAATCACATCATACGGATATTCGTAAATGATGCCGTCTTTCGGAAATGTAATGGTTACAATCTTACCTAACTTATACGCCATTAATCCTGAAATACTTATAGATGATGATATTATACTGACCCCCGGAACGACCTCAACGTCGTACCCCCTCCTCCACGCCTCTATTAATAAGTTTACATGCGTGGTTGCGATTAAAGCATCTCCAGGCGATAATAGCGCCGCATCACCATCCTCAAGAGCCTTAAAAATCACTTCACCGTTAAAATCCTCAAGATCCTTCCTATGTAAAACTTTATACTCCCTTCCAACGAGCTCTGCAAGCCTATCACCGTCACCTAATAAAACGCCGGTGTATCCATCAATAAAGATGTTCCTAACGCTCTTCAGAATGTTTAACGCCTTAACCGTTAAGTAATCTAAGGAAATACCTCCACCTATGAAGTATAACTTACCCCTCATCCCTCACTAACACCTCATAACCCTCCACACTTAACTGAAACTCTAATTTTAATGAATCCTTTAACGAATTAATTATCTTGAAAACATCGCTTAATCGCGTGGCAGATAACCCAAAAACTATCTTAACTTCCCCTATGCTTAACTCGAACTCCCCTCCGAACTTACTTATGACTTGGTTTAAGTTACCGAAGAACTCACCAACAGTTATTTCAGGACTTAAGTAAACCTCCAGAAACGCTTTCATAACTACGCTATTAACGTAGTCGTACCTGAACAGGAACCTAAGCTTCGTAATAATGCATCTTTCCTCCGGGGGACATTTAGTCGCTATCCAAAACGCTACATCATTAGATAGAAGTTCTTCGGCCTCACTAAAAGCACTAACCAACATATCATAAGGAATTAAAGGACTTAACGTATCGAAAATAGAATCTAGCTTAACATGCATTATCTCGCCAACCTTTAAAACTAGGGATGCGTACCCCTACAATGAAAGTGCTGTCGTCCACACCAAGATAAGATCTAATAAGTACATCCATATCGCACACCGTCCATGTTAATTAATGCTACAAAATCCTTAATATTACGTTTTTAAGGTTTTAAACTCGTTAAAATGTGGTATCGATATATGCATGATGAGCTAGAGGTATGGCTTGATAGGGTATCCAGGTTAGCATTAATTAAGGTTAAGGATGAAGAAAGAGAGGTAGTAATTAGGGATATGAAGAAAATAATTGATTTCTTCAATAGCATTAATGAGTTAGACCTATCAGGAGTTGAGCCTTTATTCATGGTCTTAAACGATAAACCGCTACTTAGGGAGGACGTAGTTAAAGATGGTTTAAGTGTAGATGAAGTATTATTAAATGTTAAGGAAAGCCAGGAGGGTTATATCAAAGGTCCTAAAACCGCTTAGGTGATTCTCCTGAAAAGACTCATACATAAGGATGGGACGGAACTAGTTGAGTTATTTCACTCAGACCCCGGACTCATATATGAGTACGTATTGGAAACTTACGAAGTAATAAATAAGGTCGAAGAATCTATTAGGTCCTATATAACTCTTAGACCTTTAGATGATGTATTAAGGGATTGCCAATTCGTCAGCGATAAAATTAAGAAAGGATTTAGAGGTAGGTTAACAGGGCTTCTAATCGCTGTTAAGGATGTTATAACAACTAAGAACTTGAGGACGACATGCGCATCTAAAATGTTGTCTGATTTTATACCGCCATACGACGCAACTGTAGTTGAGAGGATTACTAAGGAAGGAGGCATAGTAATCGGTAAAACCAATATGGATGAGTTCGCGATGGGTTCTACCACAGAAAATAGTGCCTTCTTCATTACACATAACCCTTGGGACTTAAGTAGGGTGCCAGGTGGTTCTTCAGGTGGAAGCGCCACTGCAGTATCTGCTTACGAAGCAACTCTATCCTTAGGTAGCGATACAGGCGGATCTGTAAGGCTTCCAGCATCCTACACAGGCACTGTAGGTATTAAACCAACATACGGTTTAGTGAGTAGGTATGGGTTAATATCTTACGGTACGAGTTTAGAGCAGGTCGGACCTATAGCTAGGAACGTAAGTGATGCAGCGCTTATCTTAAGTGTTATTGCTGGACACGACCCTAGGGATAGTACATCACTGCGTATTGATGGAGTTGATTACTCCGAGTTCTTAAAACCTACCCCAATAAGGAAGTATAAAGTTGCATTAATAAAGGAATGTATTAATGAGGGTGTCGATAACGCCGTAATTTCCTCATTCAATAAAAGCCTCTATAGATTAGAGAGTGAAGGGTTTGAAGTCTCCGAAGTTAGCCTACCAACCATAAAGTATGCGTTACCTACTTACTACATCATAGCTATGGCTGAGGCTAGTTCAAACCTTGCCAGGTACGATGGAATTAGATACGGTTATCACTTAGATGTTGAGAATAAGACATGGGATGAAGTATATGCTGAAGCCCGTAGTGACGGCTTCGGCCTCGAAGTTAAGAAGAGAATCCTATTGGGGACATTCGTATTAAGTGCAGGGTACTACGATCAGTACTACTTGAAGGCTTCGAAAGTTAGGAAATTACTGCATGATGAGTTTACTAAAATCCTCAGTAAATACGACGTAGTTATTACTCCAACAGCACCATCTTTACCTCCTAAAATAAGTGAAGCCATAGTAGACCCGATAAAGCTCTATTTATCAGATATCTACACATCTACTGTGAACTTAATCGGCTTACCAGCGATATCTATACCCGCAGATATAGTGAACGGTCTGCCGGTTGGGATCCAACTTATAGGACCTAAGTTAGGTGAGGGGTTACTCATAAATATAGCGTACATCCATGAAGTAAAAAGCGGTTTAAAGAATTTAATTCCAACTGTGGTGAGTCCTTATGTCTGACCTCAATATTAAGATAGGTTTAGAAGTTCATGTCCAGATAACATCTCTAAAGTCTAAGCTGTTCTGTTCATGTTCCTCCGACTATAGAGGAAAACCTCCAAACAGTAATGTATGCCCAACATGTCTAGGATTACCTGGTGCTTTACCAGTTGTTAATATCGAAGCCGTTAAGGCCGCATTAATGGTTGCACTAGCTCTTAAATGCTCCATAAGTGATGTATTAGTGTTTTCAAGGAAGCATTATTTCTATCCAGACCTAGTTAAGAATTATCAAATATCACAATATGATGGTGTTGGGAGCGTTGCAATAGCTAGGAACGGATCCCTAACCATAAATTATGAGGGGAAGCTTAAGAGCATCCGAATACGTAGGATTAACATAGAGGAAGACCCTGGCAAGCTAATATACCCAACAGGATCGTTACTTACAAGCAAATACACTTTAATCGATTACAATAGGTCAGGAATAGCGTTACTTGAGATAGTTAGTGAGCCCGACATAACTAGCCCTAAAGAAGCTAGAATGTTCATAGATAAGTTAAGGTCGATACTGGAGCATATGGGGTTAGTAAATCCGGAATTAGAAGGCTCAATAAGGGTTGATGCAAACATATCGTTAGCTGGTGGATCGAGAGTTGAGGTTAAGAACATAAGTTCATCTAAAGATGTTGAGAGAGCATTAGCTTACGAAATCATTAGACAGAGTAGAGCATTAGAACATGGTGAAGAGGTTAGAAGGGAAACCAGACATTGGGATGATTTGAAGAAAGTAACGGTGCCTGCAAGAGTTAAGGAAGTTGAGGAAGACTACAGATATTTCCCCGACCCCGACTTACCGCCATTTAAGATATCTAAGGAACTTATCGAGGAGATAACGTCTAAACTTCCTGAGTTGCCTGATCAACGTGTTGATAGATTTATTAAAACTTATGGATTAAGTGATTACCTAGCTAATGTGCTAGTTAGTGAGAAAGCCTTAGCTGACTACTTCGAGGAATGCGTTAAGGTCTGCGGGGAACCTGAAGCAGTAGGTAACATAGTTGTTAATGATTTAAAGAGATGGATTGAGGAACTAGACATTGGAGTCAATAACGCTGTGAAGGTATTCCCGCCGAAAGATCTATGCCAATTAATACAGCTATTGAATAAGAACGTAATCAATATTAAGATCTTGAAGGAAATAATTCCTAAAACATTAAAATCAGGTAAGGCCGTTACTGCAATAATTTATGAGGAGGGCTACGCAGATATATCTGATGAGAATATCTTGATGAGAATAATTGATGAAGTCATTAATGAAAATCAGAAAGCCTTTAATGATGCTCTAACCAACCCGAAAGCTATTAATTACTTAGTCGGTCAAGTCATGAAGAAGAGTAAGGGTAGAGCTAACCCAGAACTCACCAACAAGCTACTAATTAAAAAACTAAATGAATTAAGCAGGTCTTCAAATAATGTTAACTAACCTTACTAAAGAATTAATATCCAATAAAGTATATGACTTTAAAGCTGTTGAGAAAATCATTAATGACGCTGCCGAGGTTCTCAGGAATGAATTTAAGTCACATAAAGGACTTATAAGACTGTTTAAACCTCAAGAATCTTTCTTAGTTATAGGTGACTTACATGGCGACCTACAATCACTTGATTATATTCTAAGATATGCTGAAAACCTAGCCATTCACAACCTAGTATTCTTAGGTGATTATATTGATAGAGGGAGTAATCAAGTTGAGACTATACTAATACCACTCTACCTCAAGCTAAGATATCCAGAAAATATTTTCTTATTAAGAGGTAATCATGAACCCCCAGAATTTCTCCCAGTGTACCCTCATGACTTCCCAATAGAGCTTAAGCACAGGTATGGAACCATCAATGGAAGTAAGTTATATTCAAGCTTTAAGGAACTCTTCCAATCAATGCCGCATGCGATGATTTTAAACGAATTAGCGCTGCTACTTCATGGCGGTCCCCCCTCAACTAACATCAATAAAGCACGAACACCAACAGAATACCTACTAGGGAGGAATGAAGATGAATACCTTAAAGTAATTGAGGAAGTGTTGTGGAACGACCCAACGGAAGATACCCCCTATACCGAACCATCATATCGGGGTGCAGGTTACTTATTCGGTTGTAAAATAAGTGAGGCTGCACTCAATATAACTAATACTAAGGTAATAATTAGAGGTCATGAACCATGCTTTAACGGATTTAAGACAAACCATAATGGTAAAGTCATAACTATTTTCAGCCGGTTAGGTACTCCCTACAACAATGCATACGCTTCCTTCATGGTCTTAACACCTAGATTAAGACCTGAAAGAGGTATAGCCTCAGAATCTATAGTAAAGTTTTCATTTAGAGAACTATGAATAAACACCGCATCACTCAATATATCAACCTAAGGAGGCGTTCCTTAAAGCTTATTATTAAAATAACTTAACTAGATACTAGGTGATAGTATGGATTACAGCATGAGAGAAATGTTTGAGGTAAGGTTTACGAAGGAGGACCTAGAAACCCTTAAAAACGTCCTAAGCGATATGAAAACCCCTGTAGATGTGTTAACATTTGTAGGTGATATATGTGCCTTCTGTAGTGATACCGTTAAATTAGTTGATGTCCTGGCATCATTAAGTCCCGAGAATGAAAAAGGTAAGTTAATACGTCATCAGATATACCACTATAAGAAAGATGGTGCGGACAATTTCAAAAAATATGGAATTACTAGGGTACCATCTATAGTGTTACTCGATGGACAGATCAGGTATATAGGTATGCCTGCTGGTGAGGAATTAAGAGGATTTATCGAGACGATATTGAGGATTAGTAATGGCAATAGCGGACTTTCTGAGAAGGTAGCAAATCTACTTAGTAAGGTTTCAGGGAAAGTACGTATGGAGGTCATAGTGACGCCAACATGTCCTTACTGTCCGTATGCTGCATTCCTAGCTAATATGTTTGCGTTAGAGGCGTACAAATCTAATAATAAGAATATAATTTCAGACATCGTTGAAGCTTATGAGAACCCCGATATAGCAGACAAGTATGGAGTTATGAGTGTTCCAGCAGTTGTGATTAATGGGGAAGTAGAATTTATTGGAGTTCCGGATGAGGCTGAGTTACTGAGTAGAATATACGAGAAAACTCAGAAGGGCTTCAGACCCCGTCATTACTGACCAATATAACTACTTTAAAACTTGCAAATATTTAACGCTTTAATTAATATTCGCATGAACGGCAGTCCCCTGCTTCACCTTCACGGAGTATTGGTTGCTTTTGAGTTCTAAACCTCTCTCTAACTGCTTTCTTATCCTCCTGTTTACTAACCTCCGTTAACTCTTCAGCTTCCCTGAAGCTCTTACCTAATTCACGTTCTACCTCCTCTTTCGCTAATCTCTCAGCTATCTTTAGACCGAACTGAATTACTTGCCTAGTCTTACTCTTATCTCTGTATACCGTAATACCTTTACATCCTAACTTCCAAGCCAATACGTATACGTTCCTCACATCGTCTATAGTTGCCTCAGCCCTCATATTTATGGTCTTACTAACGCCTTGATCTGTCCATTGCTGCCAGACAGCCTGATGTAGGAGATGCCATAAAGGCTCTATATCATGAGCTGTTAGGAATATCCTTCTAAGGTTTTTAGGTATGAATGGGTTATGCAATACGCTTCCTGAGTTAGCTATAGTTTTAATGACTTCAGGTTCATCAAGACCTACCTTCCTTAGGTAGTCTAGGAATAACTGATTAACTTCTATGAAAGTACCAACGCTTACTTGCCTTACGAATGCTAATGCAAATATAGGTTCTATGCTTGAGGAAGTTCCTGCAATTATTGAAATTGTTCCGGTAGGAGCTATACTGATTACTGTAGCGTTACGTAACCCATGTTTAAGCATTTCATTCCTGAGTAGCTCCCAATCAACTTTAGGTCTTTCAGAGATAATACGGCTAACGTGCTCTGAGGGAGGCGTACTTGCGATACCTCCTATCTTAATTATCTCCTCTAATTGCTTAGCATCAACCCATACGGGTTTATAGAGCTTAGGATTCCATTCAGGGAAAGGTCCCCTCTCCTTAGCGAGTTCGACACTGGAGAAATATGCGTTGTAGAGTATCCACTCAGATAAATAATATGCAAGATATAAAGCATCTACAGAGTTGTAAGGTATGTTCAGCTTCACCAACATATGCGCCCAACCCATAACACCTAAGCCTACTTTCCTAGATTTCTTCGTTTCTTTCTCTATTTGAGGAAGTGGATATTTATTTAGGTCTATAACGTTATCTAGGAATCTAATACATAGCTTAACATCCGTAGCTAACTCCTCCCACAGGATGGTAGGCTTCCCATCAACTTCATTAACATAGGATTCAAGGTTTATAGACCCCAAGTTACAAGATTCCCACTCACGTGCCGGGACCTCACCACACGGATTAGTAGCATTTATCTTTCCTAAATACCAGACAGGGTGTCTCCTATTTATAGTATCTATAAAGAGAAGACCTGGATCTCCGGACTCCCACGCGCATCTAATTATTTCGTTAAATATTTCAACAGCGCTTAACATGTTGACTATGGCGTTCTCTCTCTTGGCGATCTCCATCGCTTCATCGTAAGTTATTATTAGTGATTGATCCAGTGGTATTGAACCTCCAGCAGATTCTAGTTCGTTAATTATATATTCTTGAACCCATTCATCACTCATGTAATACCTACTCCACGCGATGGCGTAGTTCCTGGAATCGTTAACATTAGGATTTAAAGACGTAAGGCGTGGATTAACTAAACCCCATAAGGAACTTTCCTCAACAGCCTTCATAAAGGAATCATAGACACCTACGGATATGTTGAAATTCTGAAGGTTAACATCCTTCAATTCACCTGACTTACTCCGGATGAATTTAAGTATATCTGGATGCCACACATGTAGAACTCCCATATTGGCGCCCCTTCTCCTACCACCTTGCTTAATGACTTCAGTAGCAGCATCATACATTTTCATAAACGAGACCGGTCCTGAAGCTACTCCAGCAGTACTTGCAACTACATCACCCTCAGGTCTTAATTCAGAAAATGAGTACCCAGTACCACCTCCTTGCTGATGTATAAGTGCTGAAGCCCTTAACGAGTCCATAATACCATCACCATCTAATGTTGTTAAAGCGTCCCTTACAGGCAGTACGAAGCATGCGGAAAGCAAGCCTAACTTAGTCTTAGAGTTCATTAATGTAGGGCTGTTCGGCATAAATTTACGATTAATCATTAATTCAAAAAACTTATTTGCGTAGAACTGAGACTTATCCCCCTCAATACTAGCTATATATTCAGCAACCCTCATAAAGAGCATCTTAGGCGTCTCTAAATATCTTAAAGTCTTTGAATCCTTAAGCAGGTAACGTGATTCTAAAACCTTTAGTGCCTGAAAAGTGAACTTAAGGTCTTCATCCTCGAACTTCCTCCACTTTCCCTTCCCAAAGACGTCGTTATATATCCTAGCTAGTAAGTACCTCCTGGCAGCTAGTTCAAAAGATACATCATTAACTATCCTACTAGAAAATGCTTTCTCGATAAGATCTGACAGGTATTTAGAAGCTACTGAGTCCTTACCCTTAATGCTTTCTAACACCTCATCTAAAATTTCGTCTACGTAATTATCTAGGGCACAACCACTAAGTGCCTTAATTATTGATTCCCTTAGCTTAAGGAGGCTAAGATTCTCTACCCTACCATCCTTCTTTAACACCATCACCTGAGATGATAATGAAGTAATCTTACCCTCACCTCATAACTATCTGTTTCAGGTTATATATTTCATAACTAACATAGGGTTAAAAAATTACCTCAAATAATTGAGTATTACCCTACACCGCCTTAAACTTCTCGTACCACGACTCGTATACCTTAATAGCCTCTCTACTGACGCTTGGCTTCCTACTCTTAATCACATCAGTGAAATCTCCCAAGGTAATCTCCCTTGGATTTCCTGACCCACCCTGCTTTTCAAATAACTCCTTAACAGTCCTTAAATGCGCTGCCATAATTATGTCCCTTATATCACTACTTGTGTAACCGTCTAAGATTTCAGATAGTTTCTCAAGGTCAACATCTTCAGATAGTTTCAATCCCTTTGTATAGAGCTTGAGGAGCTCAACCCTAGCTTCCTTATTAGGTAGGGGGATGAATATCCTTTTCTGGAACCTACGTATAAATGCTTCATCAAGTCTCCAGGGCTTATTCGTAGCCGCTATAACATATATGAAGTATTTGAATGACTTATCCAATAATCCATCCATTTCCTTAAGGAATTGATTCCTAACCCTAACCTCACCACCTACTTCACTATTATACATGCCTAAAAGTGAGTCAACCTCATCGATAAATATGATGACTGGTTTACCGTTCTGGGAGAGTTCCCTAGCCTTCTTAAATATCTTTGCGACATTCTTCTCAGCCTCACCAAGCCATTTAGACATTATAGATGCAGCATCTAAATGTATGAATATACCGTCAATCTCCGTTGCAACTGCTGCTGCCAATAACGTCTTACCACATCCAGGAGGACCAAATAACAATATACCTCTATGCCATCCTAGAGGGAATAACTCAGGTCTTAATGTAGGATATATTATGGCCTCCTTAACAGCCTCCTTAACATCTACTAAATCAGCTATATCATTGAAAGTGACCCCAGGCTTCTCCTTAAATATTACCTCATTCAGTACATCATCGCTGCTGGACTGCATATAATTCTGGGAAGTTGTTGCAAGCTTCATTGATTCAAGATCTTTAATTCTTTTCTCATACTCTTTAACCCATTGCCTATATATGTTATTTAGACCACCATCAGGATATAATGAAACTATCCTCCTGAGAACTTCAACTGCCTTCTTATAGTTCTTTATTGCATCGTCGAACTTTCCTTCTTTATCGTACCTTACTGCTTGAATGGCGTACTGCCTTGCCATTCCTTCTAGATATTCGTATGATTGACTCAATTAAATTCACCTTAAACATAAGCTATTAATAAATTACCTTAATATTGGAAACTAAAACGTGATTTTATTTTTCTCTTTTAGAGATTTAAGAGCCTGAATAACTTCCTCCTTACTTACGTTGAATTGCTTAGCCGCGTCTGAAACATCGATAAACCCACCATGCGTTAAAATATACTCAAGCACTTTATTCTCTAGGGCTAATGAGTCACCAACACTTCGTTGATGCTTTACCTCTTTACTTACTGTCTTCCCTGCTATGGGTTGAGAGGCCCCGTTAACCACAACTTTAAATTCCCCACCTGATGACGTCTTAAGTAACTCTTCAGGTATTTGAGGTAATGACTTACTTATCTTCGCCTCAGCGACCTCCTTGACCTCCTGAAGTATCTTCTGAGCTTCATCAGACAGATCTAACATCTTATCCTGTGAGACGGTAGTACCTGAGGTTGATAGTATTAAATTCCTAATCTCATTTGTGAGGACGTCTATCCCAGTAGCTACTTCAGGAACCACGTTAATTACCTGACCCTTAAGGACGTTCAATATTGCTAGTACAGAGCCTAAGGCTAAGTTAATGTTACTGATCTCTTTGATTGTCTCAATACGTAAGATAGCCCTCTCCAAAGCAAGAACTGAAGTATATATATTGGTGATTATTTTTCTTATCTCAGCTAGTTCATTAACATAGATAGCTGCCTTTGGTTTATCTCCCTTAACATATGCGGTGATCGCCGACCTAAAAAGATCATCATGCCTTAACCTTAACCTACTAACAGTTTCTTCAAGCATATCCTTATATTCTCTTAATTTTATAGCAATCTCTAAAATAGACCTTTTTAAAGTCCTCTTACTATTCCAACCAGTTATATCAGTAAATATCCTGAAGATCTTATTGAAACTGCCGGCAGAGTTGCTTGCTGAAACACTCACTAATAATCCCTCGTCTAATGGTCTACGACCTGAACCTGAATTGGCGCCTCAGACTTCGGCACTATAGGTAACTGCGGTGGCGTAGTTGTTATAGGGGTCTTAGTTTCTGTTGGTTCAGCCTCTAACTTCTCAATTATATCTAAGTGTTTCTCAATATCCTTCTTCTCATCCTGCGCCTTAGTCTTGGACTGCCTTAAGTAATCTATTGATGCCTTATACGATGCCTCACTAACCTCGTTAGACATGTAAAGCACCATTAAATTAGAGGTAGCCTTCTCTAACCTTATAATGTGGTCCTCGAGGTCATTAATCCTCTGCCTTAATTTTAGTTTAACCTCCTTAACTTTCTCCTTAATTTTACTGAACTCTTTATCAAACCTACTCTTCATCTCTTCATAAGCATGACCTGGTATATTACCCTTCCTATATAGCTCCTCTACAGCCCTCATCCTCTTCCTAACTCTATCTAACTGATTCTCTACATTAATAGCATCAACTTTCCAATCCTGAATAACAACAATACCGTCGGGAGTTAACTTTAATCTTTCACTATGTATCTGCCTATAATTATCCTCATTCAACGCGATCTCAACAGATTCAACACTGCCTGAAACATCAGCATAAACACTTAAAAGCGTCCCAATAAACCTACCATATTCATCCTTAATCTTTTGACCCAAATATCTCTCGATTTGATCTACTGTAATCACCATTATCTACACCAAAAAATATCTACCTGAACATCTAAGCTTAAAAAACCTTAGTCCTTTAACTCCTGCCTTACTTATTAAAGGAAATTAATACCTAAATTTTAATGACCTAGTAAACTAGTCCAACCATATATATTTATGATGATACTCATTAATACATTAAAGTTACTACACAGCTTAACGGATAATGCTTTCGTAAGTTAAGTACAAAGTTTTGTTAGAGCCTTAACTAACACGAGATATAAAAGCGTCATCCCGATAACTTATATTCCATAATCTCTCAAAATGAAATTACGAATACAGTGATTACTGTATAGCGTAATATCATTTTACATAAAATAGTATAATTTTTATTTACTTTATAAATTTACATATTTATGTAAATAATTTTAAGAAAATTTCTACATAAACTTTATTAATAGTTTCCATGATCATATATAAAGGTGATTAATTGAATATTCACACTCTTATATATGACGGGAAAACTAAACGAGTTTATGTAAAAGACGATAACTCGCTATTGATGGAATTTAAGGATGTGGTTACTGCCTTGGATGGAGCTAAAGTTACTTATGCTCCAGGTAAAGGTTTATTAAATGCTGCATTGACAGCGTACTTCTTTAAACTCCTTAAGTCAGAGGGTATTGATAATCATTTTATAGATTATGATGGTAAAAGAATCTTAACCGTTAAAAGATTAAGGATGATACCTGCGGAGGTTGTAGTCCGTAATTACGCCTATGGTAGTTTAATTAAAAGGTTACCATTACTTAAGCCGCTCACTAAATTAGACGTGCCAGTAATAGAGTTTCATTATAAGAGTGATGAGTTGCATGATCCGCTAATACTTCAAGAGGATTTAATTAATGCTGGGTTAGTGAGCTTTAATGAGTTAGAGGATATTAGGGAAATTACATTAAAAATTAATAATGCTCTATCACGCAAATTTAGCGAGTTGGGTTTACTCCTTATTGATTTTAAGTTAGAATTTGGAAGAGACCCCGATGGTAGGATATTACTCGCTGATGACATATGCGGAGATAGTATAAGGGTTGTAGATGGTGAGGGTAATCATCTTGATAAAGAGATTTTCAGGAAAGGAGGTAGTGTCGACGATTTAATTAACGCATATACTCAACTAGCATCTAAGTTAGGTATTAGGATTTAGGGAACTATAATGTATGTAGTTGAGGTAGTAATAACTAATAAGGGAAATGTTAGGGACCCTGAAGGCGAAACAATCCACCAAGATCTAATCATTAAAAGAGGTTTTAAGGACGTACGAGGGGTTAGGTCTGGGAAATACCTTGAGTTCTATGTAGATATTGATTCTTGCAAAGCTGCTGTTGATTATGTTAAGGAACTCTGTTACAGGTTAAGAATCTACAACCCTATAGTGCATGATGTTAGGGTGAAGGTTTCTGAACAAAGTAGCTGTGATTAGATTTCCAGGAACTAATTCTGACCTAGACGTTATTTGGGTGTTACGTAAGGTCGTAGGTTTGGATGCGTATTTAGTGTGGTTCAAAGACTTCAGGAGTAATTTATATGATGCCGTAGTAATTCCAGGTGGGTTTAGTTACGGTGATTGGCTTAGAGCTGGAGCTATAGCTGCTAGGAGTAAAGTTGTTGATGAGGTCTATAACGCTTTAAGTAATGGTACCCCAGTACTGGGTATATGCAACGGGTTTCAAATACTTACTGAGGCTGGTCTGCTACCAGGTGCTCTACTACCTAATGAGTCGGGGAGATTCCTATGTAGATGGATTAGAGTAAAGGTAATGAGGCCTAAAGGTCCCTGGCTTAAGCTAGCATCAAACGATACTATTATCGATATGCCTATAGCTCATGGTGAGGGACGTTACTATGTTGAGGATGACGTAAGTAACTTACCGACAATTAAGTACTATGGATGTAATCCTAACGGCAGTAAATTCGATATTGCGGGTATAGCTTCAGCTGATGGATTAGTCTTGGGTTTAATGCCCCATCCTGAAAGAGCTGCAGAACAGGAAATAGTTCCAGATGGGTATTCACCGGGTGGGCTAGTGATTTGGCGTAGTATAGCCTCGTCACTTAAGGAGGGTTGGTAATGCCTTTAAGCTTTGATGAGTTATCAACTATTAAGGAATTACTTGGTAGGGAACCAACTAAGGCAGAATTGTATATGTTTGAGGCTCAATGGAGTGAGCATTGCTCCTATAAGAGTAGTAAATACTACCTTAAACTGCTACCAACAAAAAGTAAGGATGTCTTAATAGGGCCTGGTAGAGATGCTCCAGCAATCAAGATATTTGATAAGTACGCCATAGTTTTTAAGATTGAAAGTCATAACCATCCATCAGCTGTAGACCCATATAATGGTGCTTCTACGGGCGTTGGCGGGATAGTACGTGATATACTAACATTAGGGGCTAAACCGATCGCTCTACTTGACCTGCTGTTCTTTGGAGAACCTAATGACGGCTACGCTAATTGGCTAATTAAAGGTGTTGTTAAGGGAATCAGTGATTACGGAAATAGAATAGGTGTTCCAGTAGTTGCTGGATTGACTTGGTTCGATAAGTCTTATAGTAGGTATCCATTAGTTAATGTAGCGTGTGTCGGTGTCATCGAGCTGAGTAAACTACTTACTTATAAGCCTGAAACTAATGACCTAATATTAATTGTTGGGAATACGACTGGTAGGGATGGAGTTTTCGGAAGTAGCTTTGCTTCCAAACCCTTAAGCGATAATGACTCAAGCAACATAGCTGCTGTCCAGGTTGGTAACCCATTAATTGAGAAACTACTAATCGATGCATTATCTGAAGCTGTTGATAGGGGGCTAATTAAGTACGTCAAGGATTTAGGTGGTGGGGGTCTCGCTACAGCAATATCTGAAGTAACAGCCGATTATGGGTTAGGAGCTATAATAGAACTTAACTCGCTGCATATAAGAGAGGCTAATATGGAGCCTGAAGAAGTTCTAGTTTCAGAAAGCCAAGAAAGGATGTTGGTAATAATCTCTAAGGAGCAATTACATGACTTCGCTTCAGTCCTAAGGAAATATGACTTACAGTATAGCGTGATCGGCTATTTAGACAACACCGGTATCATTAAAGTATACTATAATGGTAAGTTAGTGGCTGAGGTTCCTGCTAATGAGTTAGCCAGACCTCAAATTAAGTTATGGGATGTTGAGATTCCTAAGGAATACCTTACCTTAGCTAATGAGTTAAGAGTCCCTAAAATTACTAACCTCAGAAACGCTTTCTTGGAACTAATTTCGTCACCGAACATAGTATCTAAGGAGTGGGTATATAGTCAATACGATTATGAGGTAGGGATTAGAACCGTGATTAAGCCGGGTTATGGAGATGCTGCAGTAATTAGGTTGATGGAGGACGACAAACACCTAGGAATAGCTGTGAAGGGTGATGGTAACCCTAGGTATACTTATGTTGATCCGTTTAGAGGCGCGGCTAATGCTGTTGGTGAATGTTTCAGAAACTTAGTCAGTGTAGGTTCTCTACCGATAGCAATAGTTGATGAACTTAATGCGGGAAACCCCGAAAAACCCAGCCAATACTGGTACTTCACTCAGATGGTTAAGGGTATTTCGTGGATGGCTCAAGAACTTAGGATACCTATTGTCGGGGGTAAGGTAAGTTTCTATAATGAGGATCTAAATAATGAATCTCAAGTCAAGCCTGTGACCACCATAGTTGGCGTCGGTGTTATTGAAGATGTTAGGAGGGCTTCAACACTTAATTTAAAGTATGTAGGAGATTACGTGTTAATTGTTGGCGTAACTTATCCTGAGTTAGGTAGTAGTGAGTTACTACATAGATGCTTTGGTATTGAGGCTGGTGAAGTACCCTTACCTAGACCTTCAACTGAGATACTTAATGGGAGATACGTAAAGAAATTAATTGATCGTGGTTACGCTGTTACCGTACATGATATCAGTTTAGGTGGTATTGCTGTAGCATTAACTGAAATGTGCGTTAAGGGCTTAAAGGGTGTGAGTATTGAATTAGGTAATGCGCCTGAGAGAGGTTGCGACCTACAGCACTTACTGTTTTCTGAGAGTCAGGCTCGGTACCTAGTTGAAGTTCGTAGGGAGTCCCTAGACGTAGCCTTAGAGATAGCTCATGAATTAAATGTTGATGTAGGGGTATTAGGCATTGTTGATGGTAATGAATTAGTAATTAAGCACTTAGGTGCTGAGGTATTAAGGTTTGATGTTAATGAACTACGCAACATCTACGAGGAATCTCTAGAGAAACTCCTAGAGGGGTAACTCATGTGCGGGATAGCTGCTTTCTTCGGCTTAAACGCCCCTGCGCGCACTTATAGACTATTACTTGAGTTGCAGCATAGAGGCCAAGAATCTGCTGGAATATCATGTATAGTAGATAATGATGTTAAGACAGTAGTTCGTAGTGGTTACGTATTAACAGCCCTAGACCTAAATGAGGTAAGCTGTTTAAACTCTACGGTTGCTATCGGCCATGTCAGGTACTCAACCTCTGGGGGTTATATGGGGAGTGAAGGAGCTCAACCTATAAAGGTTGGATCAGGTAATAGGGTGATTTCACTCGCATTTAACGGTAACATCATAAATTATCGTGAACTATCTAAGACTTACCTAAATAGTGAATGTAGAAGTGATTCCGAGACTCTGGCTAAGTTAGTTTATGAACTATCAAACGAGTTGGGAGATACTGTTGAGGCTGTTAAGAAGCTTAGTGAGTTAGTGATAGGTAGTTATAGCTTAGTTGTCCTTACCTCTGAGCCTAAAATAATCTTGGCTAGGGATCCTCACGGATTCAAGCCCTTAGCTTACGTTGCTGATGATGACTTATTTGTAGTTGCTTCTGAAACTAGTGCCTTAGAAGCCTTAGGCCTAAGTAATTGGAAGGAATTAGGGCCTGGTGAAGTTCTATCTTATGATGGTGAGTCTTTAGAGTCAGTAAGTAGTGGAATTAAATGCTTCACTCCATGTATTTTTGAATACATCTATTTCTCAAGACCTGATACGGTATTCAACGGCGTTCAAGTACATGAAGCCAGAGTCCGTATGGGGTCGTACTTAGGGACTTATGATGAAGTAAATGTAGATGTAGCTATTCCGGTACCAGATAGCGGTAGAAGCGCCGCATTAGGGTACAGCTATGCTAAGCGTGTTAGGTTTGATGAGGGATTATTTAGGAATAGGTACGTTGGTAGGAGTTTTATAATGCCTCCAGGGATTCGGGAATTTATCTCAAGCATCAAGTACGGCGTAGTTAAGTCAGTGATTGATGGTAAGAAAGTAGCAGTTATTGATGATTCGCTAATAAGGGGCTTGACCCTCAATGAAATCAATAAATTACTAAGGTGTAGTGGATGTTCTGAAATACATGTCAGAATAGCTAGTCCACCTATAAGGTATCCCTGCTTCATGGGTACTGACTTCCCTAGTAGGAGAGAGTTAATAGCCTCTAAATTAAATAACGTTGAATCAATTGCTAAGGCGATATATGCAGATTCAATACTCTATAATACTATAGAGGGCCTTAAGTGGGCAACTAAGTTATCATCCCCTTGCCTTGCATGTTTCACAGGGACCTACCCATTCAAGGATATAAACGTGGAGTCCTTAGAGTCAGTATTTTCTAGGGGTTGATTAGATGGCGGGGTTAATTAGTGTAGTGGCGTTTGATGAACTCTGGAGGGTTGGTAAGTACATCTACTATGGGATTATGGCATCCCAAAATAGAGGTCAGGACAGGTACTTCGTTTCCTTAAGCAATGGTAAGGAGTTACTAACCTTTGAAGACTGCTCAAGTACCCTGCAATCAAACAATAACTTACTTCTAAGTGCTGAAGGATATGTAGGTATAGGTGGTGTTTTCACATCTAACGAATTACGTGATGTGAAATACATCCATTTGAGTGATGGAGGGTTTGCTATCTCTGTAATCGTTGATGGAGTAATAGATAAGCAATTAATTGATTTAGGTAAGGACCTCATCAGGTTAGTAAAGTCTGGTAAGGACTTAGCAATAGCTTTTACTGAGGTAGTCACGGACCTCAACGGTGTTTACTCGTTAATAGCTATAAGTAATAAGGATGAAGTAATTGCTTACAGGTCTCCTCCGGGGCTTAAACCACTTCATATTGGTAGTTACGGCTTCGACCTAGCTATAGTTTCAACGGAATCCACACCTATATCAGTGCTTGGGGGAGACCTAAAGAGAAGTATTAGACCTGGTGAATTAATTTACATAACCCCTGAATTCGTTAAATCAATTAACGTATATGACGTTAGGAAACCTACCTTATGTTCGTTTGAGTACGTATATATGGCGAGACCTGACTCGGTAATGGACGGTATCGATGTATATAACATTAGGAAATCCTTAGGCCAACGACTAGCAAAAACGTTTAAATATAATGTTGATGTAGTTGTAGGAGTTCCCGATACAGCGCTACCCTATGCCATAGGTTTTGCTAATGCTTTAGATAAGGAACTTGATCTGGGTTTCATATCGACAGGAACTAAGTATAGGACAGCAATTAAGGAAGACCCAAGAGATAGATTAATTGGTGTGCAACTTAAGTTAAACCCCATTAAATGCGTACTTAGTAAGAGGAGGGTTGCAGTAGTCGATGATAGTTTAGTGAGGGGAGTAACCATGAAGAACGTTGTTCAAATACTTAGAAATAAGTTAGGGGTTAAAGAGGTGCATGTAGTTATTGGGAGTCCTAAACTGATGTCTGGCTGTCCCTACGGTATGGAAATACCCCCAGCTGATGAATTACTTTCCGCTAATCTCGATGATGAATTAAGTACTAAGTATATTGAGGCGGATTCACTTACTTGGCTCTCTATAGATGATATCACTGAGTTATTTAGTGTGTATGGGGTTGAGGTATGCCTTCGATGTTTCTTAACTAATCACTCGATCAGGTGAGTTGGGTGAAATTAGTAGTTATCGGGGATGGTAGTAGGGAGCATGCTATGGCATTATTGCTGAGTAGGAGTTTATTAAGTCCTAAGATCTATGTATTATCTTCTTACGTAAATCCTGGACTTAAGAGAGTTGCGGAAGTAAGTGGAGGCCGACTATATACTTGTAACATCTTGAGGCCGCGTGAAGTCTTTGACAGAGTTGATGAGTTATCACCTGACTTAGTAATAGTAGGTCCTGAAGAACCTCAATTCCACGGAGTTACAGACGTTCTTAAAGAGGGAGGATACGCAGTTTTCGGTGTTACGAGTAGATTAGCTGAGGTAGAGAAAAGTAAGGTCTTCATGAGGGAGCTCATGTGGAAGTTTAGAATACCGGGTAGATTAGCATTTAAAGCATTTACTGATGTTGATGAAGCTATGGAGTACGTGGAAAACGCTGGAGACGTCGTAATTAAACCTGCTAGGCAGGCAGGAGGTAAAGGCGTTAAAGTTATGGCAGATTTACAAGCATACCTAAGTGATGTGAAGTCGGAAATCCGTAAGGAGTATACTAGGAAATTAGTAAATGATATCATGAAGCATTACACAGATATAGATTATAAATTACTAATTGAGGAAAGAGTTGATGGGGTTGAATACACATTAATGACAATATCAGATGGATATACCGTACTCCCACTACCTCTTGTGCAAGACCACCCTCATGCGTTTGAAAATGACCTAGGCCCTGAGACAGGAGGTATGGGCTCTATTCAAGGTCCTGGGTACTTACTACCATTCATTAATGGTCAGGAATACCGAGAGAGCGTAGAGATAGTCAGTTTAGTGCTTAAGGCTCTACAGTCAGTGGTTAATGATAGGTATGTTGGAGCTATCTCCGGTCAAATGATGCTTACCCCCATCTGGGGGCCTACAGTAATAGAATTCTATAGCAGGTTTGGGGATCCTGAGATAGTTAACTTACTAAATATAATAGATAATGACTTCTTAGAAATTATTGAAGCTGCACTCAGCCATAGGTTAGCAAGCATAAAGCTTAAGATACGTGATGATCTAGTGACTGTTGCTAAGGCCGTAAGCCCTAAGGGATACCCTACTAATAGAAATATCGCTAGAGGGCACCCAATAAGTATAGATGAAGACACCATAAGGAAGTACGGGTGTGAAGTACTGTATGCAGGTGTTGACTTATGGAATAACGGAACTATGTACACAACCGGTTCAAGAATAGTTACAATCCTTTGTAGTGGTAGTGATTATGGAGTAGTTAGTAACGTCGCTAATAAGTGTGCCGAGCTGATCAAATGTTCAGATGGTTGGGACACATACTACCGCAGAGATATAGGGTCAGACGAAGTTATTAAGGAACGTATTAGGATGTCCGAGATCATTAGAGATGTATATACTTATAGAAGGAGGAATAACTTAGTGAGCATTAAGGTTGATTGGGTTCCTGGCAAGGGGGCTACAATATATGACTATAGGTAAGTGTAGAGATCATTTAGGCACGCCATTGAGTAGTAACTCAATTAAGGTATTGCTATTGGGTGGAGGCGAAATAGGTAAGGAGATAGCTCTTGAGGCACATAAGTTAGGAATCGAGGTCGTTGTAGTTGATAGATACGATAACGCACCTGCAATGCATATAGCACATAGAAAATACGTAATTAACATGCTTGACGGTGACGCAATTAAAAACATAGTTCGTAGGGAGAATCCCAACCTAATAATACCTGAGATCGAAGCAATCAATACTGAAGCACTTAAGGAACTTGAAGCAGAGGGATGTATCATAGCACCGAATGCCGAAGCAGTAAAGATTTGTATGAATAGAATCGAATTAAGGAACTTTATTTCTAAGAGTTTAGGGCTACCAACCACTAATTATTTTGTAGCTAATGATGAGTACGAAGTTATTAAGGGATGTGATAGTATTGGCTATCCATGCATAATTAAACCTGAAATGAGTAGTAGCGGTCATGGGCATGTAGTAGTTAATACCCCACTTAAGGAGAGGGAATACTACGAACTTTATAGAGATGTGTTAAGTCGTAGTAGAGGTAATAGCCGTAGGGTAATTGTTGAAGAATTCGTGAAATTAAATACTGAGTTCACTATTTTAACTTATAGGTCCCTACTCCCTAGCGAAGAGGTAATTACAGATACGCTAGAACCTATTGAACATTGGAGGTACGGAAAGTTTCACTACATAGAATCATGGCAACCGTCAATGAAACCCGCGGACTTATTGAGTAGGTGTAGGGAGTATTCGATGAGGGTCGTCAATGCCTTAGGAGGTTTAGGGATCTACGGAGTTGAATTATTCCTAACCAGTGATGGTAGGGTGTTAGTGAGTGAGGTAGCTCCTAGACCCCACGATACCGGGTTCGTAACACTAGTTACTCAAGACCTTAACGAATTCGCAATACATTTAAGGTCATCACTTAGGTTGCCTGTAGCTAAGGTTAATTTAATTTCTGCGGGTGCTAGCTATGCGGTATACGCTGAAGAGGGTGTTGTTTGGGGACCTCAGTACTACGGATTATGTAGTGTTTTAAGTGCCGAAGGTGTTGATGTTAGAATCTTCGGTAAACCGTCAACCTATCCTGGTAGGAGGGTAGCAGTCCTCATCGCTAGGGGTTTAACTGTTGATGAAGCTAGGTCTAAACTCCACAGCGTTAAAGATAAGATACGTATTTCTTGCGGTGATAGGTATGAGTAATTGGACGTATTCTAAGGCAGGCGTTGACTTAGACATGCAACGAAGACTTCACGAAATAGCGTTAGACACCTCCTCGAGAATCAATGAAGTAGTTAGTAGTAAGTTAGGCAGGATGTGGGGTGATTTAGGTGGTTATTCAGCCTGGGTCGCCATAGATGGGCTGAAATTATCCGCACATATAGACGGTGTAGGTACAAAATCATTAATAGCTTCCAACTTAGGAAGGTATCAGGTCATCGGCTGGGATGCTGTAATCATTAACGTCAATGACGTTGTATGTAGCGGTATAAGACCTATAGCATTAGTAGACTACATAGCGATGAGTTATCCTGACGAGACGGTATTTAAGGAAATCATGAAGGGCTTAGAAGAGGCAGCCATAACTAACGACTTAATAATACTTGGTGGTGAGTCAGCCGTAATTAACGACTTAATAAGGGGTGTGGACGTCGTATGCGTTGTGCTAGGCATTAAGGAGTTCTATAGGGAGTTTAAAGCCAGTAACGGCGATGTAGTATTCGGTTTAGAAAGTAATGGTATACATGCTAACGGGTATAGCTTAGTAAGGAAGGTTATAGAGAGTACTGTAGGTTATAACGCGTTATTTGAAGGAGTGAAAATAGGTGATGAATTACTTAAACCAGTCAGTAACTACGGAAGAATTATATTAGAGTCACTAAGTAGGAACTTAATATCTTCAGCCGCACACATAACTGGAGGGGCGTTCAGGAAAGTTAGGAGGATCGTAAAGAACGACTTAGATGTAGTGATTAATACTCCTAAGCCCCCTAAAATATTTGAGGTTTTAATGAAGTTAGGTAATATAAGTACTTATGAGATGTATAACGTTTTCAACATGGGTATAGGTATGGTTGTAACTTTACCTGAAGATAATGTAAGCGAGTTTAAGTCAATAGCGCATAGCCAGGGAGTTAATGTTACGGAATTAGGTTATGTAGCTAAAGGTAGAGGGAGAGTTGTTTTAAATACGTACTACGGTGATGTAATTGAGTTTTAAAGCACGTGACTTACTTAAGGACTACGATTTAAGGAATATTAGCATAGGCACGATAGCTAGTCATTCAGCGCTTGACGTATTCGACGGTGCTAAGGATGAGGGATTCTTAACGATAGCTATATGTGAGAGTGGGAGGGAATTACCGTATATGAGGTTTAAGGCAATTATAGATAGAGTCGTATTACTTAGTAAATTCTCTGAAGTAGTTAATGATGGAGTTGTCAGCGATTTAAGGAAGTTGAACACCATTTTAGTTCCTAACAGAAGTTTTTCAGTCTATGTAGGGTATGAAAATATAGAGAGTAGGTTACCAATACCAGTATTCGGTAATAGGTACCTACTTAAGTGGGAGGAAAGAATTGGTGAGCATAATTACTATAAGTTACTTGATGCTGCAGGTATTAAAAGGCCTAAAGTATTCAAGAGCTTCGACGATATTGATAGGCCAGTAATAGTTAAACTTCCCGAAGCCGCTAGAAAATTTGAAAGAGGTTTCTTTATCGCTCGTGACAGGGACGATTCCTATAGGAAGATTAGGGACTTAATTAGTTTAGGCATAATTAATGAAAAGACCTTAAGTGAAGCATCAATAGAGGAGTTAGTTGTCGGCGCACACTTCAACGTTAACTACTTCCGAAGTATTGCTAGGAATGATGTTGAGTTATTAAGTATTGATAGGAGGATACAGAGTAACTTAGATGGGTTGATTAGAATTCCTGCCAAAGACCAAATCTCTATAGATATCCTTGTTAGGTATATTGAGGTAGGTCATGAACCTGCAACCATAAGGGAGAGCTTACTTAATAAGTTATTCGTGATTGGTGACTCATTCGTCAATGCGGTGAATGAACTAGTGCCTCCAGGCATTATAGGCCCCTTCACACTACAGTTAATGGTAACACCTGATCTAGATGTCGTAGTTTATGACGTGGCTTTTAGGATTGGTGGAGGTACTAACGTATATATGGGTGTTGGCAGTCAATATAGTAAGCTATACTTCGGTAAGCCGGTAAGCATTGGTAGGAGGGTTGCGATGGAGATTAAGTGGTGCGTAAATAACGGATGTCTCGATAAGGTGGTAACTTGAGTATATGTCCCTTAGAGTTTAGGTACGGTTCTGAAGAAATGAAGAATGTCTTTAGGAGGGATAACATAGTTAGGAAAATGATTGATGTTGAGTTAGCCCTAATTAAGGCTTTAGAGGAAGCGGGAATAACCCCTGAAGGATATTACGATAAATTAAGTAAATGCGTATATTCAGTAAGTACTGAAACTATAGACAATTATGAGAGGTTAGTAGGTCACGACGTAGTGGCACTTCTCTCAGCCATTAACGACTTATGCGGTGATGTAAGCAGGTATGTACATTACGGAGCCACTAGTAACGATATAATAGATACTACTTGGGCCTTATTGATTCGGGACGCCCTAAATATAGTTAGGAATAAATTAATTAGAGTGATTAATCTATTAATAGATTTATCTAGGAAGTATAGTGACACCTTAATGGTTGGTAGGACACACGCTCAACATGCTTTACCGATAACTTTAGGATTTAAACTCGCTAATTATGTTTATGAGTTCTCCAACAGCCTCAGCAGGCTACTATCCGCTGAAAGTAGAGTTGTTAAGGGTAAGATGGCTGGTGCTGTTGGAACGATGGCTGGTTGGAGGGGTAAGGGCTTAGAAGTTGAGTCTAGGGTTATGGGTATGTTAGGGTTGAAGAATCATGAAATAACTACTCAGGTCGTTCCTAGGGACGGATTTGCAGAGTTAATTACTGTTTTAGCGATACTTGCATCTCAAGCTGAGAGATTCAGTATCGAGGTTAGAGAGTTAATGAGGCCTGAGATAGGTGAATTAGCTGAAGGTGCTGAAGGAAGGGTAGGTAGTAGCACCATGCCTCATAAAACAAACCCTGTAGAGTGTGAAAAGATTTCTGGTCTTACTAGAGTTTTAAGAGGTTTAGTGGTTACAGCACTTGAGAACATTCCCTTATGGCATGAAAGAGATCTAAGCAATAGTAGTGCTGAACGTGTCTTAATACCACATACATTTATATTAATTGATGAGATACTAGATACTCTTTATAGAGTATTAAGTAACTTAAAGGTTTACCCAGCCAACATGCTCAGAAATTTAGAGTTGAGTAAGGGAACGGTTATGTCAGAGTCCTTAATGCTTAAACTCACTGATAAAGGGATAAACAGGTATGAGGCGCATAAACTCGTTAGGGACCTAACAATTAAGGCTTTAAGAAATAGTACCGACCTCCTAACAGAGGCGTTAAACGATGATAGAGTTCTTAAAATCCTCACACCTAACGAATTACGTGAGGCATTAGACTTTAGGAAATATCTCGGTAATTATAAAGATTTAATTGAACGAGCGATTATATACGCTAATATGTTGATCTCCTCTGTAGGTAAGTCTCCTACAACTAACTGAGGTGTTCCCTACAATGCTTAAACTACAGTATCGAGCTTTTGTACAATGGATGCGTCCTGTAGGTGGTGATATTATATGCCTAAGGTATCCGTAGTAATGGGCAGTAAGAGCGATTGGGATTATATGAAGGACGCTGTAGAGTTACTTAAACAGTTTAACGTCGAGGTCGAGGTTAAGGTATTATCAGCCCATAGAACACCTGAACACCTCTTTGACTACATTAAATCAGTTCATGAGAGAGGAGTTGAAGTGATAATAGCTGGAGCCGGTGGTGCTGCAGCGTTGCCAGGCATGGTCGCATCCCTAACGCGACTTCCAGTAATTGGTGTACCAACACCTTCCAAGTTCTTGAACGGTCTTGACTCCCTACTATCAATAGTTCAAATGCCTTACGGAGTGCCAGTAGCTACTGTAGCAATAGGTAATGCCAAAAACGCTGCGCTACTAGCACTTAGGATCTTAGGCATCAAATATTCTAAGATTGATGAAGAACTAAAGAAATTCGCAGAAGAGATGAAAAAGGAGGTATTATCCACAAAGCTAGAGTAAGTAGTAAAGACTCCCAACCCCACATTTATTCATAAAAGAGGCCTTTGAAGACCTATACGTGTAGATAACACTTACACGTTCAAAAACTAAATAAAGAAAGACCTAATTAACTAAGTGCCCCTAACCTCAATTACTAAATTAGGAAAGAACAAGAAACTTCAGCCCTACATTTATAGTCCTAACAGTACTTCCCTAAATACTCAAACGCTAGGAATGACCGTCTACTTAAATCCTAAAACCCTAAAGAGCCTACAGGCTTTAAGAACTTAAAACTCTTAACAATCTTATTGAACAAACACCATTATATATTATTATAAGGGTTTGAGGCGCCGGGGGCGGGATTTGAACCCGCGTGGGCGGTTAGCCCACCGGCTCTCCAGGCCGGCCCCTTAGGCCGCTCGGGCACCCCGGCCTTACTAATTTAAACCTATAAATAATTGATATGTTTTAATTTATTACTTAATAATTAGGTATTTAATTTATCTTAATACTTCTATCTCGATGTATACGTCGTCTGGGACTCTGACCCTCATCAATTGCCTCATAACTCTTTCGTCTGCACTAACATCTACTATCCTTTTATGTATCCTCATTTCCCATTTCTCATAGACTTTAGTCCCTTCACCATGTGGAGGGACTAAAGTAGGTATTAACATCTTCTTTGTTGGTAATGGTACAGGACCTCTTACGTCGACACCTGTTTTCTTAGCTATGTCTACTATCTGGGATACCACGTAGTTTAGGTTGTTGACGTTAACGCTCCACAGCCTTATCCTCACTTTATTAACCATTAAGTTGCACCGTTTAAAGATGTAATTCAGCCTTTAACTTCTACCTTAGCAGGTTTTAAGTCTATTACTACACCTATCCCTACAGTCTTACCCATATCCCTCATGGCAAACCTTCCTAATTGTGGGAAGTCACTAAACTTCTCAATAACCATAGGCTTGATTGGTTTGAACTTTACTAGTGCTGAATCACCTACTTTAATGAGTTGCGGGTTCTTCTCAACTACTTGACCTGTCCTTGGGTCTAACTTACCAATTATTTCTACGATTCTGGCTGCCACGCTTGCTGTATGTGCATGAATTACGGGAGTATATCCTACCGATATCGCTGTTGGGTGCCATACTACGAAGATCCTGGCAGTGAATTCATCAGCTACTGTTGGTGGGTTAGTTACATGTCCGACGACGTCCCCTCTTTTAATATCCTCTTTAGCGACACCCCTTACGTTAAACCCTACGTTATCACCAGGTAATGCCTCATCCAACTTTTCATGATGCATTTCTATAGATCTAATATCGCCTACCTTTCCAGGAGGCATGAATACTACCTTATCACCCGTTCTTAACTTACCAGTCTCCACCCTACCAACAGGCACCGTACCAACTCCTGAGATACTATAAACTTCCTGAATAGGTAGTCTTAACGGCTTATCAACAGGTTTAGACGGCTCCTTAACGCTGTCTAAGGCCTCTACTAGAGTAGGTCCTTTATACCACGGCATATTGGTGGACTTCTCAATTAAATTATCACCTAACCAACCAGAGACAGGTATGAAGGGTATTGTCTCGACCCTATAGCCTAGACCCTTCATGAACTTAGTGAGTACTGCGACAACTTCCTTAAATCTAGCCTCACTCCATGCTGGCTCAGTTATATCCATCTTATTAATAGCTACTATAAGCTGGTCTAAGCCCATAGTCTTAGCAAGTATTATATGCTCACGTGTCTGACCCTCAGGACTCATACCAGCCTCAAACTCACCCTTCTTAGCTGATACCACAAGTATTGCAGTATCTGCTTGACTGGCCCCAGTAATCATGTTCTTAACGAAGTCTCTATGACCTGGTGCATCAATAATAGTCCAGTAATACTTAGGAGTCTCAAACCTCATGAATGAGAGGGAGATAGTTAGACCTCTTTCCCTCTCTTCCTTAAGCCTATCTAAGAACCATGCAAATTTTTCTGATTCCTTACCAGCCTTCTTAGCTTGTTCCTCAACCTCCTTACGGGTCTTCTCATCAATGAAGCCTAACTTCAGTAGTAAGTGGCCCGTCAAGGTACTCTTACCGTGGTCTACGTGTCCAATTATTACTAGATTTAGATGCGGTTTCTTTGCCTTACTCATATTATCACCTCTACCATGCTATGTAGTATTGTAACTAGACTTTTAAAAATTTTACATAGAGGTAGAACTAACCCTTAATTCAAATACTTAATAAATTACTCTAATAAGTAATTTAAGGTGATTAACGTCCTCAACGTACGTCCAATAGCCTTCGACAGCTTAGGAGTTAGATCTATGGCTACCTTCATATCAACGCCAGACGTAAATATCTTCATCGATCCTTCAGCCTCCTTAGCACCTCTGAGATACGGCCTACCACCGCATGAAGTTGAGTGGAGGAAGCTTCACGAGTGCGTCGAAAACATAAAGAATTTCTTAGCGGACGTAGATGTTGTAGTGATAACACATTACCACTACGATCATCACGACCCAGGAAATTTAATACCACTACAACTCTTTAACTCGAAATTTTTAATCGTTAAAGACCCTAATAATAAAATTAACTACTCACAAAAGATCAGAGCCTCGAAGTTCTTGAAAGGTGTTAGGGATGCTGGCGCAAATATATATGTAGGTGATGGTAAGGAATTTAAATTCGGTAAAACCACCGTAACCGTTTCACAACCTCAGCAACATGGAAATAGCGATAAATTAGGCTACGTCTTAATGATATCATTAAAATATGGCGATACATCAGTAGGATTTACATCAGATGTTGAAGGTCTACTAAATGATTACTCAATAAACTTCCTCCAAAACTCTGAGCTAGTCATAGTTGATGGACCCCCAACCTACCTGGTCGGTAGTGCCTACAGTAAAGATGATATAGATAACTCTGTAAAGAGCCTAGCTAAACTTTCTATGAAGGTTGAGAAAGTAGTAATAGATCATCACCTAATAAGAGATTTAAACTATGGGAAACTATTAGATGAGGTCCGTAAATACTCGGAAGTCCAATTAATGACCGCAGCCGAATACATTGGAGTAGAACCGAATTTACTGGAAGCGCGGAGAAAAGACCTATATAAGTCTAAATGATGCATATACCTTGATTTAGGTAATGCTCACGATCTAAAAGATATAACTTAAGAAGTAACAATTAAAGTTAAGTAGTTGCTTTAGTAAAGACTTTATCCATTAACCTAACGTATCCAGCTTTAGCAAGTAGTAACGCATCCTTAAACGGTATAGAGGTAATCGACTTTCGATGGTATTTCATTCCTCCATACTCAAAATTCTTAAGGACTTCAACTACTACGTTACCATTATTATCTAACAACCCATAGGTTATGAATCTATAGTACTCAATAATCAGTTGCAATAATTCATTTATCAGTGATGAATCGAAGGAACCTCCTTTTCCGCCGTCATATACTATATGCTTCATAAGCCGTAGCTTAAAAAGCGACTTAATAAAACCCTCTAAAGACTTAATAAATTCATCACATATTGATGCATTATAGCTTGAGCACCAAGTCAGCATATTAACTACGTATCTACTAATCTCTGATAATTCTTCCTTACCTATTGGTATTAGTTCTTTGCTTAACAACTCATCCACTAGAATCTTATGCATAACCATATCGCAGAGCCCAACAATAATTTACTGTTTAATTGAGTATTTAAATCAATTAACGTTTGACTTATCATCGCTATCATTTAGATTACCGTTCTCCGACAACGACTGTGTCAAGGGGATGAGCAACGATGGTTCATCTATTACTACCTCACCAATACTTCTCCTACTACTACCTCTCTGAATAACTGTGGTAACAACTATGTAATCACCTAACACATAGGCCTTAACAGCCCTAACGCTCATCTCCTGAGACTTACCTATATCCCCGCTAACGTCGTCTAAGTTCCTTCCAGTATTGCCTCTGGAAATTTTAACCGCTAATAAATAATTATAGGATAGCAGTACTAAGAGGAGTGCAATAACTGCTACTATTAGTAAAACCTCCATATATACACCGATTAACCCTAAGCAAATAGTATTGTTTAAAATGGTTTAGACGCATTAAGTCTATTAAATAAATCACGTAAAATACATCCCCTCTCCCGCATGGTTATAAGTCCCGATGATTCATCAGGTTAAAGTAAGTCCCTCTAATCAATTTTAATAACCTATAACGAGTCTCTAATCACATAAATTTTCATATATTAATTAGTTATTTTATATATCGTGAGTTGATTAGCGTGGAAAATCATCAAGCAATAAGTGAACATATATTATTTGGTTGCCCCAGAGACTGCTATGACACATGTAGACTTCGTGCGTATGTTGATGGAACTAAAGTAGTTAGAGTTATTGCGGAGGAGGATAAATATGCTAAAGGCATTACTTGTCCTAGAGCAGCAAAGGATGTTGATAGGATTTATTCGCCAGCTAGGGTTCTATATCCTCATATTAGTGTTGGCGGAGGGGTGTTTAGGAGGGTTGACTGGAATACTGCTTTAGATTTAATAGTCTCTAGGCTTAAAGAGGTTTTGAATAATTATGGCCCAGAACACGTTCTCTTCTTAGAATATGCTGGTAATAGAGGAATTTTAACAAGAAATGCTAGTAGAAGGTTGTGGAACTTCCTTGGCATAACTCAAACAGACCGTAGTTTATGCGATTACAGTGGGGCAAGAGCTTTAAGACTTACATATGGTTCAACATACGGTATATTCCCGGATGATATCGATGAGTTAAAGATGGCCATTGTCTGGGGATTTAATCCTGCAGTAAGTGCACCACATTTATGGAGAAGAATTCTAGACATTAAGTCTAGGAACGGTTACATCATAACTGTTGATGTGAGATCTTCAGAAACTGCTCAACAGAGTACTCGCTTAATAAATGTTAGGCCAGGCTCTGATGGTGTTTTAGCGCTCGGGTTAGCTAAATATCTTATAGAATGTGGGTACGTGGATACAAAATTCATTAACGATTACGTTTACGGATTTAATTCCTTTAAAGATTATATAACCAAATATAATTTAAACTATGTTGAGAGGTTTACCGGTGTTCCAAAGGAAGTAATTGTTGAACTAGCTGAGGCCATGGTTAACTATAAACCTTTCGGAATATTCATTGGCTATGGTCTTCAGAGGAGGTATGGAGGGGGAGAGATAGTTAGATCTATATCGTTACTACCTGCACTCCTGGGCATCCACAGAGGATTCTACTACAGTAATACGGATGGGTTGATGATAGATTTTGAAACTGTTGAAGGTAGTGATAAGTGGAGACCTAAGAATATTGTAAGTATGGAGAAGATTAGCGAGATGATTTCAATGGGTATCTTCAAATTCATATATGTGCATCTACATAACCCTGTAGCTACGTTACCAAACAATTCGAAAATCGTAGAGGGATTTAAGAGGGATGATGTTTTCGTCGTCGTTCACGAAACTCATTGGAGCGACACAGCTAAGGCCGCAGACCTTGTTATCCCTGCACCAACATTCTATGAGAAATTAGACCTCATATACAGTTACTCCCATAACACCGTATATCTAAATAAACCAGCTATAGAACCTCTTGGTGAGTCCGTAGGGGAGTACCAGGTAATGTGTGAGATCGCTAAAAAGATAGCTCCAAACCATTACATGGAAATATGCTTAGACCCGTATAGGATTCTTGAGATAGCTGTAGGTAAGACAGACTTAGAAAAACTCTTAATAAATAAATCATTATCTGTTAAGACTAAACCCAAAAATACTTACCAAACTAATACTGGTAAAATAGAGCTTTATAGCACAATTGCAGGGAGAGAAGGTATACCGCATTTACCTTCACCTCCTGAGGAAGACTACGGTCCATCAGGTGAGTACGTGTTAATATCTTCCGCACATCCACTATATATACACACTCAATTCGAAGAAGTTTACGGCTTTAAGCCTAGCTACATTCATCTCAACCCAAGAGATGCTGAAAAGTTAGGCGTTTCAACGGAGGATATGGTTAAAGTCTGGAATGAAAAATCATCTATCTTGATGAAGGTGTTAATAAGTAACGACTTATCTGAAGGTGTTGTATGGGCACCAAGACAAGCCCATACATTAGATGGTAAAAGGATTAACGCACTTCTTAATGATGATGTTGATACCTACGGAGGGTCGGTACTTAATTCAACACGTGTTAAGATTATGAAGGTAAAACTCGATACAATAAATAGTAAGTAACATTAGATGCCTTTATTGAATGCCTTCGGATGTGAGCCAATAGCTCATACAAAGTACTTAATATTTGCTAATATTGCTGAGAGAGAATGATTTAGGAACGTAGCTTCATTGTTTAGAGCTATAGCTTGTGTGGAACAGATGCATGCGATAAATCACTACAGAGCCTTAAGGTGAGCTGATGAAGATGCTGAAGTCGTGTCTGGAATCCATATACGCCTTAGTAAGACTCCGGAGAACCTAGAAAACGCTATAAAGGGTGAGGAGTTCGAATTTATTGAAACGCATCCAGCATATATAGAAAGAGTGAAATATCGAGGCGAAAAAGAAGCTGAATTAAGCTTCTGCACAACTAAAGCCATCGAGATACTTAAATCTAAGTTAAGGGCATCAGTAAAGGCTTTAAGGGATAGTAAGTGAATTGATGTTGTAGCTGATGATGTTATGAAACCCTCTATTGGTGGTATAGTGTCTACTGACGGCTATTGCTAAGGTATTCATGACAGGTGTTAGAGCGCGCTTCGGTAAACAGTCGAGCTAATCTAGGTAACAAACCTGGACTCCTAGCGCTTCACACCAAGGCTTCATACATTCTTTAACTTTAATATCGCCACATAGCCGTATTATTTTATAGTTTCATGAAGTAGACACAAGGTTGTGGTATGATGAACTTCTTAAAAATATAGTTTGATTTGAGTGTGGCGGGCCCGCCGGGATTTGAACCCGGGACCACCGGCTTAGAAGGCCGGCACTCTGTCCTGGCTGAGCTACGGGCCCTTATCACCTAAATTAGTTAGTGGTGTCGGTTTTAAATCGTTTATCTATCTCTTAGGATTTTGTTCAGGTCTATTATTCTGTGCCTGAACTCATTCATTATTATATATCCTGCCATATCGAAGACTTTACTAGCTTTTTTAAGTATTAAGAAATCGCTTGAGGATATTACGCCTTCTTCTGTAAGTACCGTTATATCCGCTTTTGATGCTAGTAATACCTTTATATTAGTGAGTATCTCAGATAACCCGTTTTTTAGTTCACCGCTTTTACTCACCTGTTTATCTAGTATTAGGACGGTGTCCGAAGGTTTTAGGAGTTTTAAATATCTCATTAGAGTTGTGGCTGAGGCTTTAATACCCTCTATTTCGAAGTCCTTGATCTTACTACTCCTTAAGTCTCTAACGAAGCCGTCATCACATAGATATACGTAATCACCCTCAAGTACCGAGGTGATTGTGAGTAACGTGTTAAACCCGTCAATCACTAATCTCTGACTACATATCTGTGACGGTGTCACAGTTTTATTATACACTTCGACAACATCTGAATCGCTATGGATACATCTAAAGAGAAGCATTCTCTCAGGCTTACTTAATCTGTAGCGAGATGTAACTAAGTCAAGGGAGGGCTTCTGATTATAACCTCTGGTTAGTAGGTATTTATAATCTTCTAACGCCTTAATTAATTCATCCCTAAGAAACCCAACCATGTTTAAGTACTTCTCCTAATTATAAAGTCTTTAATTAAGTTCTTAATTTTATTGAGAGCCTCAATTAAATCTCCTTCAATGATTATGTACCCACTAACGTGGTCATGCTTACCCCCTCCCCTACCACTATATACTTTAGAGATCTCAGCAAATAGATCTGCCGCATTTACTAAATGTAAGATATTGTTACTTACTGAGATCTCTGTGAAGACCTTACCACCGCCCTCAGGAATTAAAGCAATCATAGCTATAGAATTCTTACTGACTAACTCCTTAAGTAATTCCCTAATAACTTCCTTATCATTGACTTTAAACAACTTAACGTTAAATCTAATCCCGTTAAATTCCTCAAGAGTATTGAGGATTTCCGAGTATGTGCTCTCTAACCATATGCTTCTATAGGTGTTTAGGAGGTTTTTAATTGAAGTTAATTCTTCATTTATAGATTTTAACCTCTTAATAAGGTCGCTACCACCAACTAATGATGTTGCCTCGTTAATTAATTCCTCAACACTTCTAACATGCCTTACTAACTGAGTCCCCGCAATAAATTCAAGCCTTACAACACCATCCTGAATCCTCTGTACATTGGTTAATTTAATCCCACCTACCTCACAAGTATTCCTTAGATGGGTCCCGAAGCATGCCTGCGCATCAACTCCTTGAATCTCTACTACCCTAACATTAGGTTCCATAGGCACACCTCCTTGGTATAATGTGAGGCCGTACTTACCCTCAGCCTCATACCTAGGTAAGTACATAGTCTTAACAGCTAAGCAATTCAGTACTACTTCATTAGCCAGATCTTCAATGCGTTTAATTTCCCCTTCACTTAAACTCCTATAATGCGTTATGTCCAACCTACTACGATCTTCGCTTTTTTCAGCTCCTGCTTGCCATACATGATTTCCTAGAACTTTCCTAGCAGAAGCTAAGACTATATGAGTAGCTGTATGGTGCCTCATTAATGAATATCTCCTAAACCAATCAATCTCACCGCTTATATCAGCACCAACTAAATCATTTGGAAGTTCCCTATCAACAACATGAACTACTACATCACCAACTTTCTGAACATCAACTACTTTGAAGTGATTATGACCGACAATTATGACTCCCGTGTCGCTTTCCTGACCACCACCTTCAGGATAGAAAGCAGTCTGATCTAAAACTAAGTAATTCCTCAGAACGTCTAAGACCTTAGCACTAAATCTCCTAATGTAAGGGTCCTCATGGAATACTCTCCTAGTGGGTGGTAATTTATTAAACCGCTCTAAAACATCTGAAGGTAGTTTCGCAGCTTTAACAGGTTTTATGGGAGGTCTACTATGTCTTGAAGCAATTAAGGAGTAAAAGTTAGTAGGTAATTCAACCCCAACTCCTAACTTCTTACATTCCTCAACAACTAAGTCAGGAGGTAAGCCGTGACTATCATATAACTCTACTAACTCATTGATATCTATTTTCCTATCGGAGATGTACTTCTTTAAGATTGTTGAGGATCTCCTCAAAACATCGTTGAATCTATCTAATTCGTGCTCGATTACCTCATACACGTAATCAGTAGCTCTACCGATATTCGGGTAAAGATCTCTCCAATAATTGATTTGCTCAGCAAATAATTCCCTAACTAAGTCTAACTTATCAAAGATCTTGAGTAGTCTGAATATCCTCCTAAGAACTAACCTTGCTAAATAACCCTCGCCAGCATTTGATGGTACAACCCAATCAGATAGGAGAAGTAGTGAAGTCTTAACATGGTCTAATAAAGTGAATACTTTAACCATGTCGTCTAAATATTTCGAGACTAAATTAGCACCTAGCCCTAAATCCTTAGCAATTAAAGCCTTAAGTTCTGAATAACTCTCAGGTCTTTTGATGTCGTACCTACTAATTAATTTGATAGCCCTCCACAAAACTTCTGGTGGAGCCTCATCAATTTCCAACATACGTAAGTAATTACCTAAAACGCCTGCGTAAACTGTATGGAAGGCGGTTGGAGTCTTACTTGTTAACCAGGCAATTCTCTCAATACCGTAACCAGTATCAACTATCTTCAGAGGAAGCTCTGCATATCCTCCTCCTTCTAAATTCTTAAACATCATGAAGACTAGAGTAGCTACTTCGAGTCCCCCAACACATACCTCAAGACATGGGCCAGCATTTCCTCCACCTTCCCACCATGATTCCTTAAAAGTCAACTCCTCTTCAGGAACGCCGATCTCCTCAACAAAAAACCCTCTAGCATATTCTACAGTCTCATTAGCGAAGTATACATACTTGTCTGGGTAGTTGAAGGCATGATGCCCACCCATAATGAAGTTAGTCAGATGCCTTCCCAGGGTATAACCTACTGCATCAATATCTTCAAGCCTTATACACGGCTGTGCTATAACTAATGGATTAGCAGGTGGTGGAACTATGCCTGAAGTAACGTGAGGCTGAAATACGACTATACTAGCTATTGTTAAATAGAGGTCTTCCCTCCATCTAGCTATAACGGGCTTAGGTTCGATTACCTCATGATTGAGTTTTTTAAAGAATCCTAGGAATTTATCCCTTGCCTGAAGCGATGTAAGCCTAGGTGATTTAATATCGATATTAAAGAAGTTATACTCTTCACATGGGACGTCGTTACACGTATCCCTTGGTGTTAATGACCAAAACTTAGATCCGCATACCTTACATACATATCTCTTGTAGCCGATAGATGGGAGAAAGTCTATTCTGAACTTCTCCCAGTAATCCCCTACCGACATAAATATCTAACCAAAGAGCGATGATAATCCCTCAGCTAATTCCTCCTCTGAAACTTCTTTTTTCTCCTCACCTTCTTCAGTTTCCTTACCCTTACTCTCCTGAGGTTGTTTACCTGTCTCCGATGCTGGATGACTTAATGGTTGTGAAACTACTGAGATACCCAGATCTGGTACCTTGGGACTTACGAGTGCGGCTAGTACATTAGCCTTAGCTACCGCCCTACTTAAAGCATATTGAAGTGTCTCATTAGTTAGTACTCCTGCCTCAGCTGAGATAGTCAAAGCATTGAAGTACGCCTTAGATATTATTGAAGGTATTACCTCTGGTAAAGGTATTGCTGCGTTAACCGCGAGGTTAATAGCAGACCTGATACTGTTTAACAGATCATTCCTAAAAGAAGTTACATCTAACTTCAGCTCATCCATTTTAGTGAATATTAAGCCCTCATCATAAACCATCTTAATATTCATACCTACATCGATTACTTTAATACCTAACTTCCTTAGTAGAGAAGCTAATTCACTACTAACCTTATCACCAGGCTTAGCGACGGTCACATCCTTAGCTATCCAGATAAAACCTTCCCTAACCTGCGTAGGTATTTTTAACTTACCAAACATTGAGAGTGAAGGTCCTGGCGGAATACCAGTAGGACCTGAAGGTATAACTATCTCCGATAATGCAACGTCATTAGGTTTAGCAAATCTTTTACTCTTAAGCTTCCTACAAAGACTTGCAACCTCAAAAGCATTTAAATTAGTTAAGAAGACAGCGTTAGGTCCTCTTAAGTTCTTAATAACTTCCTCATAATTCTTTAACTTCAAAGCCTCTAACGATTTAATCAATAAATTATTCTTAACAACCTTAATTACTCCATAATTATTGAAGGCTTTCTTTAACTCCTTGAACTGCGATGCGGGTGTCCTACTTAAATCGATTAAGCATATGGTTTTATACTTAGGTATTAACTCGCACAACTCCTTAACAACTAATTCCTTCTCAACCCTGGACCCCGATTCCCTAGTCCTTAACTCCCTCCCTTTCTGCAACTTATTAAGTAACTTCAAATATTGCGAGTATGTCCTGGGTTTCATTCAGGTATCACCTCCACAGTAGGACCCATAGTTGTCTTGATGTAAATCCTACAATTATCTTCTAGGGGTTTCTTTATTTTTGACTCTATATACTCCAGAACAACTGATATGTTATCAGCTATATCCTTAGGATCCATATCTTCACTACCTACCCTGCAGCCAACCCATGCCTGTTCCTTATTCCTCAATCTAGTACTCATACTGTACTGCCTAATTACTGCCTCTAAATTCGAGGACGGCGATAGGGGTATTGGAAACTTACCTCTAGGACCTAGAGCCGGGCCTAAAACCTTACCAACAACAGTCATTAAGTCCGATTTAACTAAGAACCAGTCATATATACGGGCAATTTTCTTAGCACCTCTCTTATCTAGCTTCTGAAGATCATCTCTACCTAACGCATTAACACCTAAACCCTTAGCTTTTAACAGCATATCACCATCAGCTATTAACACTATTTTCGGAGGTT
Source organism: Sulfolobales archaeon (assembly GCA_038831135.1). Lineage (GTDB taxonomy): Archaea > Thermoproteota > Thermoprotei_A > Sulfolobales > NBVN01 > DTCV01. Next base: position 46,254 of record JAWBKW010000001.1, on the reverse strand, counting down.
TACCGAGACCTTTAGGTAAGTAGACAGCGTCCCTAAACTTAATATCTGGTGATTTAGGATCGAAGCCCTTGAAGACCACAATTAACTCTACTGATTGTTTAAACTTCCTCCCACTACCTGATTTAATTGCCTCCAATACGCTCTTTTCAATAACGTTCTTGCTTATAGGCATCTACCACACCTTAAGCTACCCACTTACTCTCGTATTTCTTGAGAATTTCATCATATAAGCCTTCATTAACTTCCTTCAAGACCTGCTTAAAGTCCTTACCACCTATGGTGAGACCTATACTGCCAGCCGTAGATATCACTGATTTAACAGCTGATTTGAGGGACTTAGCGGTCAACTCGTACCTCTTCAGTATCGATACTTCAACAACTTTATCGAAACTAATATCACCAACCTTCTTATGCGAGGGATCCCCTGATGGTTGTTGCGCACCAGCAAACTTAAGAAGGAGTGAGGTCGTGGTAGGTGATTTAATCTCAATCCTATAATTCTTAGTTACTGGATTAACGTATATGTCAACGTTAACCTCCATCCCCTCAAAGTCCTTAGTTAACTCGTTAATCTTACTTACTACCTCACCTACGTTCACACCTAACTGGTTTAGGGTAGGACCTAATGGAGGGGCTTGCGAGGCCTTCCCTCCTTGAACTTTAACCCTAACTAGTTTCTCACTCATGACTCATCACTTCTTAACCGGTTTTACGTAATCACCCGGTACCGTAGCTTCAAGTTTATATGATGACTCTAATATATTTAACGTTACTTCATTCTTTTGAGCATTAACGGAAAGTACCGACGCCTTCAAACCTTTAAACGGTCCTGAAATAATTTCAACAACGTCCCCTGGCTTTAACTCACTTATGACTGGCTTAGTAACAATTAACCTCTCAAGCTCCTCAACACTTATAGAGCCGGTGGCTCGACCCTTAACATGCTTCATATCCTTTATTAATCCGTAAACTAAGTGAAGACCCTTAACCTCGAGAATTATATATCCCTTCACATCAGGTGGGATAACTATAGAATAAAATCCCTCACCCATATTTTTAGCCCTTGCCTCAAGCAGTAGGGCTGCATTAAGTTCCTGACGAGCTGTAGTCCTAACTATGAAGAACTTAGAAGCTTCATCCACCATAACCACCTTGAATAAAGTAGAATGCGAGATGTATTAGTAGACCTACAACACCAACTAAAAATAAACCAGAGATCACTACGCGTAGGAGTAGTGAATATTCCTTAGGTTCAGGTTTCTCAGCTATTGCGAGTATTTTCCTCCACGCATCTATCAAACCTTTAAAGTCCATCTCAACACCTTAACTACATCTTTTTAACCATTTTATATGTATATTTTAATCAAGCATCCTTTTAAGCAATATTTCAGAATTATACTGTATTAGGTCCTCATACCGCTGACCAACACCTAAGTACAGTATTGGTTTGCCTAAAGACATAATTATACTTAAGGCGGAGCCCCCCTTAACATCCGCATCTGCCTTAGTCAGAATTACTGCGTCAACACCTACCTGACTATCGAACCATGTGGCCTGATTTACTGCATCATTACCTGTTAAAGCATCTAAGATAAGTATTTTCATATTCGGCTTCACAACCTTAATTACCTTCTTAACCTCATTCATTAAATCTACATCGGTATGCATCCTGCCAGCAGTGTCTATCAAAGTTACATCTATCCTATTCTTAGTTGCAAACATAACACCATCCTTAGCAACTGCCGCCGGATCAGACCTATATTTACCGCCTATAAACGGTATTCCAAGCCTGCTAGAGTGAAGTTCTAGCTGTTCCTGAGCACCTGCCCTAAACGTATCTGAAGCCACTACCACTGAACTTATACCATTGCTTTTTAGAAGATACGCAACCTTAGCTATAGTTGTAGTTTTGCCGACGCCGTTAACGCCCATGAAAACTATAATGTATGGCTTAGGAGATGCCTTAATCTCCGATATAAAGTCCCCATTATATACCCCCTTATCAAGTAACTCTCTAAGTGCTTTGATGAAAACAGACCTGACATGTTCTGAAGGGTCTGAAAACCTACTAATTTTATTACCTACTATCTCATCAGCTAAAGACTTCTTAACTAATTGCACTATATCGTAGGCCACATCAGCCTCAAGCAGAGATACCTCAAACTCGTGGAATAACTCCTCGAATTCTTCATAACTTAATTCCTTAGTCGATATTGCCTCAGATAACTTCCCGATAGCTTCACTAAATACCTGCTTAAGCTTCCGAAACATCGAATCTACACTTCCACTCTAGGCTATCATTTAAAAATTATTTAGCCTTTTCCTGCTGCTCCCTGAGAACCTTATTCAGTGTCTCCTGGAGTTGTTGATAGTAAGTTAAAACCTTATTTAACTCCCCCTCAACCATACGTAGTGCTTGGAGAACATCGCTTTCCTTATCGTTCAACAATTTAATAGCTAAGTCGCTACCTACCTCAGCATAGTAATTACTACCTATATGAGCTACGACAGACTTAACCTCACTAATAACGCCCCTAACGTAAGTATGACCTCTCCCATCAAGTGAAATTAACGTTTCTATACTACCCCTATTCAATAATTCCTCTATCGCCGCCCTACTCAATCTTATTTCTTGTAATTCTGAAGCTAACTGAGATATTGTGGATTGCAATCTCTCTACGTACTTCCTAACCTCACTCAACTCAAGCACTAATGAGTCTACCTCAACTTTCTTACTCAACAGACCACCCAGTGAAGGATTCCAAACTCTTGATATACTTATACTTACTTTCTTCAGGACTTATTTCTCTAACATTAACTATCTTTATATGACTTCTCTTAAGCTTATGCCTACTCCCCATATCAGAGTAAACCTTCTCAACAGCTTCCTCAGACTTTAATGCTCTTACATCAATTATGAATGGTTGCCACTTTCTGTTTTTATCCGGGCTGAAGAGGGCCAGCCCCTCGACCCTGTAAACTCTAACCTCACCCATTACTGACCACCTATATTGAGAGCTTTGATTATTCTCATGATTTCGGGCCCAGTAGTCCTTTCTCCGACTACTGCCCCGTAATTATTAGCTACTAGTCCGGTCTTAATAAATGCAACTCCGAAATTTACTGTACCCACATCTAACTGAACGTCAAGTATTTTAGACACCTCCTTAATCTCACTATCACTTACATCAGGATGTATTAAACCCCCTACATCATTAACTACAGCAACAGAACCAACGGTAGTGAACCTACCTATGTCCCTCTTCACGATATTACTTACACCTAACACTTTCTTAATCACATCAACATCTCTATCATGTATTTCAGGATGTACTACTGCATTCTTATTATTGCTTAGAACTATATTACCTAACGCTGTGAAGTTAGTATATAATACTCTAACATTCAATCCTAGACTTTGCAGGTATTCAACATCGTCATCCTTAGCTATTCTAGGTAATAGTAAGCCGTTATCATTGCCGGCGACCAAGACACCTATGAGGTTAGTATCCGCAATTCTACACTCGATTACCTCAACCCCTAAATTACTGATTAACTTCCTCCTAATCTCAGAATCGCTTAAGGGCGGTATAAGTGCTACCTTATTATTTGCAAAGATATAAACACCTATATTTGGATTGCCGAAAATCCTCATCTTCTCTAATGTCATCTTAATCTACCGTAACTCTATGAAGCACCACTTACCTCTAACGCAAGTGATGCCTTAACAACACCTTCGTCAACCTTAGTTATCTTAACAGCTATTTTACTAGGGGGTTTATCATATGCTCTATTAAATATATACTCGTTTATAGATCTGTCGATTATTACTTCATTGGCCTTCGTATGCCTCCTGATGAACTCCTTAATAGCTTTGATCGCCCTAGCCAACCTCCTGTACCTACCGGTCCTGTAGAGTTTACCTAAATTAATTACATATATACCTTCACTCATATATTAGCCTCCCTCAAACATTACCTAATTTAGACCTCCTCCAAGACCTCCTCTTAGGTCTAAAACGTAACTTCCTTAAAGTCTTTGGGATTACCCATAAAGGTATAGCTGAGTTAGACTTTAACTCGCTGCAGAGCCTTAATTTTTTAGCCAGAGGCTTATTCCTAGCCATACCTCAGCCCCCTTTCCTCCTAACAGTTATTCTAACATCTCTCCTACTCCTCTCATCGATCTGCCTTAATATTTCCTTTAGTTCCTCATCATCAATAACCTTATTTAAACGACCACTCAACGTGAGACTTACTAAATAGTCTTCTAGAGACTTAGCAAGTTCGGGCTTAACTAACTTAATATTAGCTAATCTTTCACGAGCTTCAGGAGTTAAAACCCTCCTCAAAACCTCTTGTTTTTGGAGTTCCCTAGCTAACTCCTCCTCTCTTTCCCTAGCTCCCTCAGACCTCCGCATCATTTCGGCTAGACGCCGCCTCTTAAGCTCTTCTAACTCTTCATCATAATAGTCACTAATCCTAAATCACCTCTAACTATACTTTGCTAGCCCAGGTATTAACTTAACTGACTCCTGAAACACTTCATTAGCTATACGTGCAAGTAAAGACATACCTTTTGGAGTTAAAACCCTCCCCTTACCACGTACCCTAGCAACATAGCCAGCCGCCTCTAACTGCTGAAGTATGTGTCTAATATTTGAGGCGGCTGCTTCCTTAAAATGTGGAGGTGCGGAACCCCTACGCTTAAGCCCGCCATACATGACTCGAAAAGCACCAACACCTACAGGGGTCCCATTTATGTAGAGCTTCCTTAAAATACTTGCTGCCCTGAAGTACCACCAATCTGGATTTTCAGGAACCCCAGTCTTAAAATGTCCAGTCTTAACATATAAGGCCCAATTAGGTGGCTTTAATGAAGGTACGTTACTTTTTAGATAGTTAGCTAGGTGTTTAATGAAGGCATCAGCCGGTACTTCCCTAACATCGACCATCCTATCACACCTTAATTACTACTGATGAATTGCTTATAGGCTTTAATTAACTTTTATGGATAATAAGCTTTTTACTTAATAATTCCAATATTAAACACCAATAATTAGTTAAGTGATTTGAGGAAGGAGTGAAACTTAGATGAGTAAGATATTAGTCGTAATATTGAATAAGGATAATGCTGATGGGCTTAAAAAAGTACTAGAGAGTTTAGTAAATCAAGTCGGTGGCTGTAAAATATGCGAATGCTTTGATGTGTTGATTGTTGACGGAAACTCCAAAGACGAGTCGATGGATGTTTTTACCGAGTTCCAAAGTAAGTATTCATGTATTAAATTTAGGATTCAAGAAGTACCTGGTGGGGTAGGTCCTGCAAGGTTAGAAGCGGTCAGATACGCGTTAGATAATGGATACGAATACATAATATGGGGTGATTCGGAAAATGTTTACTCCGAAGATTACGTTACTCAAATCCTATCATCTCCAGATAAATGTGAGGTAATTTCGGGTAAGCCATTAATACGTTGCAACAATTTATTTGATAAATTCTTCTATTGGTATCATGCTTATCACGTCCTCTTCAGCTACGTAAGAAAGAAACACGCACCTGGAAACAATAAATTAGTTAAAGCCTCCGTATACTCCAAATCTACATACCCACCAATAGTTCGAAGCGACGACTTCTATTTCAGCATAAAAGCCCTAAGAAAGAGTATCAACTTCTGCTATAATAGAAATGCATTAGTTACTGTGGCATTGCCTAATGATTGGGAAGGCGTTAAGTCGTGGCAAAGAGCAAGAATTTTGGGTTCAGTTCAAGGAGCATTACTTCTAAACATGGTGGTTCCGCCTGATTTCCTGCCTTGGTTTTTATTTTCCCTCTACCCACTATATCTAATAGTATCCTATTCGTTAATGTTAGCGTCAAACATTATTGGCTATGTATTGTTAATATCGATCTTAACAACAACTCTCTACATGATTTTAAAGCTTGGTAGGCTATCCAACGAAGTCTGCCTAAATAAATGCTTAAGTAACCCGATAGCTGGATTTATAGGTATGTACATGCATTCACTTTTCACAGTTTATTATACATTAAAATACGTAATTAAGTACATAAGCAAGAAAAATAGGGAAGACCTGATCAAACGTTCTAAAGCTATAACGAGTCAGTACGGATTTAGCTTAAGGGATGCCTAAGTAATTTATTAAGGTTTAATCAGCATTTCCAGCTTAAATCACGGCCGTTCATTAGACCCTCTTTTCATCACTCCAATAATTAACACTCTATGTAAATTATAAGGATAACACTTGATGAAAAGTGAAAAACCTACTTCATGAATAAATAACGAATAAGTTAGTGTACTTAAAACTTAGGAATGCTATGGCCCACCTAGGTTAATTGTATTAGTCAATATAATGATATTTATAAATAAAAAATATTTATTATAGTAGGACCTAAAAACAAGAACGTGTTAGGTGTAGTTGGTTGGTTTCCCAGAATAGTAAGTGGTACTTAACGTACTACGTAGGTGCCTTGGTTATTTACCTTTTATCACTCTCATTGATTTTTTATACATTAATGATGACCTCACAAAAATCTCTAACGTATACCTATCACTTATATATGTATGGCTCTTTCTACACAATATATATGCTATTTCATGCATCAACGGTTCTCCTCTTCCTTATCTGTTTATTACTGTATTTCCCTTTTCATAAAGTTAGGATTTTGCGTTATGTGATGTTATTCGCATCAATGGGTTTGATATTAGCTAATTACACTTACTTAACGATCTACTCAAACACTAAAGACGTATCTATATTGATCTACCCACTACTAATTACATTAACGTCTAATCATTCAGAAAACACTGTAATTAGCTTGGATTGGGGTCAATTAGCAATGATTTTCGTGATATACCGCTTACTACATTTGTACTTCCGGGGAATTCGACAGCAAACCTCAACAGATTCTAATGGCAATCCTAGTGGTGATAGGAAACATTACAATTTCAAAAAGATGTAATGCATAAAAATATTTTAAAGCTACTTCTAATAAGTTTCTAAAGGTGCCGCGGTAGTATAGCCCGGTCAAGTATGCGGGCCTCTCGAGACTTAACTCCTGCAGGGATAGCCCGTGACCCGGGTTCAAATCCCGGCCGCGGCACCATATTAATGGTTTCCTTACTACACATGAGGCTACCTTAGATAGCTTATTCTCTATATAATACCTAGTACCTTTTCACAACCACTCATTACCCTCGATGATACTACCCATGTATCAAGGGATCTCTTATATATTGAGAATACGTACTTACCACTTTCGTATATATCCTCCCTGAAGTCCCCGTGGGGGAAACCACCTATAACTATTGGTAGGTCCTCCCTTAGAGCTAACCTACATATCGTCTCGCAGTCCCTGTATTCGCCTTCCTCACTAAGCACTATTACTTTATCTCGGTCTAGAGTTCTAAGCAAGTTACTATAACTGAGATTCTTAATCCTCATTAATGGTTTTGCACTCTGAGGCGGGACTTGCCCGTATTTAAATAATTGTTCAATTAAACCTACAAATCTAAGATAATTTCGTGGGATCCTAGTTGTTGGGTCTATGAAGATCACGTAGTCGTTTACCGTGTGTATGTATAAGTTAAGATGCCCCTCGAGGTTTAGAGGGCTTGAAAGGACCTCTAAAAGAGTTGTGTGTATTATGTCCGGTCTTCCACGCTTAGATCTATTTTGAAGTTTTTTCATGGCACTATAGTGGAGAGATACATCGAGTAATATCTCACTCCAATGCTTACCTCTCACCTTAGAAGAACTAATAACTGCTGGATGCCCTGAAATCTCAGAAGGTACGGTCTCTAACGCAGCTTCAGCTATTATTATACTTATTACTTCCAATACTACCCTAAATATTTAGGGATTCAGGATTAAAAATCAAGTTAAGGAAATAGCGCTTGAGAGAGCTAAGATCCTATATTCTGAGGCATTACTAGCCACCAAGTCAGGTAATATTGAGAGAGCTAGGAGATATATAGAATTAGCCTTAAGGATTATTAATAAAGCAGATGTTAGGATGCCTAGATACTTAAAAAGAGGCGTATGTAGTAAATGTTTCATCCCTCTCATACCAGGCTTAACTGCAAGATATAGGATAAGAGGGGTACGTAAATACGTTATAATTTCTAAAACTTGTTTACTATGTGGTTGGGTGAGTAGGTTACAATGCAGAAAAGTAGGAAAGTAGTGAGGGCAGTAATTGGTAAGCCACATATATACATAGGTAAGGGAGGGATAAACGAAAACGTACTAAATGATATTAAGAACCACCTTAAGAGGGAGGGAGTAGTTAAAATTAGGGTTATGAAGTCGTTCAAAACTTTAAATAACGTAGATATTGATTCAGTAGCTCATGAGGTAGCGAATATGGTTAATGGTGAAGTAGTTGATGTTCGAGGCTCTACGTTTGCATTAGTTAGGAAGAGAGGTAGTGCCGCCGGGGGGACTTGAACCCCCGACATCCCGGTCTTCAGCTTCGCCTGAGCCTACCGCTCAACGGGCGCTCTCCCAGGCTGAGCTACGGCGGCACCATAATTATTGAATTATTAAAGGATAATAAACTTTAATTAAATATCTAACACTACGTAAATCCTCCAGCAACCATCTAAGTTCTCAATGCTCATTAGAGAGTAAGTCACCGCCTTAACAACCATCCTAGGTTCATGCTTGCCTGGGGTGTATACCTCACCACATGCTCTACCTAGGAACTTATACTCATCCTCTTCCTTTACAATAAACCTAAACTCAAAGTCCCTAAACACTAAATTACGACTATCATGAAGTATTAGTAAGTCCTCCAACCACCTATATACACAGTTATGTAAGTCATAGCAAGAATCAACAACCTCAAAACATGAGTCAATATTAACCTTAGAAGTATTTGTTATAGTCTCAAACATAGCCTTAGCAGCATTAACGAATGCCTCCTCGAGAGAACCCCCACTAGCAACGAAATAAACATCAGCCGTATGTTCCAGAAACTTAAACCCGCCACACTCCATTAAACCACCTAAAACCACTTACCGATAAAAAACTTAAACTCTAAATAAACTAATATATTCTGGCGGCGGTCGTCTAGCATGGATTAGGACGCCGGCCTTCCACGCCGGAAATCCCGGGTTCAAATCCCGGCCGCCGCATCATCTCACATTAATATTAATGTAAGCTAGTCTAAGGACTTAGACAATCCTTTAACCCACCGAAGTTAACGTTAAAAGAGGGTCTGATTTGATACCAACCATTATATATGAACCCTATAAAAAGCTCTACTAGGCTTAAGAGATCCTACATGTAGGATCACCCAGCCTCCTCACATACTCCCTCAAAGTCGTATAGCTAATATCAAGCCCCCTGCATACCTCCTTCGACCGAAGCAACATATCCCCAATAACCATAGATTAATACCAAACCTTGTAAACCTCATGAAAACAGAAGCAGCTGAATCAGTTTTCGCAAAATTTCAGTAGCTCAATCTACTCTAGTTACCTTCAGATGGTCTTCATTAGTAGCTATATATGTTCTTGGCTTAATCCAATATAGTGTGGGGAGTGTTTGACGTATTTTAGATTACTTTATATATAGAAAGATAATCATTTAGATGAATTATTATTGAATTAATAATCATTTGGATTTACATTGTGTTGAGTTAATTTATTAGATTTAAAGTTAGATAGATTTATTAATTTCTTTACTAAATTAATAGTGTGATATTATGTCTTTAAATGATGTAATAAGAGGGGCATTGGACACTGAAGAAAAAGCCGCTGATTCCTACCTTCACAGTATTAGAGTTTTAAGGCTTCAGGGTATGGAGGTTAAAGACCTTGAAAATGTTTTGAAGAAGGTTTCTATTGAGACCATAATCCATAAGGAGGTTGTTACAGGTTTATTAAAAGCTTATGAGTCAGCACTAAGTAAGGAAGCTGAAGTCTTAAAAGATGTTAAAGAGGTAGTTCCTTCGAAACTAGAGAAAATGATTATAGTGAAACTTCTAAAAGAACATCTAGATATAGAGAGTGAAATGATTAAAACCTATAAAAAGATGGCTGAATTATTTAATTATCCAGTCCTTAAGTCTATTGCTGAAGCATTAGCAAAAAATGAGGAAGAACATCATAGAATAATCCAGGAATTAATTAAGAAGTACGAATAAGGGACCTAAAATAATGACTTATGTCTTACATTATTTTAAATGCCTTCATTTCAAGCTAAATCATCCTTAAGATATATTCTCTCCATACAGCCGTCTTTATATGGCCTTATATAGCTGTAATTCCTCTCAAATGTTAATTCTGGATTAATCCTCTTTAGGACGTACCTACAGACTGTTTCTGAAATAAATCTACACGTATATCTGGTGTCCATGCCGAGTAATAGAGTGAGCTTTAGAATTGGACAAGGGTTTTTAGAAATAGTTATAAGCTCCTTATTAGTTAACTTTACTATCTCGACATCCTCCTTTTTTAAACGGAGGAACCCGTAATAGAACTGACTAAGTAAATCATTCATGTCTACTATTTTACGAGGTTTTAGAGTCCATAGTACGCCGTAGATGTAGAAAATTAGGAGACCCATTAAGAGAGGTAATTTCTTAATAAGACTTATGGAACCTCTGCTAATATTCATTATCATAAACACTCAAAGTAATTTACCGTGTTTACTTATTTTTAGGTGTAAACTTAATGATGTAATCTCTGAGGATCTCTATCATTGTGTTGACCTCTTCCTCAGTATTATATATGTAGAGGCTTGCCCTTACTGTACCTGAATTAGCACCGATGCGTTGATGGAGCGGGTGAGCGCAGTGCTGACCGCTTCTTACAGCTATATTGTAGGTATCAAGGTAGGATGCGATTATGTGCGGGTTGGAGTCTGCAATATTGAAGGATATAATGCCTCCTCTAAATTCTAAATTACTGGGGCCGTAAATAATTATTTTCTCAGATATTACTTCATCATTACTTAGTTTACTTAGCGCATATCTCAATAATTCCTTCTCATGCATAGCAACATTATCCATACCTAACCTCCTTAAGTATCTGACTGCCTCTGCTAGACCTATTGCTCCAGCTATGTCCGGCGTTCCAGGTTCAAATCTCCAAGGCATATCTAATAACTTAATAGAGAACTCACCGTTCTCATACCTAACACTATCTACGATACCACCGCCAGTGAATGGGGGGTTTAAAGACTCCTGAAGTTCCTTCCTAATATATAACACCCCAATACCTGTAGGTCCTAGCATCTTATGACCGCTGAAGGCTAAGAAATCAACATCTAGATCGGTTACCGAGATAGGTATGTGGGGAACGCTCTGAGCACCATCAACCACTAAAAAAGCACCAACCTCACGAGCTATCTTCGAAACCCTCTTAATATCAACTATGGTTCCTAATACGTTGCTAGTATGGGTTATTGAGATAACCTTGGTGCTACGATCAACTAGATTTGATAACTCATCATAATCTAACGTATAATCGTTTCTAATATTTACAACCTTTAACCCGAAGCCTCTAACCTTGGAGAGAGTGACCCAAGGAAGTAAGTTGCTATGATGTTCCATGATAGACACCACAACATTATCTCCTCTACTTAGTGATAGCCCAAGCATGTATGCTACTAGATTTAACGATTGAGTAGTACCGCTAGTAAATACTATCTCATCTAAGTACCTGGCATTAATGAACTTTCGGACCTCCTCGTGAGCATCCTCATACAATCTACTAGATTCCATAGAAAGTCTATGAACCCCTCTATGTACATTACTAGCTAAACACTCGTAATAGTTTCTTACAGCATCTATAACTTGAATAGGTTTAAGTGACGTTGCAGCATTATCGAAGTAAACCACCTTCCTAGACTTAAGTAGAGGGAAATCATCCCTAATAGACTTAAAATCTGTCAGGAGAGCCACCTAAATGTTAAACACTTCAAGGTAAATAAATCTGAGATGTAAGGTCAATAACCTCTTACTAAGTAAGAAACGCCGCATCTCTTGAGTTATGACGAAATTTTTTTAAGTTAATCCATCCCTAAAGTTCTAAGCGGGTAATTATATGAAGTTAGTCACCGTGAAAATCCCAGATATATACGTAGAAGGTATTGATGAGTTAGTTAAGTTGGGAAGGTACTCATGTAGAAGTGAAGTTATAAGAATCGCTATAAGAGATCTCCTAAAGAGCGAGTTATGGTTTGGTGATGAGGAATCAAGCACTTCTAAAAACTCAGTGCCCGAAACCCGCAACCACAACTTTAACAATGTAAAGTACATCAAAATAAAATAATCCCTCATTCATTAATTTTAAATTAAGCTTCTGTTACGGCTTAATAACGTACTTAGGTATTTAAATAGGTATTTAAACCTGAATAAATAATGAATTTCAGGCATGTGTAGGGCTGTGAGGAGGGCTGGTATTTCTGAGTGATGATGTAAGACATCAGAACCGAGCCATCAATTACGATTCTCATGTATTAATACATATAGATGAGAGGAGGTCTAAGCTGGTTAAAGTTATTAAAGGCAAGGAATTATCGACTGATAAGGGCCTGATTAAGGTTGATAATATAGTTGGTATGAATTACGGTGATTCCATTAAGTTAAGTACTAGTGTTAATGCTTACCTACTGAGACCTACCTTATTAGACTACATGATGAAGGGGTTTAAGAGGGTTACACAAGTTATTTATCCTAAAGACTTAGGGTTGATGTTACTACTATCTGATATCGGTCCAGGCTCTAGAGTTATTGAGGGGGGTGTTGGAACCGGATTCATGACTGCTATATTAGCGAAGTACGTAGGTGATGACGGACATGTTTATGCTTATGAGTTGAACAAGGATTATATAGAGGTGGCGTACAGGAACTTAAAGCTTATTGGATTAGATGATAGAGTTACCTTCAGAAATAAGGATATAAGGAATGAAGTAGATGACACCAACATAGATTCTGCTATACTAGATATACCGGACCCATGGAATGCCCTCAATAAATTAGTTAATGCTTTAAAGCCGTCGGCAACTCTACTCTCATTCCTACCAACTATTAATCAGGTCGAAAAATTAGTTACGTATGCTTCAAACACTAAGTTATTCATAGATATTAAAGTATGTGAGCTTATGCTTAGGGAATACGAAGTTAAGAAGGATGCTGTTAGACCTAAGTCGAGAATGGTAGGGCACACTGGGTACATAGTATTTATGAGGTTTCTTAAGGTTTGAAAGTCTAGAATGTACTTTGGTAAAAGCTTAATATATTAATAATAACCTTAACTAGGTGTTAAAATGCATTTAAAATTACCAGTCGGTGAGAAAGAAAAACATGTAGTAATGATTGACTATGATATGTTCACTAGTAAAGTCTTATTATACATAGATGATGAGTTGCAGAAGACTTTCGTATTAACTGGGAATCCATTAAGGACAGACTTCACAGTCGGTGATGTTGAGAAACACAACATATCAATATACATTAGAGGTAAGACCATACCAGTGGTAACGATATATGTGGATGATAACTTAATAGGAACCTTTAGATAACCTCTATGTAGTTTATTAGTTTACTTCATATGTCGTCAAGGTATTATGATTTCATGTAAATCTTTAAGCTGTGTAATATATTTTCATCCAGGTGTGTCGTAATGGGTGGAGGTAAGGGAGGTAAACCCATATCTATAGTTGAGAAACGTCAGAAGAAAATTATGGAGGAACAGCTTAGGCAACAGATAAGGAAGTCCGAGCAACGTGAAAAGAAGTCGCAAGCTGTAATATTGGATGAGTCCCTAGTTAATAGAGCTATTAAGGAAGTAAATAATTTAAACGTTGTAACTCCTTACGCCCTTTCATCAAAGCTTGGGGTTAACGTAGGTATTGCTAGGAGTGTTATTAAGGAGTTGATTAATCAGGGTAAGCTGAAATTAATTGGTAAGAGTAGGAGAGTAATAATCACTACTGTTACCTAAACATTAACTATATTTGCTCCTGAGTAACTTCTTCTGATATCTTCCTAAGCTGGGCTTTATACATTTCAATTAATTCATCAACTGTCGTCGCATCTTCAGCCCTCTTTTCATCCCTCCACCTTAAAAACCTCGGGAACCTAATAGATATCCCAACTCCTTCTTTAACCTTACCTCTGCCGCACGTGTGTAGGGGGGATAAAGTCAACTCAGCACCTATTACTTCAGCTACTAATGCAGGAACAACCCATACGTCGGGCTCTAATTCGGAGTCGACCCTTGGATGCTTATGATCGATAATATATGGCTGAAGTAATGATGGAATTTTTTCTAAATCCTCATCAGTAAATCCGGAACCAACCTTACAGACGCTCTTGAAAGTGTCGGTATCCGGATCGTAGGCAGCCATAAGTAGTGCACCGTACTTACCTCCACGCCTCCCTCTACCATAGAAAGCACCGATAACGGTTAAGTCTACCGTATCGATCATCTCACTCTTATAATCTCTTTTATACTTAATCCAGAGCCAGCCTCTCGCACCTGCCTGGTAGATGGCTTGATCATGCATAGCCTTCACAACAACACCTTCGCAACCGTTCTCTATAGACTTTAGGAAGAATCTCTCAAGTTCGTTGGGGTCGTCAGTAATGGTTGAATCAGCCAACCTCAAACTCTCGCTTTGAATTACTATGTCTTGGAGATACCTTTTTCTAACTGATATTGGTTGAAGCGTGAGATCCTTATCATCTACGTAGAGAACATCGAAGAGGTAAAGTCTAACCGGAAATTCCTTAACGACTTCATGAATGTCATGCTTTCTTTTTCTATGCATTAATTCCTGAAAAGTTCTTAACTCGTTAGTGCTAGGATCTATAGCAACTATCTCACCCTCAACGATACACTCCCTACATTTTAAGCCACTAAGGACTGCCTCGACAGCATCAGGGTATTGATGTGTAATGTTTTCAAGTCTCCTAGAGAAAACCCAAACATCATTACCACTTTTATGGATCTGTGCCCTTTCACCATCATATTTAAATTCAACTATAGCCTTACCACCAACCTTACTTAAGATCTCGCTCGGCTCATTCAACCTTTCAGCCAACATAGGCCTTATGGGGACCCCAACCTTAGGTTTTATGGTTTTAAGCGATTCTATACCTCCCAACGCTAACGTCTTAGCAACATTACCTAAGTCAGCCCTAATATTGTAGGCTCTCTCAACAATTACTCTATAATCTTGAGAACCACCGTAGCAAATAGCTAACGCATCTAGGACCGTTGCATCCCCAATGCCGAGTCTTAACCTACCCTCAATAAGACGTACTAAGTACTTAGCCTCGATCGGCTCAGCATCAATTAACAAACCTGCGATCAACTTAATCTTAATATCTCTACTTCCTTCACCAGTCATAGAGGCGACCTTACTTAAAGTCTCATAAACTCTTTCGATGCTTAGCTTTACGTCCTGTTTAGAACCTGAAATAAACTTAGCTAAACCTCCTGAACCCCCGCGTTGCTTTAGAATCTCAACAGCTTTCCCTAAATCACCTAATTGTTTATATATTTTCTCTAAATCAGATTCGCTAGTTTTAACGGCTATTGACGCTGCCTTAATTAAGAACCTCTCACCGACACCTAATTCAGGCAATCCACTCCATTCAGGCCACAGCCTCCCTTGAATCAAGTATACAACCTTATCAATAACTTCTGAGGGTGTTTTTCTAAAAAGATCTACTAATACGTTAGTGAGCTGTATCCTACTTGTAATACCCTCCAACTTATCAAACGTTTGAGCTAATATTATAAAGTCCACAATCCCCCAAACCAAACTTTGCTAATTAAATTAAAAATTTAAGTGATTTAAGGATAAATAACCTGATGATGAAAACCGGCAAGAAGACCTAGATGTCTGCTCAGAGTTAATCTGAGGATTCCTTAGGTATAGAATTTATTATATACATTAAGGCAGCCTCTAACTCTACCGTGAAATACTCGTTGAAATTACCCTCTATAATTATCTCAGATACGTAACCATCCGCATCCTTGATTTCATACCTAGAAACCCTACCTATCGATGATGTCTTTTTCTCTTCCAAAAATTTAACTAAATACGACTTAACAAGTCTATGCTCACTATCTATTTTAATTAGAGGGACGACCTTAACTTTATTTGGGGTTACAGTTATAGTCGCAACTATATTGTCTTCACTGTCCTTTAGAGTGATTACTTCTTCCTTAAACTTTTTATCATTGACTTTCTCGGGAGTCTTGCTAAACCTCTCCAAAACCTTTAATATCGATTCGTAAACCTCTAACTCCTTCCTCAATTCCTTAACTTTTTCTTCTATTACCCTCCTTAACTCTTCATAACTGTATTTCAGGCTAATAACTCCCACCTCTAATAAAGTCCAACAGCGTTGGAGGCTTCCTACTAGATATGTTTTTAGAAATAACATCATATAAGTCCTTAATTGCGTTGAAGTCTGACTCTATCACTGACCTGATATTTGGGTTGTAAAGTGCTGTTGCTGGATGGTAAGTCGGAAATATGTACATGTCTTTAAGACCTAATAAGTCAGCCTTAAACCACTTACCACGCATCCTACTAACACCAACCCATTTTATACCTGCCAGACCAGAAATAAATCTACCAGCATGGTTCCCTAAAGTAACTAATATTTTAGGACTTACTAATTTGATAATTGATATGGTGAATTCACTACATGCCTTAATCTCATCGTCAGCGGGTTCCCTATTATTAGGAGGTCTACATCTAACAACATTAGTTATAAATACCTCAGATCTATTAATGCCTCTACTCTCAAGCATCTCCGTTAATAATTTACCAGCTGATCCAACAAATGGTCTACCCTCCTCATCCTCTTTCTGGCCTGGTGCCTCACCTATAAACATTAATTTACTATTAAGTGACCCCTCACCAGGTACAGGCTTGGTTCTATACTTATGAAGCACGCATCTAGAACACTCAGAGACTCTACTAACTATCTCAGACCATAAGGACTCTTTATTATCCAATCACCACCAACCACATAGTTAATCATTAAAAAGATAAAATACTTTTAAAGCTGAAGAAGACTAAGTTAGTAGGTTGGGATTATGGGCCTAAAGAAAGAAAAATATCTATACATTGAGATAGGTAAGGATAAATATATTAAGGTTAGAGTTCTCAAGAGCAAAGCTGAGGATAACCCAGCAAGATATGTTCCTTTACGTGTATGTGTTAAAAAACCGCCTAAAACAGCTAAGGTCGTTAGGGCCGCTGACCTACCTACCGAAGTAGTCAGTAAAATCCTAACAACTTAAACAGTATTAATATTATCGCTATTAGAATATAATTGAATTGAAATTCATTTAGAATTAAATATATGTTTAATTTAATGATTTTGGAGTGTCCCTTAAGTGATGAGTGTGGCGGTCACGGATAAATAAATGAAGACTTAGGAGCCCACTGATTCTTTCAATCTTTTAGTATTGGTAGCCTCACTCCTTTCTGACATTGGTATTTACCCTTATACGGTTTGCTAACCGGTGTAGTCAGTTTCGAGAACACCACATGTAAGAATCTAACTCCAGCCCTTAAAGTAATTGGAAATGAAGTTGAGAGCACCTCAATAGTTATCTGTCCTTCGAAACCACCATCAATGATTGTTGGAGGTATCATGAGCCCTAACCTAGCAAACGTAGATCTAAGTTCTACAAAACCCATTAGTTCAGGCGGGAGCGCTACGTATTCAAGTGTGTGAAGTAGATAACGTTTATTTGGTTTTAACACGAACTGCTCAGATTCACCACACTCGTAGTATTTGCTTAGATCATCATGACCTAATATATCGAAAGCCTCATTCGACTCAACAATCATACAGTAATTACTCCCTAGCCTCAGATCAACACCGTTCTCCCTAACTATTTCCTCAGAAAACGGATCTATTTTTAACCTACCGGAACTGAGGTAAGCCCTAAGATCGAAGTCTGAGAGTATCATTTCTCTACGCCTCCCTACAATATCCCTCAATTAACTTATTAATTTCAGGCAACACCTTCTTAACCTCAACAATCATATTATGCACTAACTCCCTTATCTCCCATTGAGCACTACCAGAAAGTCTTAAACACGCTATGTGCAGCAATTCCCTAAGGTTTAAGGTCATTATAAGCCTAGTAGTAACTGCCTGCGGTAGTACGTACCTAGCGTCCTCGTAAGGAATCCCTGCATTAACTAATTCATCATATAATTTGAAAGCCTCTTCCATAAACCGTTTATATCTTTCACTAAATCCTGCCTTGGTTACGGTCTCAGGTATTATGTAGTCCTTACCTATAGCTGAGTATCTCTGAGATTCCTGAGTGTAGGAGGCTAATCTATGTCTAATTAATTGATGGCTTGTAACCCTTGAAATTCCCTCAATGTAGAATGTGAATACAACATGTTCAAGGACTGATGGATATTTAACACCTTCCAGAACCCAATTACTTAAGTCCTCAGAATACTCCCTTAAGTAATAATCGATACCCTTCTCCTTAACTTTACCTGATGAGATTTTAAATCCCAACATAACTAACGCTTTGACACTACCGTTTAGTTGATTACATGTTAAGAGCTTAACCCTCATAAATCGACTTACCTAAACTAACTCCAACCGAAATAATTATAAGTTTATTTACTTCATTAAAGTGCTTTATTATCAAAGCTTTAACTTAGGTATCACTATATTCGTCCTAAGGACTGAGTATATGACTGCAATTACGTCTAAACTCACTTAGCAAGTCCACCTTTACTACATCACCACACGGTCTTAACTCCTTGAATACTGCCGCACTAAATCTTTGTATTCTAACCCTCGGATGTAACCAACAGTCAGGAGGTAACCCCGCCTTTAGACAAGTCTCACTTATGAAGGTCTCACTATCCCAACAATACTCCGCTGGTACTTCAGGAAGGAGTAAACCTTTATTAATCCCATGCTCTACCACTAATCCATCAATGCCTACTTTAATCTCGTTAAGTATTTCCCAACCCTTGCTTGTTAATGTTTTAGGTATTGAAAGCACCGAGACCTCAAATATGACGTTACTCAGTTCATCCTCGCTCATAGGATTGAACCTAGGATCTTCTACTGCCGCCGCTATCGCTGCATTAATTACGTTACTTGCAAGCGGTTCAATAGGCTGTAAATAACCGATACATCCCCGTAATTCGTAGTTATTTAGTACTAACTTCCGTATGGTTACGAAGGACATACCTTTAAGTAATAAATTTGACGGAGTATTAGGTGGAGGTCTTAAAACATCACCATTTTTTAAATACCTCTCAACCGCCTCCCTAGCAAGCTTAACCAGAAAAACACCTTCATCTATGCTTAGATCATTTGGTTCTATATACTCATTAGCCATTACCACCACCAACTATACTACTCTTCACTAAATTATTTGCTTCATCGATTATTTTTCCAATGGTGTCCCAATGATTTCCTTGCCAAAATACCTTAAAGCACCTAGGGCATCGCCAGAAATTGTCGTACTTCCTACAAATTTCTGGAGGTATTAAATGTAAGGCCTCCGCCTTCGGGATATTAACTAGTAAAGTATTGCAAAGAGGGCACCTAGTGTTGCTTCCATCAAACCTTAACTTAATACCTAACTTCCTTGAGATTAACGCTAAGGACTCAGCAATATCTGAAGACTCTATATAAATCGATGTAATGCCTCTCTTAATCGATTTCCTATAAAGCCCTAGATCTTTAGTTAGTAGTATTCTACCTTCATCCCTAGCTAAGTTAAGTAATTTCCAGTCCTCAATGTTTCGAAAGTATAGGGTATCGTAACCAAGTAATCGAAGCCACCTAGCTAAGTTACCCAGCATCGAATCAGCGATGAACTTCATTTACTTCGTTCCTCAAGTTCCTAATAGTTAAAGTGTAATATGTGACTTATAAGTAAAGCTCTACAAGCTTTTAAACCTTACTAATTTATTAGCTTAGGGGCTGAGGAAGGTGAGTGAACAATCAATGAATCCTATCGGTCAAGGCATCGCTTTAAATTATAAGATGGGTAAGGCTAAACAGCTTAATAATTACTTACTAGTTAAGGTTGTAGGCAGTGAGTTCCCCAAAGTAGACTCCTTAATTGGATGTAGGGTATTGATAAGGGATGAAAAAGGTAATGAGTATAGAGGTAAGATAGTCAGGGCTCACAGCCGGAAAAATAATATAGTAGTAGTTCGTATGAGCAAGAACATACCTGGGCAATTACTTGGTACTAGCTTAGTCATATTTAAATAATTTTATGGTTACTTTACTTAGGACGTTAAGGCTTCGACCTTAAAAGATTTACTTAAGATAAATAATCATATGGTGCGTGATAGTAAGTATGAGTATCTCAAGCAATGAGAAGTTTAGGAGCTTAAGTGCTGCTGAATTTTTCTACCGTAATAAAGAGATTGCAGGCTTCTCAAACCCTGTAAGAGCTATTTACCAAGCAGTTAGAGAACTAGTTGAAAACGCCCTCGACGCTGCAGACTCTCATGGTATATTACCAGTTATTAAAGTATCTATAGACTCTGATGTTATGCCTGAGAGACCTGATGTTTACCTAGTTAGTGTAGAAGATAACGGAATAGGTATACCGCCAGACAACGTACCTCAAGCGTTTGCTCAATTACTATATAGCTCTAAGTACGTGCTTCGACAGACTAGGGGTATGTTCGGGCTTGGCGCTAAGATGGCTGTACTTTATGGGCAATTAACAACCGGTAAGCCTGTAGAGGTGATTTCCTCGACAATAAACTCATCGAGGATCTACGCGTTCAGGTTACTTATTGACATTAAGGAAAATAAACCAATAATCCTCTATAGGGCTTCCTTCAGAAAGGAAAGTGATTGGCATGGAACCATAGTTAAGTTATTTATAGAAGGTGATTGGAATAGGGCTAAACCGAAGATATATGAGTACCTAAAACGAACCGCCATAATAGCTCCTTACGCCTCAATAATATTTAAAGATCCGTCAAATAACTTAATTTATTTTGAGAGAAGCACTACATTAATGCCTAAACCACCGCGTGAAGTTAAACCGCACCCGCAAGGAGTCGATATAGAGTTATTTAAGATGTTAATACAATCAACAAATACTAAAACCCTTAAAGACTTCCTAATTAGAGAATTTCAAGGAATAGGTGAGATAACTGCGAACACCATAACAGAAATAGTTAAGATAGATCCACTAAAAGATCCTAAGAACTTAACTAACGAAGAGATAGAAACGCTTGTTAAGACCTTAAAAGAATACAATAACTTCAAACCGCCGAGGGCTGACCACCTCTCATACCTAGGTGAGGAAATCATAAAGACAGGTTTGAAGGTTATATTGAAGCCGGAATTCGTGGCAGCCAGGACACGTAAAGCGAAAGTCTATGAAGGACATCCATTTATCGTTGAAGCTGGTATAGCTTATGGAGGTGATATACCGCCGTCTGAAGAGCCTCTACTGCTAAGATTCGCTAACAAGATCCCATTACTTTATGATGAAAGTTCCGACGTTGTATGGAAAGTAATTGAGCCCAAGAACGGAATCATAAAATGGGATGTCTATGAAGTTAAGTGGCCAGCACCGCTAGTCATTCTAGTCCATATATGTAGTACTAAAGTACCGTATAAGGGTGTTGGTAAGGAAAGTATTGCTGACGTACCTGAAGTTGAGAAAGAGGTTGAAAGCTGTATCAGGGATGTAGCACGTGAGTTGAAGTTATACATTGTTAAGAGACGTAGGGAGGTTGAGGAGATTGAGAAAGCTATCAATATTATTAAGTATATACCGGACGTGGCTACATCACTAGCCAGAATTACTAATGAAACATCTCATGAATCTATATCTGAGCTATTAATGGGTCTAATCCTTAAGAAATTCAAGAATATTAAAGTTAAGGGAGTCAATGACGTCGTTTTAAGTGTTGAGTAGGTGATCTCATGCAATTAATTTCTTCAGTTGATAGAAGGGCAAGAGATAAAGCAGTAAGTGTTATGGTTGAGAAGTTCAGGGAGCTTGTTAAACAGATCATTAAAGGTGAGAGTCCTACTATAATACTTCCGAAGAGGACGTTAAGTAATACGATTTACGATGAAGAGAGGAAACTCCTACTATTAGGTCCTGAAACATTAAGTAGAACATTCTTAGATATTAGGGAAGCTAAGAAATTTATGCAAACCGTAGTTATGGCCAGAATAATATATGAGTCGTTAATTAATAATGAGTACCCAACAATCCGTGACCTATTCTATAGAGGTAAGCATACCATAAGATACCGCACAGCTAGCAATAAAATCGAGAACGAGAATACGTGGGATGAACAGAAAGAATCCGACGGAATTATTAGAGACATTGAAGTGTTTATAAATCTCCTTAGGGAGGAGCTACTAATACTGAGTAAGGAGAAGGGCAAGATCGTTGGTAATATGAGGATAAGATCTGGAGATGACGTCATAGACCTAAGTAAGATGGGGCATGGGGCCTACTCAATAGAGCCTACACCTGACCTCATAGAATTCCTAGACGTAGACGCTGAATATGTATTAATCGTCGAGAAAGATGCTGTGTTCCAACAACTCCATAGAGCAGGATTTTGGAGAAAGTATAAAACGCTTCTAATAACTAGTGCAGGTCAACCTGATAGAGCCACCAGAAGATTCGTTAGAAGATTAAGTGATGAGTTGAACCTCCCAACCTACATAATAACCGATAGCATACCAGCAGATGAAGTTGTAATAATTAAGGATCCAAAGAATGACATAGTTAGAGTAGGTCCTGTGGAGGAATTAATAGGTCATTACTTTAGCAACAGCGAGAAAGAGAGGATCTTCATAGACCTAGAAGTTCCTGCATGGGACCCTATATCAGGAAACATTGAGTGGAGGAAGATAGGTTACGCCTACAGACACTGGATAAATGATAAGGTATTATCGATAAGAACTAATAATAGAGGAACAGTTAAAGTCACAGGAGGTCACTCTCTCTTCGTCTTAAGGGATGGGGTTATAGCTGTCTTACCGGCGCGGAGCCTAAGACCAGGTGATCATATATTAGTTGCTTCGAATTTACCACCTATATTAAGGACAAGTACTGCAATAGAGAAAATTCCAACATTAGCGGTAGCCCCTAACTTCTTGACTAACCAAGACGTTGATGATGGTGAATATCTAACCGAAAGCGTATCTAAGTTAGCTATAGAGGTATCTAGCTATAATAAACAAGCTTTAGACCGTAAAACATACTTACAATATAGTGATGTAAGTACTTCGTCAAGTGCAAGTAACGTGTTAAGGGGTGATTACGTAAATCTATATAAGTATGATGAGGGTGCTGTAGACTTCCTTAAAAAAATATTTGAAAATTATGGATGTTTAAGTTATGAAGATGGGGTCCCTGTACTTATCGTAGAGGATAGAGTTAGGGCTAAGCAAATATTTAACATCTTACTCTCATTAAGTATACTACCATATGGTGTTGATGAATATAAGGATTTAATTAAGATAAGCCTCCCATCAATTAAACGCCTTAATTTGACGGAAATTCCTTCAACCCATGTAACGTTCGCTGAGGTAATAGATATTTTGGAGGAGGACTATACTGGTTACGTATATGATTTCATGGTACCAGAATGTAATTCCTTCATAGGTTCTTACGGGGTAATATACCATAATAGCGACCCTTACGGATGGTATATCTACAGCGTCTTCAAAATAGGTTCTATAACACTATCGTATGAGAGTGAGAGGCTAGCTACCCCTGGCCTTAGGTTTCTAGGTGTAATGCCTTCAGATATTTTCGGAAGTCCCAACATCAAGAAGAGTCCCTATCTCTCAGAGTCTGAGAGAAGGAACTACATAATTAAAGCCAAGGATAGGGACATAAAGAGAGCTAAAGAACTAATAAACTATAGATGGTTCCAAACACCTAGATGGAAAAACGAGATCGACATATTCATGAATAAGGGAGCAAAATTAGAGATAGAGGCGCTCACTAGTAAAGGACTTAAGTTCTTAATGGATGAATATATACCTAAAAAACTTGAGGTAAGGGATTGGATAGACTAAGGCAATACCTAATACATTAATCTGAAACATAATTATTGCGCCCTAACTAAAATAAGATTCCCTTAGACCGAATAAGCCTCGAACATAGAAATATGTTATACCGGCTTCAGAGTTAAGAACGCACCAACATTACTATTTAGAGACTTAACAGGAAGATCTAAAGGAAATAAATATTTAAGTAAATCCCTTACTAAGGAATACGACAACTCAATAATATTGAATAAATCAATTACTAATGCATTGTGTCTCTAAAGATTTACCTGAATTATTCACTATAAAGAATTCTTCATATCTTAACTCATCACTTCTTAATCCTTTCCTAATTACGGTGTATACCAAGTAGCCCTCCTCCTTAACCTTATCTAAGTAATTATTAATTATGTTAGATACGTTATAGTTTTCTCTCAATACAGTAATCATAGTTATCAAATCGAATAAGTTTCCAACCCTAAAAGGCGGAAATGTGAGATCTGCTACTATAAAATCTGTTAAAACAGTTCCATACCTGTTGCTTATAAACTTCTTAGAAGCGATTTCAATGATTTTATCGCTGACATCTATACATGTATAACGTAATACCCTATACCCAGAATCCATGAGGTACTCTAATAGAGTCGCAGTCCCACAGCCAACATCGAGAACTGCTCCCAAGTCTTTACGTAGATGTTTTAAGATCTTCTTATACTTAATCCTCTGTTCCTCCCCGTATAGCTCATCGTAACTACTTGATAAAGCATTATACCAAGTAATACAATCTCTAACCTCATTCAGTTCTATATCCCTCAAGGGGCAGATATCACCGTATTGGTACTATGTCGTAAATAATAACCCATGTCAGGAACGAAATAGAATAATAAACTGCAATACCTTTAGTTAGATGTTTCTTATGTTGTATATTTAAGATGTTCATTAAAGGTATGTAGCCCACGTATAGTGAGATGTATGCAACAATTAATACTAAATCCTTAAACGCCGGTAAAAATGCTGTGAAGAAGAACGTTAGAAAATATAGTATAACTCCAGAAATCACTCCATATATTGCTTTAAGCGTCACTATATCCATCCACTATACCCTAATTAACTTAAATCAAACATATTTAAGTAGTTCTGTACCTATTAGGTAGTAAGATGTCAAGTAAAGATTTGCCCATGAAGAAGGCTTTCAGCTCTCTTGATTTAGCAGTTATAATAAAAGAATTAAAGGATAAGATAGTAAATTCATATATAGATAATGTTTATAATGATGCGGTGGGCAGCCTTATACTAAAGTTGAGGAACCCTGCTGAAACCCTATACCTACTTCTGAAACCTGCTGAGAGACTCCATGTCACTAAGACCGTATCTCGGCTTCAAGTTTCAGGTAAAACATCTCTGTTTAGAAGATATCTGAATAACTTAAAAGTAAGAAATATTAAGCAAGTAGAGTTTGAGAGGATCGCTGTTATAGAACTTGAAGGTAGAGAGAATACCTATAATCTCTATGTGGAATTAATACCTCGCGGAATAGCATCGCTAGTAGATTCCGAAGATAGGGTATTAATTACTACTAAAGAGCTTAAAGTTAAGGATAGAAAGGTCATCATAGGGAGGACCTATACTTTACCACCAATCTACAAAGACTTTAGAGTGTTGAGTGTTCAAGAATGGTTTGAGGCATTAATTAAGTACGATAACCTGCAACGAGGTCTGATAAGGGGGTTAGGGATACCGCCTGAGATAGTTAATGAAGTACTAAAAGATAGCTATGAGAAGGTTACTATATCTGAGGCTATAACATCAGGAATTAGGGACAAGATAGTACGTTTTGTAAATAATGTTATTGAAAATCCGGAACCGGTGATCATCACTAAAGACGGTAATTACGTTTCATTCCTCCCCTTCAAACCTACAACATTTAAGGAATCTCTAAGCGTCCTTCCGTTTGAGAGTTTTAATGAGGCAGTTGATGAGTACTTTCTTAAATTATTTGCTACTGAGGTTATCACTCAAGACTCTAAATCGTTAAATGATGAATTAGCTAGAATTGAGAAATTAATCGTCGACCTTAAGGTTGAATTAAATAATTATACTAAGAAATTAGATGAACTTAAAACAATTCACGACATTGTCTCATTAAATTATAACACCTTGGAAGAGATATATAGGTGTGTCTGGGATGCAGTCAAGAAATATGGTTGGGAGCATGTTAATTCTTGCGGTACATCAAGCTATGATAGAAGTAGAGGAACATTTATAGTGAACATTAATGGCATCCCTATAGAGCTTAACGTAAGAGAAGGAGTTAATAATTACTTGATAAAGATTAAGATGCAGATAAAAGATTTTGAGGATAAGATTAAGAAAGTTAACGAGGTTATCGAAGAAGCGCTGAGTAAGAGAAGCTCTCTACTAGTTGAGAAGGAATCGCTTAGTGCACCACCAATATCAAAGAAAGTAGATTGGTACGATAAATATCACTGGATCATCACATCTGAAGGTTATCTGGCGTTGGGTGGTAGAGACTCTAGTCAAAACGAGAAGCTAGTAAGGAAGTACCTCAACGATGATGATATATTCATGCATGCTGATATAGTCGGAGCTCCCGTATTTATACTAAAATCAGGTGGGGGAAAAACTACAGAAAACACCTTATTTGAAGTGGCTACATTAGCTGCCTGCTATAGTAAAGGGTGGAAGGAAGGTTTTGGAAGCCTAGATGTCTTCTGGGTTTATGGAAGGCAAGTAAGTAAGAAGGCGCCTGCTGGTGAGTACTTAGCTCCCGGTTCATTTATGATCTACGGTGAGAAAAACTACATAAGAAATGTGAAGCTGGAATTAGCCTTAGGTATCTCAATAATTGATGATAAATATTATAAGGTATTAGTGGGTCCTGAAGACTATATATTCAGTAAATGTAAGTATTACGTGTTATTATGTCCGGGAACAGAGAAGAAGGAAATCATTGCCAAAAAATTAGTTGAGTTCTTCGTAAGTAACGATAAAAGGTTAAGATACATAGACTTAAATGAATTAGTCCTTAAGATACCAGGACCGAGTAGAGTGAGTAAATTAGTGCCAAAATAACGAATTAAAATATTAGAGCTCTAAATAAATATAGGATAATGGCTAAATTAGTTGGTGATGGTTTATGGTCCCTAAGGTATCATCATATATGAGTTCTCCAGTGATAACTGCTGATAAGGAAGACCCGCTAACACATGTGAGGAATTTAATGCTGACACATAAAATTGGTAGAGTGGTTATAACCGAACACGGTAGAGTGATCGGTATAGTTTGTAAAAGCGACTTCACTAAGATAGTCTTCAATCGTAAGAGATATATTAAACCACTTGATACGATAACTGTTAATGAAATAATGACGACGCCGGTATATGCCATATCACCTAATAAGACATTAAAATCAGTTGCTCAATTCATGCTCAGACATGAATTAGGTTCTTTACCAGTAATAGATAATAACGATAGGCTCGTAGGAATAATAACTAAATACGATATATTAAAAGCGTTTTCAAGTAAGTTCCATAACATGTTTAAGGTATCGGACTTTATGATTAAGAACCCTTCTACTGTCTCACCAAATCACAGCATATACTATGTAATTGATGTGTTACTTCAATCAGAGTTAAAGAAATTAGTTGTAATTGATGAGGATAGACCTGTAGGAATTATAACTAGTGGTGACGTACTTGACATATTGTTAGGTGCTGGTTCGGGCTCAGCGATATTTAGAGATGTACGTAGGGACTTTAGAGTGCGTTATGATTTACTTAAAACTCATTCATTTCTAATAGCTTCTGATATCATGATACGTAACCCTATTACTGTTAAGGAGGATGAGG
This sequence comes from Sulfolobales archaeon, assembly GCA_038831135.1. Classification (GTDB taxonomy): domain Archaea; phylum Thermoproteota; class Thermoprotei_A; order Sulfolobales; family NBVN01; genus DTCV01. Next base: position 18,334 of record JAWBKW010000001.1, on the reverse strand, counting down.
ACCTAGCTAGAGCATCCGACATCATGATTAAGAATAGGATAAGCTGTTTGCCAGTAATAAACTCTGAAGGATTTCTGGCGGGACTCTTATTTAGAGAAAACATCATCAAAGCATTACGTGAGATCTAACAAAAAGTACGAAACAATTGCTACTAACTATATCTTCTTAGAAGTGCTTAAAGCTCGCTTACTTAGAATTTCGTCGAATTCCTTCTTAACTTTCTTGATAACTTCTTTCGAAGTGGTTGGTTCTAATTCATCTAGCAATGATTTTAGGAATTTAACAGCGCATCTTCTACTATGAAGCGTTACTACTTCATCATCTACTACTAAAGTAATTCCTTGACCCTCAGGATATACCTTACCACATACACAGCACTTATGCTTAGTTTTAGACGTTTCCATCACCGACAAATCTGCTTACTTGAAATAATTTAATTATTACTCCTTAGTAAAATGCAGAACTTAAACACGTAACCTCTCACTTGTAGTCTAGAGGTACATACCTACATCTATACTTGTTCTTCAATGCCTTATGATGTAGATCAGCTATTGTTGCTGAGTCTCCATTAACTATCAGAACCTCTATACAGTACGTGCTTATATGTTGGTGAGTGTAAGCAAGGATTATATCCTTATACTCATCGATAAGGTTAGTGGTTGAGGTAATATCATGCTCACGGTTGAAGAGTACTAAGACCCCAGTACACCTATGAGGCTTTCTATAATGTACGAACTCTGTTATGAATCCTTTAATAGCATGCTCAACGACCTTAGACCTATCAACACTAAAACTTCTGACGATGTTGTCTAATTCATCAGCAAGTTCTGAAGAGAGCGCAACGCCGAACCTCCTTTTAGAGGAATTCATACCTTACATCAACACTTAATACGTTATCACACTAAATTTTAATTTTTAACTACTACGTATGCTAAGGAATCATCAATTATTAAGTTTTGGGTAATCGCGTAATCAAGTAATTATTGTTCTATAGAAGAGAAAATCTGCGGTCTTAATTTAATAAAGGCTTCAAATAAATACTTAGTAATTGGGAAGTGCTTTAATAGGTGATTGATATGAGTGGATTTATATGGAGACTAAGTGGATTTGTTGAGATATTAAGGATTCATAATCTCCTGGTTTCCGCAATGGCTACCTTCTTAGGATTTAATGCAGTTTATGTAGTAGTAAGTAATCGTGCATGTATAGATCTAGCTTCAGTTATAATTCCAGTGATTACCGTCATCCTCGTTGCTGGAGGAGGGTACGTCATCAACGACTATTACGATGCTGAGATAGATGCCATTAATAAACCTTCAAGACCTATACCTTCGGGTCGAGTTAATAGGAATGAAGCATTAATCCTAAGCCTGATCTTAATGATTATAGGTGTAACTCTGTCACTTACTATAGGGTTAATTACATTCTTCTACGCGATCTTTAACGGGTTATTACTGATCGCTTATTCTAAGGAATTAAAGAAAGAGGGAGTAATAGGTAACTTAGCAATTAGCGTTGCAAGCGCTAATTCAATTATATTCGGTGGTTTAGCGCTCTCAGAGATTTGTAGAGAAATTACTTTAGTAACGTATACATTAATTCCAGCATTATATGCCTTCGGATTCACATTCATGAGAGAGATAATAAAGGGTGTAGAAGATGTAATAGGGGATTCCAAAAGAGGTGTTAAGACGTTAGCTACCACTAAAGGCGTTAAATACGCGTCGCAAATATCATTAGCGTTAATGGTTTTTATAGTGATGTTCTCACCGTACCCCTACTTATCAAACATGTATGGAATTACTTATCTAGCCCTAGTAACCGTTACTGATACCCTACTATTATATTCGATTATTAAGCTGGTTAGGGCGCGCTCCGAGCCTGACATCATTAAAGCATCTGCATCACTCAGAAGCTACACTAAGGTAGCTATGTTTGTTGGGATAATGGCGTTTCTAGCAGATCTGCTAATGAAGATATACGTTGAGGTTTAACCACCAATCCACGAGGCGTTGATCTAGTACTAACCCATGTTGAGTTAGGTAAGCATAACTTGCTGGTTAAGGAATTACCTTTATTAGAATATTCGAATTATGCTCGACCGTAGGTTCATTTGCGAATTAAGACCTGTTGAAAGGTATTGCTAACTTTGCCTCACTAATTATCTGTTTGCCGAATTTCCTATAAACAACTTTTATAACTAACCTGTTATCTATTCCTTTAGTATTTATATTATAACACTTACGTATTTCCTCGCCAGGCTTTATCGATGGAATCAAATCACGTAGTATCATGTTTCCGGTTGAGAAACCGACGAGCATGACGTTATCGCATACGATATCACCTTCATTTTTAATATTTACTACGGCTTTACATGAGTCATTACTGCATGAGATCTCCTCTAAGGTCATGTTGATTTCAGGACCTCTACAACTAACGTTATACTTAAGTACTGAATATATCCCTACGAATCTTGGGTGGTACATCTCAACGGTGTCTCTATGTTTAATAGCTAGGATGTTTTCCTTCAACAAATAAACATCAGATAATTGAACGCTATTTAATCCTAGTAAATTATTTAAAGTCTTAATGAATGAATCATTTAAAGTTATATCCACTAACGCGTTTCTTGATGGTAAATTCATGAAGAGGGAGATGTTGTAGGGTCCTTCCTTTGAGAAGGTTGATTTGATGAAGTAAGTCTCTGATGGGTTAAGCAACACACAACCGGCTTTATAAACTACCTCAGTCAACACATCACCAACCTTCCTTGTACCAACTAATTCTAAACCATTTATGACTATAGGTTTTGAGGAATCACATGATATTGTTAAAGTATATGATTTACCTCCCTTAACTATCTTGCTTAAATCAAATACATGAGTAGTGTAGATACTACCTATAGATGATTCATTAATTATCTGAGGTTTGAATTCACGAGTAATATTTAATCCATCAACACCTACCTTCCACACGACCTTATTTACTGGTTCATTGAGCACAGCCACTATAGTAAGGTATAATTCATCTAGTTGTTGCTCATCTATTTCTATAAGATATTTACCGCTTCTAGGATAGTTCCTACCACCTAATTTAATCTCATCTAAAATACAGCTATGGTATATAACACCCTTAACTTCATTTCTGACGAACTCCAGCAAATCACCTTTTAGCAATTAACGTCACCACAATATCAGGATGCTCAAGCTTATTAAATTAAAAGGTTTTAGAAGATGTGGACAAGTCATGTTATGGAGCTCTCTAGGTAAAACTCTTTTGGCGCAAGCCTACTGAGAGCTCTTAAAGCAATTAACATCTCCTTATTGCCTAATTCAGCGTCCTTAACCACTTCCTCTAACTCCTTAATGACGCTAACCATGAGCTCTCTCTTAACTGGGAAGGGGATTCCGTCCTTACCACCTACAGCAAAAGCGTATTTGAACGGATCATATGGATGAGTGACAGGATCCTTAAGTGAGGGAGGTTCTCTATATATTAATTCGGAAATCAAACTTAAAGCTCTGACAACCTCACCCCCTAACTGCGATATTAGTAACATATCTTCAATGGTTGAAGGTCTTACCTCATAAGCTTTTCTTAACTTAGCTATAAACGTCTTATCAATCCTTATCGGTCTATAATAAGGGATGTTACGGTTGTATGGTATGTTTGTGTCTTGCTTCTGATTTTCTCTAAGTGATGTATATGAGTATAAAGTTCTTATGTTCTTTAAGGTTCTATTTACTTCGTACACCGCAGTAACTAATTTCCTAGGTTCTTCATTAACTAAGTCTAAGATTACTTTTTTACATCTCCTAGATTCTATATCTGTTAAATTAAGTACCTCACCCTTATGGTTTGATGATATACCTGAATGAGGTTCTTCGTCTATTGTGTTTGTTGTGAACCAAGCTATGTGGTACCTACGTGCAAGTTTATTTTCCGCATTCATACCTTGCTGTATTACAACCCACCTACCGCTTGTGTCGAAAGCTATCGCGTGGTGATAGAGAATGAATCCGTCTTGGAGTAATACGCTATCGACCTTAGCAGATAGTTTGGAGTATCTAACCATCTCATTAATTAATGAGGTGCTGCCACCTAACTCCTCCACATATCTTGATATTTCTTGAGGTGTACTTAATGATGTCTGACCCTTACCGCCTGCAATTCTAACATCAAGGTTTAACTCATTAAGCACGTGTTTAATTATTGAGGTAGTAACTGTTGTTGAGCCACTGCTATCCCAATCCATACCTATTACGTTGTTGAATGCTTGAAACCATAACGGGTTAGAAAGCCTTCTAAGGAGTCCCTCATTACCGAACTCCATAATTAAGGTCTTAATTATTTCCTTAGCAAGCGATTTCATAAGTTCAGCAAGCCAGTGCGGTACGTGACCTGTATGAAGTGGGAGATCTGCGTATCCGCTAAGTGACATACTTACGCACCACTAAATGAGTTTCTACATGCTTTACTACGACTACTAACTCACCAGGTTCTATAGGCTCTTCAGACTTAGCCAGCCAATACTCACCTTCAACGAATACGTATCCGTACGTGTTAGGGATTAGCCTATCTAAGGCCTTACCTACCTTACCCTCTAAATTAAAGAGTTGTCTCTTCATCTTCCTAATTTTAACTAATTTCATAAATATTAATGTTGTTGTAGACGCACCTATAACTCCGATAATTATTGCAGTAAATCTAAAAACTGTTAATTGCTCCGGAGTTAAAGCAGTTGTTGCTGGGATGGAAGATGGGATGAGTAGTATACCGAATACTAAGAAGATAATTCCGGCAATACCCGTAATACCGAAACCGGGTATTACGAAGAGCTCCAGCATAAGAAGTAGCGAACCTAGTACTATCATTAATAGCGAGGCTATGTTCGGATTGAAGCCAGAACCTATAAGTCCTAAAATTAGGAAGACTAAGGCCAAGGAGGCTGCGTAGAGGTTGGCGGACGCTACCGAGAAAATTAAGGCCATAACGCCAACAGTAAATAATACTGTACTAACTAACGTATTTGTGAGTACGGAGAGCGTTCTAGACCTTAGGCTACACGTATAGCGGTGATAACTCTTTATATTTATGGTATACGTGTTTAGCACAGTCTTAACTTCCTCCCCGTTAACTTCATTAATTAATTCGTCTATGCTGTTTACTATTAAGTCGCTTATACCTAATCCCCTAGATTCCTCAGCATTTAGAACTAAGTTACTTGTTATGAATTCCTTAATTAAGGATACGTTCCTACCTCTACTCTCAGCATATAATACAGCCTTCTCGATGATTGGATTTAGTACCTTACTCTCATTTAAGTACCTTACACTACCAGTTAACGGGTCGTAGGAAACTGGTTGCATAGCACCTATTATGGAGTTAGAGGATATCGCGAATATATGGGTAGGTAGGAGTATTAACGTACCTGCACTTAAGGCTTTACCACCAGCTACAAATCCAATAACTGGAGTCTTAGATAGGTATATAGCATCACCTATAGCTAGCGCTGAGTCAAGCCAACCACCATAAGAATCTATCAGAATAATTACTGCGTTTCTAGAGCGCTCAGCATCATCTAACGCTTCCCTAACGCATTCAGCGATGCCTGGGTCTATAGTGTCGAATGGAGGTAGTATCTCAACCACTAATGCCTCATTAATTTGCTGTGACGCATCAGACACTAATGAGGAGGGTAACAACATTAAGAAAGCAACTAGTAACGCTAACCTAAGCAGTAATTTAGGCATAACCTACTTTCCTTCTTCCTTACTACTTAATTGCTTTACTACCCCGATAGATGTTGATAAGGCACTTAATTCAGGTCTTGATGTCTCCGTCACTACAATTAATGACTTCTCCTTAGCTATCTCGGTCAATGTCTGAAGTTCCCTAAGCCTAATAGCTACAGCATGTCTTTCATATTCTTCAGCTGCTTCAGATAGTATCTTAGATGCCTGTTTTTCACCCTCAGCCTCAATTATCCTAGCTCTCCTCCATCTTTCGGCCTCCGCCTGCTTAGCCATAGCTCTCTTCATATTTTCAGGTAGTTCAACACCCTTCAATGTAACGCCGACTACCTTAATACCCCAAGGCATCGTAGTCTCATCTATAATACTTTGAATCCTTTTATTGAGTTCATCTCTTTTTGAGAGTAAGTCATCTAACTCCACCTGACCTATAACATCCCTTAATACTGTTTGACTCAATAAAGTTATCGTGTATGGGTAGTTAGCTACCTTAGTGACTGCCTTCTCAGGGTCTGCAACCCTATAGTAGATTACTGCATCAACATTTACTGTAACGTTATCTCTAGTCATTATTTCCTGCCTAGGCACGTCAGTAGTTACGACCCTTAAATCAACTTTAACCAAACTATCTACGAACGGTATTATGATGAATAATCCGGGACCTCTAACACCTACTAATCTACCAAGTCTGAAGAGAACGGCCCTTTCATACTCCCTAACAACCTTAATGCTGGCGCTGAGTAATGAGAAAATAATTAGCACAGTAAATGCTATCAATATTATAGTGAATATGTCTATCACGAATCACACCTATGTGGAAATAATCTACATTTATTTTAAACTTATGCTTAACTAATTTATAGTTTGAGATAGCATTATTGAAAGTAGTTGGGTGTGTTTAATGAGAAGGACTAAGGGGTATGCAGCAGAACGTGAATTAGTTATCAAACTCTGGAAGTATGGCTTTGCTGTTATGCGTGCTCCAGCAAGTGGGGCCAAAATTAAGAAAGCTAAATACCCTGACTTAATAGCTATTAAATCAAGTAAGGTTTTAGTGTTTGAAGTTAAGAGTAGGTCTAAGCCTGATACCATATACATAAGTGAGGAGCAAATTCGTAAACTAAGAGACTTCGCTGAGAGAGCTGGTGGTCAAGCATTCATAGCCGTTAAAATATCTGGCGATAAATGGAGGACCGTAGGGCTAGAGCAATTAGAGAGAATAAATAATAACACCTACAAATTAAGTAAGGACGTGTTATTAAATAGTAAAGACCTTGACGAAGTACTAAGAGAGCTGAAGTTATTACCATCATTGGAGGAATACATTAAATGATTAACTCCGGCTCAAGAGAATTGAATTAAGGATAACTCATGTAGCTCACTTATTTAATTAATGTTACTAAAGTAAGTTGGTGTGATTACATGAATGAGAAGGGGATCGTTTTAGAACTCGTTGAAGAATACATCATAGATGGTGAGCGTAGATTTAAATTAAGGATTAAAGGGACGAACCTAGTATTTAATGTCTCCGGAGATAATTTAGAGGAAGCCGCTAAGAGAGCTATATCAATGGTTAAATCCCTTAAACTAAATAGTGGGGCCGCCGGGATTTGAACCCGGGACCTTACTGAGGTATGCCCTACCAGCGGTCCGGTGGGGATTCCTCCCCAGGCTGGCATCCTAGCCAAGCTAGACTACGGCCCCCACACACACATAACTAAAACATAAATTTAAACATTTATTCCCAATATAAAATGGGACTTGATGACGTATGGTAAGAGTCTTCATAGCGGTGGAGGTGGAGGACTTAAACACCTTAAAGAGGATTATCGATATTAAGAATAGAGTGAATGCTTGCTCGTCATACATCGATTTGAAGGCTGTAGAGGATGAGAACCTACATATGACTTTAAGATTTATCGGAGAAGTTAACGAGCATTTAATAAATGATATTACTAATGTATTGCAATGTGTTTCAAATTTTAAGAGGTTTAGCATTAGATTTAGAGGTGTTGGGGCATTCCCATCCGTGGGAAGGCCTAGAGTCATATGGTTAGGTGTTTCTGAAGGCTCTAATCAATTAAAATTAATTAGGGATTGTATAGAGAAGGGTTTAAGGAGGTTAGGTTTTCAACCAGAGAAGGAGGAGTTTACTCCACATCTAACATTAGCCCGTGTTAAGGAGTTTAAACCAAGTAGGTGTTTATCAGAACTCTTTGCAGAATTGAATGATGTGGATGTTGGTCCTTCGCCCGTGACTAAAGTCAAGCTTAAGAAGAGCACATTAACACCTAAAGGACCTATATATTCGGACTTATTTGAAGTTCTATTAGCTGATTAGAGATGTTCGAGAAGGACTTAAGGTCTATCCGCGACTATGTACTAAACACCATATTACCAACTCCTGAAGAGACTCAGCGAGCCTTAGATTTATTTAAGGATCTTAGTTCGCGTCTAGAACCTCTACTTAAGGAGCTTAATTACCCCTTCAGAATCAGCCTAGAGGGATCTGTTAGCAAAGATACGCACATTAGGAATGATACAGACCTTGATATCTTCGTCCTAATCAGATATGATGGAATGACTAAGGAATGGCTAGAGGGATTAGTGAATAAGATGCTTGAGGTATTAAGCCCCTTCAAACCTAAGAGACTCTACGCTTCCCATCCATACCTAAGGTTTAAGGAGGACGGTATTGAAGTGGATGTCGTACCAGCATATATGGCGTTTAGCGTAGATGAGATTAAGACTGCAGTAGATAGAACGGTATTCCACACAGCCTTCGTTAAGAGTAAGCTGACTAAGGAAATGAATAATGATGTAAGACTACTTAAGAAATTTTTCAAGGGTATAGGGGTTTACGGTGCTGAAATCAAGACTGAGGGATTTTCCGGATATCTAACGGAATTACTCATAATTTACTATGGGTCGTTTATAGATGCTGTAAAAGGTATTGCTAATTGGAAACCACCCCAGGTAATCGACCTTTTAAAAATGTTTGAAGATATTAGAGATTATTTAAGGGTTTTTGAGAAGAAACCGCTAATCTTCCCCGACCCTGTAGACCCTAGGAGAAACGCTGCCGCAGCACTATCACCTAAATCTCTTTCTACAGCTGTTTTAGCGTGTAGGAGGTTTTTAGAGAGACCATCAATAAATTATTTCTACCCTAAAACAAGTGTAGGTAGTTGGGATGATGCGGAACAATCCATAAATAATCGCAGGACAGCAGTGGTTGGTTACTTAATTATTTATGAAGAAGGCACTTCACCTGATGTTATATGGGGAGAACTTAAGAAGTGTTTGAGACGTGGTCAAAGCCTCTTAAAGCAGTTCGACTTCGAAGTCGTTGACAGCGATTTATGGTGTGATGAAGTGAGTTTAGGTGTATTACTTTATGAGGTAGTTCCTAGGGAATTACCTCTCTACACACTACACGTAGGCCCTAAATCTTTTAGGACTGAGGATGCTGGTAAGTTCTTAGAGAAATACTTAGGTGTTGAAGGTGAAGGTTCTGTGGGTCCATGGATCAACGACTTAGGTGATTTAGTAGTTATGAAGGTTAGGAAGTACTTAACACCGTATGACGTGTTGCTTGGCGAGGCTGGTAAGATACTTATGGCGAGGCATATTCGGAGTTATGAAGTGGTTAAGATATGTAATTTAAAACCTATTTATGATAGCTCTGACGAGTTTAAGGTGTGGTTTTATAGATTTATTTCTAAAAGACCGCAGTGGCTCAGCGATACTACTTAGATAACTTAATATTATCTAGTTTAGGGGTTCCTAGACTGCTTCCGCATTTAAAGCATTTACCACCTAACTTAGTAGCTAATTCGGAAGGTGTTGGCAGTCCGTAGAAGTCCTGCCCTACTTTATCGAAAGAATATAGTACGGAACCGCATATGCTACATCTATATATTACAGGCATACAAGCACCGATAGAGTAATAATTCTGAGATACAGATAAAGGTAGTCGCAATTAATACGGTCGTTGAGTTATTACTTCAAGTACATAGCTTAATTAAGAACTCAAACTTATTACTACTTAAGGTGTTAAGTATAGAAATCCCTGAAGATACGAAACGTTTATTTATATGTGTTACTGGTATGCCTGGGTCCGGGAAGACCTTAGTAGTTAATGGAGTTAAACATCTCGTTGATGCTGTAGTTTCTATGGGGGATATTATAAGACGTGAAGCCGTGAAGAGAGGTATTAAGATGACATCTAAGTCTATTATGGAGTTCGCTAAGGAAATACGTAGGGAAAACGGCGCTGATTATATCGCTAGGGAGGTAGTTAAGGAGGTCTTAAGTAAAGGGATTAAAATAGTTGTGGTTGATGGGGTTAGATCTTTAGATGAGGTTAATACCTTTAAGAAATACGGTGATGTTTACGTAATAGCTATACATTCATCGCCTAGGACTAGGTTCTTAAGGCTTTCGTTAAGGGGGAGAGACGGCGATCCTAAGGATTGGGACGAGTTCGTTCAAAGAGACCTAAGCGAATTAGGATTAGGTTTAGGCTCCGTAATCGCGTTAGCTGACTTGATGGTAGTTAACGAAGGTTTAAGAGCTGACGAGCTAACTTATCACGTAGTAAATAAGGTTAAGGAGTTAGTTAAGCGTTGATTGAGGTACGTGTAGAGACCGAGGTTAAGCCCACTGAAGACGTTGATAAGGTTAAGAAGGCGGTACTTAACTTAGTTGATGTAAGTAAGTTAGATGTTGTAGATGTTGGCGGAGGGTATAAATTATTAGTGGGTGTTTCAACGGATATTAAGTCATTAATTAAGCTACATAGACTCTTACGTGTTGAGAGGATCTTAGATACCGCACGTAACGTTATGCTGAAATCTTTAGTTGGAGAAAACACTTTAGTGCTTAAATTCCATAAACAATCAGCGTATGCTGGTAAGGCATCCCTCATAACTCATGACGAGGAATCACCGCTAGGACCAATAACCCTAACTATAACTACAGATAAAGTTAGGGAGGTAATCGATTGGTTAGCTCCTAAAACATCTAAGGGTAGACCTCTTTGGGAATCCCCTATTCCTAAAGTATGATGAATCTATAGAAACATAGTCATTAACTCCTCAGCCATTATAGTGTTGAAGAATTTTGCTTTAGCCTCACGCTCCAATTTTGACGTATCATCGTAACGCATACTAACATGGGTGAGGACTAATGTCTTAACATCTGAGAGTGCGGCATCTAAGGCCGCTTCCACAGAAGTCGAGTGCATGTACTCACGTGCTTTATCTGAGTCAATATAACTGTATGTTGAGTCATGTATTAATACGTCAGCTTTTTCAGCATTCTTAATTATTGCGTCACAGGGTTTTGAGTCTGAGGTATAGACTATGGTTTTGTTACGGATCCTGAGTTTAACACCTAAAGTATTTACTGAATGCGTAACTGGGAACGATTCCGCAGAGTACTTATTATTTTCTAAATTGAATTTACCCCCTTCAATCACCTCGTAAGGATATATGGGGGTGAAGTTAAGTATCCTTAGATTATGCTGGATATATTCCTTAATTCCTGGAGGTCCGTAGATCGTTAATCCCTTCTCAATACCTAGTAATGACCTCGACTCCATAAGAGGGATTAAACCCAGTACATGGTCACCATGTAGGTGTGTTATGAACACGTTCGTAACTTTAGCTAGACTTAACCCAGCTAGAGTTAAGTACTTCTGCGTGCCTTCACCGGCATCTAATAATATTACTTCGCCGCCGCAGACTACTGCTATTGATGTGAAGGCGTTGAGTGATGGTGATGGTGCTCTACAACCGAGGAAGATTATCTTAAGGTTCATGCCCTAACAGCCACATATATATTCCTAATTAAGGATCTATGGAGCCAATTATAATGCCTCTCAATCAACTTAAAGCCAGCATTAGTTAGTAAGTCATATAGAGGTACTTCCTTAGACTGAGCTAGCACTAAATAACCTCCCCTCTTAATTACATCGGCTAAGCAATTAATAGTACACTCCATTAGTTCGTAAAGAGTCTTACGTCCTCCACTCCTAGTTAATCTACCGTAGGGAGGGTCTGTACCGACCCCATCAACGTACCTATAAGGTAATTTACATGCGTCAGCTACGATTACTGATGGGACGCAGTTGAAGTGGGTTAGGTTATCTCTAGCACCCTCTACACACTTACTATCTATGTCGGAACCTACGTATCTGAGTCCAATGGAGCATGCCTCGATTAAGAGACCCCCGACCCCACAGAAAGGATCTAGGTAGGTTTCCTTCCTCCTAACACTTACTCTACTTAAGTTAACTAAAACTCTTGACATTACGGATTTCATGGTCCCAGGCCTGTAGACCGGTCTATTTTTAGGGTCTTTACTACTGAAGATTGAGAACTCCCGTTTATAACGTCTCTTACCTACGATTAACAAACCATCGCTGAGGATGAAGTCCACCACAGCCGGAGGTGTTAGAGTCTTAGCTACCTCACTATAGTGTAAGAATTTCTTATGTATTAATGGCTTAACGGTGTTTATTATTGATTCGTAAGTAATCCATTTGGAGTATTCCTTAATACGAATTAAGTCTATAGTATATAATTCATTATCGCGTAATACTTCATCCCAATTAATGTCCTTAGCTACACTCGAGAGGTCAGCACCAGACTCTGAAATAGTGATGACTTCGCCAAAAACTTTAGTTAGTGCTGCTCTGGCTACGTAAGTCGGTAAATCTTCTGTTGACTCGGAAATCAGAACCATGTCTAAGTTAGCTAACTCCCTATAACTTAATCCCTCAGCTAACGCTATTGACCTTAACTCAGAAGCAGGGAGTGTTCTATGCTCACCGGATAGAACTACATAATACTTAATTGCTACCATCTTAATTCCTAATTAAATTATTTATAGCGTCCGAGAGTATTGGAGTGATGTCTATAACCTCAACTCCCTCAGGAAGAGGTAAAGTATTTAAGGCATATATCTTGGATACCCCACTTGAGATAACTTTCTCAAACGCGTTGCCAACTAATAAAGCATGGCTGCATACGACGTAGGTTTTAGATACACCCCTACCCCTAATATAGGAGGCTATGCTAGCTATCGTAGTGCCTGTACTTACTATATCGTCAATGACTATGGCGTCTCTACCAGAAACGTCTACGTCAAGGGTTTCGTGAGTTATTTTACCAGTAATTCTATCCCTATACTTCTTAAACACCACGTATTCGGAGTCGGGTAGCAGTTTAGCAAGCTCCGCAGCTTTACCTGAGGCTCCTTGATCGGGGGCAATCACAATCGGCTTATTAACTACTTTACTGATGGCTTCAGCAAATAAACGTGTTGGGTTAAGGTTTATAGTCTTACCATGGAAGTATTTAAGTGATTCAGCTTTATGCATATCAACAGTTATTAAGTAGTTAGTGCCTACGCTATTTAAAAGCTTGAGAACTGTCTTAATACTTACTGGTTCACCGTCTAAGAATCTCCTATCTTGACGTGAATAAGCTAAGTATGGGGCTACTACGATAACGTCCCTACAACCTAAATCCTTAGCCGTATCTATGCTTAGGAGCAGTTCGAAAAGCTTCCTATCCTGCTCAGGGTATAGAGATTGAACGAATACGAGAGTCTCACCGCCGACGTCTCCATCAAACCTGATATAGGTTTCACCATCTGGGAATCTCTTACTCTCAACATGTATTACCCTAGCATTAAGTAGATGACTAAGCTTCAAGTCCAATCCATTAGCCCCAGATAAACCCGCAACTATCAACTCACATCCTATTAATGGATACTTAAAGCGGAATTTAAGTTATAATATCATCCTTATTAGCTTTCATAACGTAGTCCGATATAGTGGAGTTGCTGTGGTTGATTTAAATAAGAAATGGGTTATGAGGGCAACCCATTGGGTACCACTTGAAGGTGAGAAAGTAAGGTGTAACTTATGTTATAAGAGGTGTCCAATAGCTAGCGGTGGCTTCGGTGCCTGCGGTGTCCGATACAATGATAAGGGGACGCTGTACACCTTAGTTTATGGATTGTTAACCGCTGTTAATTTAGATCCTATAGAGAAGAAACCCCTAATGCACTTCATGCCTGGCTCATCAGTTATTTCGATTTCCACAGCTGGTTGCAACTTCATGTGCATGTTTTGCCAGAATTGGACCATAAGCCAATCAAGGAGGGGAGACATATTCGGAGAGTACCATACCCCGGAGGATATCATAAGAATTAGTAAGAGATATAAAGCTGATGGTGTAAGCTACACCTACAACGAACCAACAATCTTCTACGAATATATGTATGATGTAGCTAGACTCGCTAAGAAGGAAGGGATGTTCAACACCATGGTAACTAATGGATATATTAGTGATGAGGCTTTGATAGAGTTATCGCCTTATATGGATGCTGCAACCGTCGACTTCAAAGGCGGTGGTAATCTAAGCTTCTATAGAAAGTTTATGGGGGTTCCAGATCCTGAACCAGTATTCACCTCCTTAAAAATTATGAAGGGTAAGGGGATCTTTGTAGAAGTTACTAATTTAGTTGTTCCTAAATATGGTGATGATGTAAATGATGTAAGAAGGTTAGCTAGGTGGATTAACGAGAATTTAGGTCCTGAAACACCGTTCCACCTACTCCGTTTCTACCCACACTACCTGATGTCTGATGTCCAGCCAACACCTATTGAAGTTCTTGAGAAATTAGCTAAGATCGCCTTAGATGAAGGTCTTAAACACGTGTATTTAGGGAACGTACCTGGACATGAGTTAGAACATACGTACTGCCCTAACTGTAACTACTTAGTTGTACGTAGATATGGATTCGACATAGTTGAGTGGAACTTAAAGGAAGGGAACGTATGTCCTAGATGCGGGTATAGGGTCAACATTATTGGTAGTTTTAAGGGTGAGAGTCGAAGACTCTTGCGGTGGTAATCATGTATTACGTGATAGTAATGGGTCCTGCCGGTTCAGGTAAGTCTACCTTAACCCACGCCCTATCTAATTGGATAGAAGACCATGAAATGTCTGTGACTAAGGTTAATTTTGACCCTGCCGCTGACTTCACACCATACACCCCTGACGTAGATGTCAGGGATTACGTAAACGTGAAGGAAGTTATGAGTAAGTATGGTTTAGGGCCTAATGGGGCGTTAATAGCTGCTGTAGATATGTTAGTGAACCACATCTCAGATATTAAGAATGAGATAGAGTCATTCAACAATAACTACGTGATTGTAGACATGCCTGGTCAGTTAGAGATAGTTGCCTTTAGGAGGGTAGGTCCACTACTAATTAATTACTTAACTGAGGGTAGGAAGTCAGTCACTCTCTTCCTCATAGATTCTTACTTAACTTTAAGTCCCCTATCAACTATATCGATGCTATTATTGTCGACTTCATCAATGCTTAGGATGGGGAAGCCTCAAATAATCGCTCTAACTAAGGCTGATTTATTGAGTACTGATCAGGAGATTAAGATAGTAAACATATTTAATGAAGAGTACTCATGCCATGAGTTACTCGGGTCTAAGGACTATATAGATATTGAGTTAGCCTTACGGTTATGTGAGGTGGTTAAGGAATTACCTCTTGAGTTGATACCTACCTCCGCAATCAGTGGGAAGGGACTGGATGAGATCTACGCAGCGATGCAGCGTATCCTGGGTTATGGAGAGGACTACCTAACTGAGGAGCCGAGTGGTAAGCTTTAATAAGCTTATTAATTATTGAGTATCTTACCCCCTAATATCCTTAAATGGTTTTAGGTATTTACCTACGAATTCTACGTTAATAATTTAACTTGAATCAGCTAAAATTTATACTAATAAAACACTATTAAATCACAAACAGTTTTTTACCCCTCCCTACATATTATTAGTTGAGGAGGTTCTGAGGGTTGTGGCGCTAGAGGTAAAACTACTTGATAGTAGGATTTTAAACGAGGTTAGGGAGCTAGTTAAGCCTCACAGCCCGCAGTACTGTTATCAATGCGCTAAATGCACTAGCGCATGCACAGCAACTAAGGTGATCCCTGACTATAAACCTCATCTAATTGTCGCGTTGACTAGGCTTGGATTCGTTAAGAATTTACTGGAGTCCGGTATAGTGTGGGCCTGTACGGAGTGTTGGAAGTGTAGCGAGTACTGCCCGCAGAATGTCGCACCCGTTGAGGTCGTAATAGCTCTAAAGAACTTATCTATTTCTATGGGTTATAAACCGCCTGAAGATTTGAAGATGATGGCTAAGAACTTGATAGAACTTGGTTATATCTCACCACCTATTGAGGTACTTAGTAAGGAATTCGAGATGTATAGTAGGAGTGCCTTATCCCTCCCCGAGTTAGTTAAGCCGTACATACATGAAGGAACTACCTTAAATCTGAGGAAGTTATTAGGTGGTGTATATGAGTAAGTTTCTACTCTTCTTGGGATGTACCATTCCTACAAAACAATACGGTTATGAGATATCCGTACGTAATGTCTTCCCTAAATTAGGTGTTGAATTGATTGACTTCCCCGAAGCTGGTTGCTGCGGCTTCCCTATGAAGGGGTTAAATAGGAAGGCATGGGTGTATATGTCGGCTAGGATACTGTCGCTAGCGTCGAGGAAGGGACTACCTATACTAGCATTATGTAATGGGTGTGACACCTCATTAAGGAAGATTAAGGACCTCTTAAGACATGATGTTGCTTTGAGGGAGGAGATTTCAAAACTCCTGAATAATGAGGATATCAAACTAAGTACTAATGTGGATGTGTATCACACTTTAGAAGTTCTCCATGATTTCGTAGGTGTTGAGAAGATTAAGAGTTTAGTTCAACGTCCTCTAAAGGGGATTAAAATAGCGTCCTACCCAGGTTGCCACATGCTTAGACCTTCCGATATACCGCGCCCTGAAGACCCTGTGGAGCCTAGGAAGTACGACTCTATTCTTAAGTCTTTAGGTGCTGAGGTTGGTTACTACCCGGATAAGGGTGGTTGCTGCGGTGCTACTATACTGCCTTACTCAGCTAAGCATGCTTTATTGATAACTGCTTCTAAGCTTAAGACCTTTAAGGAGTACGGATTTGATGCTGTGAGTACTTCATGTCCGTACTGTATGGAGATGATTGATGCTAAGCAGGATGCTGCCCGCAGTGAAGTGGGGGATGATACTCTCTCGATACCTGTATTCTACCTTACTCAAATAGTTGGACTTGCTATAGGGTTAAAGCCGAAGGAATTAGGTTTAAATCTAAACGTAAGTCCTGTTGAAGAGGTTTTGGAGAAGTTGGGGGTGAGTCTCTATGAGTGATGTAAGGATAGGCGTATATATATGTCACTGCGGTAAGAATATAGGCGGGGTTATTAATCCAGCTAAAGTTGCTGAATACGCTAGTAAACTACCTAACGTTGTAGTTGCTAGGGACTACGTATATATGTGTTCTTCACCTGGTCAGTCATTAATTGAGGAAGATATTAAGAAGTACGGTCTAAATAGAGTTATAGTTGCTGCATGCTCCCCAAGGATGCATGAACCCACATTCCAAGGAGTCCTTAAGAGAGCTGGTCTCAACCCATGGCTTCTTCAAATGGTTAACATAAGAGAACACTCTACATGGGTCCATGAGGACGTACCTGATAAAGCTGAGGAGAAAGCTAAAGACTTAGTGGCTGCTGCTGTTGCTAGAGCACCACATCTATATGAGTTAAGCACTGAGAAGGCGCCGGTCGTTAAATCGGCCGTAGTCATAGGTGGTGGAATCGCTGGCATCAGAGCATCTCTAGATTTAGCTAATGCTGGTGTTAAGGTCTACCTCATCGAGAAGAAGCAAAGTATTGGGGGTAAGATGGCTCAGTTAGATAAGACCTTCCCAACACTAGACTGTAGTCAATGCATATTAACTCCTTTAATGGTTGAGGTCTCCAGACACCCTAATATAGATATATATGCGTATTCTGAGGTTGTTGATGTTTCTGGTTCTGCAGGGGACTTCAAAGTTAAGGTTAGGTTAAAGCCTACTTATGTTGATTGGAGTAAGTGTACTGGCTGCGGTACCTGTGTTGAGAAGTGCCCGGGTAGGGCACCTAAGGAATTTGATGAGGGGTTAGGTGTTAGGAAGGCTATATACTTCGAGTTTGCTCAGGCAGTACCTAGGAGACCTGTAATAGATACTAAGCACTGCCTATGGTTTACTAAGGGTATCTGCAGAGTGTGTGAGAAGGTCTGCCCTGTAGGTGCTATCGATTACAGTCAGAAGGAGAGGTTCGTTGAACTGAATGTCGGAGCTATAATAGTTGCTATAGGCTACGAATTATACGACTTAAGTAAGTTGAGGGAGTACGGTTATGGGAAGTTTAAGAACGTGATAAGTGGGTTGCAGCTTGAGAGGTTATCGTCAGCTGACGGCCCAACTAAGGGGAAAATATTGAAACCTTCGGACGGTAAGGAACCGAAGACTATTGGCATAGTTTTATGTGCGGGCTCAAGGGATGAGAAGCATGTTAAGTATTGCTGTAGGTTTGGATGTGCAGCAGCTGTAAAGCACGTCTACTACATCAAGCACGCCATACATGACGCTAAGGTCTTAGTCTTCTACACTG